>SXKQ01000142.1 GCA_005778045.1 Planctomycetia bacterium
CCAATCTGCTCGACATGTCGACCCGCCTTACCGCCCCGCTGCGCGCCAAGCCCGAATGTGGCGTGCTCGTGCGCGAGCTACAGCTCGCCGCCACCTCGCCCTGAGCCGGCCACCGCGCAGCTCCGCGTGAGGCGTGCTCTTGCCGCAGCCGCGCTGGCTGAAGAGGACGATGCGCCACTTCTTCGGGTCGAAGTAGCGCCGGTACACGGGATCGATGCCGCCGCCGGGACCGCCGTGCAGGAAGACGAGTGGCGTGCCCTTGGGGTTGCCACACTCCTCCCAGTGGATCGTGTGCAGGTCGGAGACCGGGAGCATGCCCTCGCGGTAGGGTTCGCTCTCGGGGAACAGCTCCGTGGGGCGGCTTTTCGTGCGCTTCATGTGCAAGAGGATAGCGCCCCAGCCCCGACTGCCTACCATGCAGCGGTCATGAAGCAGGGCACACTGATCCTCGGTTGGGCGGCAGTTCTCGGGTCGATGGGTTGGGCGCAGGACGCTGCGGCGGTGCACGAACGCATGCTCTCCATCGCGGCGGAGCTCGACGCGGCTCGGACCGGGGGTGCGCCGCAGGCGCGCCTCGATGAGCTCGTAGCGAGCTATGTGGAGCTCTCGCAGCGCGTAGGGGGTGATGATCCCGCCAACGCGGGCTGGGGCCACGAACTCGCCCTGAGCTTGCAGCCGACGTCGGGCCCGCGGTTCCTCGTCGGTCCGACCTGCGGCGGCGCGAGCGTCGTGAGCGCGTCCTTCGCTGGCACCACGGGCCCGATCCCGACCACCTCGCTGGTCGAGTTCTCGCTCGTGGCCGGCGGGCTCGGCACGAGCCTGTGGGACGTCGACCTGATCACGGCCTTCACGCACACCGCGAACCTGGACCTCGACGTCGTGCTGATCTCGCCCGCCGGCACTCAGGTTGTGATCACCACGGACAATGGCGGCCTCAACGACGACGTGTTCAACGGCACTTCGTGGGACGATCAGGCCAATGACCCGGTGACCGACCGCGTGTTCACGAACCTATCCGTCGCCACGCCGCTCTCGCCCGAAGGACGCCTGCAGGCCTTCCGTGGCGAGAACCCCAACGGCACGTGGAAGCTGCGCATCCAAGATGATGCCGCGTCGAACACCGGGGCGCTCGCGAGCTGGTCGCTGCGCTTCACGAGCCTCGCCAGCGCGCCCGCAGGCACGACGACGACGGTGACGCGCTCCCCCGCGCTCGCCATCGCCGACAACGCGCTCACGACAGACACGGCCGTGGTCTCGGGTGCGAGCGGCTCGATCGCGACGGTCGTGCTCTACACGGAGATTCGTCACACCTACAACGCCGACCTCGACATCCGCCTGATCTCCCCGAGCGGCACTTCCGTGGTCGTGACCACCGACGGGGGAGGCAGCTTCGACGACGTGTTTCGAGGCACGAGCTTCGATCCCGATGCGCTCCTGCCGGTGACCGATGCGTTGTTCACCAACCTCGTCGCCCTCGCGCTGGCCTCGCCCGAGGGCTCCTTCGACGTGTTCCTCGGCGAGAATCCGAACGGAGCGTGGAAGCTCGCGATCACCGACGACCTCGCGACCAACGTCGGCTTCCTCGACCGCTGGGATCTCGCCATCACGTCCGTGAGTGCGCCCTCCCTGCCGCCGCCGACGCTCCTCGCGGGCGGCGGCGCTGCGATTCCCGAGTATGGCTCGGGCGCTCCGACGCAGTTCGTCGCGAACGTCTCCGGAGTGTCGGGCTACCTGTGGGACGTCGACCTGACGACCTTCTTCGTCCACGCCGCGTGCGCGGACCTCGACGTCACGCTCACCTCGCCCTCGGGCCGCACGATCGTCGTCACGACGGACAACGGCTTCACCGGGGGAGTGTTCAACGGCACGCTCTGGGACGACAACGCCAACGATCCGGCGACGGATCGCTTCTACACCACCAACGTGGTCGCGACGCCGCTCTCGCCCGAAGGTCGGCTGTCCGCATTCCGCGGTGACAGTGCCAACGGCAATTGGATCCTGACGGTGACGGACGACACCCCGACGGTGGCGGGGAGCCTCGCCGGTTGGTCGCTCGCGCTGGCGACGGTGCCGGCTGCGCCGACGGTGGCCTCGACCACGCACACTCGCTCGCCCAACTTGCCCATCCCGGACTACGCCAACGGCACGCTCGGGGTCGCGACGGATACGCTCACGGTCAGCGGGGTCGGCAACTCGATCGCGAAGCTCCGGCTGTACGTCGAGGTGCCGCACACCTGGTCGGACGACCTCGAGCTGTTCCTCACCTCGCCGGCGGGAACCCGCGTGGCGGTGCAGACGGACTGCAGCGGCAACTTCGACGATGTATTCAACGGGACGCTCTTCGATCCCGCGAGCACGCTCGCGCCGAGCGACTACGTGTATCAGGACTTCGTGACCGTCCCGCTGCTCGCGCCGGAGGGCTCGTTCGACAACTTCCGCGGCCAGAATCCCAACGGCAATTGGGTGCTCGAGGGGCGCGATGACCATGCGCTCGACGTCGGCACGCTCGTGCGCTGGGACTTGATGATCGACACGTGCGCCATCGCGGTGCCGCAGGTGTACTGCACGCCGCTCGCGCCAGGCTCCTCGAGCGGCTGCATCCCGCAGTTCTCGGCGCCGACGAATCCCAACTTGGCGCACGCCGGCACGTGCCTGCTCACGCTGTCGCAGGTCGAGGGACAGCGCGTGGGCATCTTCTTCTACGGCATCAACGGCTCGCAGCAGCAGAGCTGGTGCAGTGCGCAGGGCCAGAGCTTCCTGTGCGTGCGTCCGCCGACGCAGCGCACGCTGTCCTCCAACTCGGGCGGTGCTCCGGGCAGCTGCAGCGGCTCGTTCACGCTGGACTGGAATGCCTTCCAGCTCGCCCATCCCACGGCGCTCGGCAATCCCTTCGGCATCGGCTCGGTCGTCGAGGTGCAGGGCTGGTTCCGCGACCCGACGGCGTGCAAGACGACCTTCCTGACGCCGGCGGCGACGCTGACCTACCAGCCCTGACGCCCGTGCGGCTCAGGCTTGGGTGGGGGAGAGATCCTCGCCCGGGTTGACGAAGCGCTCCGCCTCGAAGCGGTACTGGCGGTCGTGCAGCTCGCGGTAGCGGCCTCCGCGGGCGAGCAACTCGCCGTGCGTGCCACGCTCCACGATGCGACCGGCCTCGAGCACGAGGATCTGGTCGGCGGAGCGAATCGTCGAGAGACGGTGGGCGATCACGAACGTCGTGCGCTGGCTGCGCAGCCGTGCTAAAGCCATCTGGATCAGGGCCTCGCTCTCGCTGTCGAGGCTCGACGTGGCTTCATCGAGCACGAGTACGCGCGGCCTCGCGAGCACTGCGCGCGCGAGCGCGACGCGCTGGCGCTGTCCGCCGGAGAGCTTGATGCCGCGCTCGCCGACCTCGGTGTCGAGCCCACGCTCGAAGCGTGTCACGAACTCGTCGCAGTGGGCGAGGCGCGCCGCTTCCTCGATCTCCGCTCGCGCGGCGTCGGGCCGCGAGAAGGCGATGTTCTCGGCGATGGTCCCGTCGAACAGGAAGTTGTCCTGTAGCACGACGCCGAGGTGCGAGCGGTAGTCGCGCAGGCGCAGGCCGGCGAGGTCGCGCCCGTCGACGAGCACGCGCCCGGTCTGCGGGCGGTTGAAGGCCATCACGAGGCTCGCCAGCGTGCTCTTGCCCGAGCCGCTCGAGCCGACGAGGGCGGTGGTCGAGCCCGCGGGTGCCCGGAAGCTGATCTCCTGCAGGACCGGCTTGCCCGCGTCGTACTCGAAGCTCACGCCCTCGAAGGCGTAGTCGCCGCGCAGCTCAGGACAGCTCGCGCGGTGCTCGTCGCCCTCGTCCTCGGTCGCCACGGCACGGATCTCGCGAATGCGGTCGAGGCCCGCGAAGGCCTCGGTGATCTGCGTGCCGATGGACGCGATCTGCACCACCGGACCGACCACGAGTCCGATGAACACGAGGTACATCACGAACTCTCCAAGCGTCATCGTGCCGTCGAGGATCGCGCGGCCCCCGTAGATCGTGAGCAGCACGCCGATGAGCCCGACGATCGCAGTCGAGAAGGCCGTGGTGGCGGAGACACCGGTCATCGAACGGCGCACGTTGTCGAACAGTCGGTCGACATTGGCCGCGAACACGCGCTCTTCCTGCGGCTCGGCCGTGTAGGCCTTGACCACGCGCACTCCGCCGAGTGTCTGGTTGAGCCGGCCGGTGATCTCGCCCTGAATCTTCCCGCGCTCGCGGAACAGGGGGCGCAGGACCTTGAAGGCCCATCCCATCGCGATGCCGAACAGCGCCAGCGCGACTAGGATCGACAGCGTGAGGCGCCAGTTGAGCCAGAACAGCACGCCGATGCCGATGACGGCGCTCAAGGTGCCCCCGACCAGCTGCACGATGCCGCTGCCCACGAGGTTGCGCAGTCCCTCGGCATCGTTCATGACGCGCGAGATCAGCACGCCCGTCTGGGTCGAGTCGAAGTAGCGCACGGGCAGGCGACCGACGTGGGCCTGCACTTCCTTGCGCATCTCGTTGATCGCACGCTGCGCAGCGACGCCGAGCACCTGCGAGAGCGAGTAGCCCGTCGCGGCCTGAACGATGGTCGCGACTCCGCCCGCGAGCGCGAGGGGCACGAGCAGCTCGACCTTCCCAGCGCCGATCACGTCGTCGATCAGCAGCTTGCTGGTCGCGGGCAGCACGAGGCCGACGAGCCGGTTCACGAGCAAGAACCCGAGACCGAGGGCGAGGCGATGGCGGTGCTCGTGGAGCAGGCGCCGCATCTCGCGCCAGCTCGACGCGAGGCTGGGCTTGAGCTTCTTCTCCGTCACGCTCGCGGGCTTCATGCGCGCAGGGTGTCGCTCTGCCAGTCGCGCACGGCACGCTTGATGTCGGTGGGCTGATCGAGCTTGCCGGCGAGCACCGATTCGACGAGCGCGGGGAGTTCGGTATCGCTCGCGAAGCGCAGCGCGATGAGCTGCTTGAGGCCGATGCGCTCGATCGCCGCGCGGTGACTCGCGCCCAAGAGTCGCTCGAGGCGCAGGCGCATCTCGTGACGGATGACGCGGTCCTGTACGACCATGGCGCGGCTGCGCGAGGCGTTCCAGACGATCAGCAAGGCCAGCGCGACGAGCGCGACTAGGAGCGCGTCGAAGCTCGGTTCGTTCGCCGCGCGCCAGATGCAGCGGCCGGCGAACACGAGCAGCACCAAACCCGCCGCGATGTAGCTGGCGGGAGGCATGGCGCGATGGTTGGAGAAGTTCTGGGACTGGATCATGGGCGAGGAGCCTCGTCCCGCGCTGCCCGCACTTCAAGCTTCCGCGCGCTTTCGAGCGCCTGCGGACTGCTCTAGAGCGTGATGACCTTCGCCGCCGCGTCGAGCTCGCGCAGGATCGTGTCCATGTCAGAGACGCGGCCCACCGCGGGCTGCACCTGGAAGTGCTCGAGGCAGGTTCCGCAGGGCACGAGGTCGACTCCGCGCTCGTAGAGCAGCGTGAGTTCCGCCAGCACCGGAGAGTCGGCCGCGACGAGCCGCACCCCGGAGTTGAACATCACGATCGCGTCGAGGTCGCGCAGCGCGATCGCCTTGCGCAGGAAGGTCCCGAGGATGCGCTGTCCCAGCGCGCGATCCCCGTGGCCCATCTGGTCCTGATTGAGCACGACCGCCGTGCGCATGTCTCAGTGCCCGCCCGACTCGTCGAGGTCGTGGCCGAGCTTCGCGATGCGCAGGACGGGCCGAGGCGTCGGCGCCACGTCGGGGCACGCCTCGGTGTCGCGCGACGAGTCCGCCTCGCCGCGTTCCACCGGCTTGCCCGTTCGCTCGGGTTGCTCGCCAGCGCTCACTGGCAGATCGCGAACTGGACCGCGTTGGTGAGGCTCGTCGTGTACTGGTCCTGCGGATCGCGGCTCCACCACTGCGCGCGCACCGTCTGGCCGACGGTCTGCAGCAGCGGGTCGGCGCCGCTGGCGATGTAGGCATTGAAGTTGAACGAGTATGCGCCTGTGCAGCTCGAGCCCGTGGCCGCGCCACCGGAGCTCTGCGTGGCCGTGCGGCGGATCGGGGACGCGATGCACAGCGTGCCACCAAGGAACGGCGTCACCGCCGGGGCGTAGCCGTAGAACAGGAGACCCGACTTCTGGTTGATGATGCTCGCGGCGGTGATCACGAACGCGTTGTTGTTGGAGGCGCTCGCGTAGCCCGAGAAGCCGATCGTCGGTGTGCAGAAGAGCGAGTTGAGCTTGGAGGAGCAATACACGGTCGGAGTCACGCCGCCCTGGCACTCGCACTCGTCGGGAGTGCGGTTGCCGTTGACGTCGAGCGAAGTACCGCTGGCGATGTCGCAGGGATCAGGGTTGCCGTTGCCGTTGCAGTCGACATCCGTCTCGAAGCACCCTAGGTCGACGATCGGAGCCGTGCCAGCGCCCGAGTTGGCGACCGTGGGGACGTCGACGAAGCGCGGGAAGCCGCCGAGGTCCGCGGCCGTGCCAGCGGGCAGGCCCGCGTTGTTGCCCGCGTCGATGCCCGCGCTGCTGGCGGCGAGCCGATAGGGCGGCAGGCCGCAGGGGGCGAACGTCGGGGTGGCGTTGATGTTGCCGGTGCCGGCGTACGCGAACGGCATCATCGTGTAGGTCACGGAGACACCCGCGCTCACCTGCGCGCCGACGGTCACGCCGGCGGTGCCCGTGTTGGCAGCGAAGATGCAGTTCGTCACGGACGGAGAGCCGCCGCTGACGAGCAGGCCGCCCGAGGCCACGGCGGTCGCGCTGTTGCCGACGATCGTGCAGTTGCGGATCTGGGCAGCGGAACTAGCGACGTAGATCGCCCCACCGCCGCCCGTGCCGGTGCACTGGTTGCCTACGAACAGCGAGTTGTAGACCTTGACCGGGCTCGAGCCGAAGATCTCGATGCCCCCGGCGCGCAACGCGCGATTGTTGCGGAACACGCAGCGATCGAAGGTTGCGCCGACGCTCGTCGCCATGTCGAAGGCGCCGCCGTAGGAGCCCCCGAGGTTCGAATCGAAGGTGCAGTCCGTGAACGTGGGGCTCGACGAATTGATGTAGCCGGCTCCGCCGCCGAAGGTGCAGCGATTGGCGATGAACAGGCAGCGCCGCACGGTCGGGCCCGTGCCCACGGTGCACAGGATGCCGCCGCCGCGGTCGTCGTTGCCGGTGCCGTTGGCGTTGCCGCCCGTGACCGTGAAGCCGTCGATCGCCGCGGTCGAGTTGGTGTTGTTGCCGTTGAGGACGTGGTAACTGTTGTCCGTGAAGACGAGGCTCGCGTCATTGCCCGCGAGGTCGCCCGAGAGGATCGCGACGTTGAGCAGCGGGTTGCGCTGTGCCACGCTCGTCTCGCCGCCGGCGAAGCCACCGTAGATGGTCACGCCGTTCTTGAGCTGGAACGACACCGTGCGCGTGCCGGCGCTCGGGGTGTAGAGGCCATCGGCGACCCAGATCTCGTCGCCGGCGACGGACGCCGC
Source organism: Planctomycetia bacterium (assembly GCA_005778045.1). The sequence goes on from SXKQ01000142.1 coordinate 7,456, forward strand.
CAGCGCGGCCTGCAGCCCTTGGAGCCCGCGGTGAGCGTCGGCCCAGGTCGCGCCGTTGTTGAGCCCCGTGGTGAGCCCCGCGTCGACGTAGCGGGTGCCGGCGAAGGCGGGGAGCGGCAGGGCGGCTAGGAGGAGCGCAGTGCGGAGGGCGTTCATCGGGGGGAGTGCGGGGTGGGAGCGAACAGGAGTGCGAAACACCAGATCCGAGAGGGTACCACGGTAGCCGCAAACGGGGGGCTCGCGCGTGGCGGGCCGCCGGACGCTGGCGTAGGCTCGCACCCCGTGGCTCCCGCCCGCAGGCCTTCTCGAAACCGCCATGCACGAAACTGACACGCTCGATCCCGAGGCGAACTGGCTGCGCAACCTCCGCAAGCAGGGCGTGCCGCAGCTCACGGTGCGCGCCGTGGTCGTGGGCATGCTGCTCGGCTGCGTGATGTGCCTCTCGAACCTGTACGTGTTCTTCAAGACCGGCTGGTCGATGGGGGTCACGATCACCGCAGGCATCCTCGCCTTCTCGCTGTTCCGCGGGCTGCAGGCGCTCGGGGTGGTGCGCCAGCCGCTCACGACGCTCGAAAACAATGCGCTCACGACGGTCGCGTCGGGAGCGGGCTACATGACCGGCGGCGGCAACATGGCGGCCTACGGCGCGCTCCTGATGATGGTGGCGACGCACCAGGGGCTGCAGCGTCCGGAGACGCTGCCGATGATCGGCTGGTTCGCGCTGATCGCGGCGCTCGGCGTGTTCGCGGCGATCCCGATCAAGCGTCAGCTGATCAACAAGGAGCAACTCGCGTTCCCGACCGGCACCGCGACGGCGGAGACGCTCGAGACGCTGCACGGTGGCAACGCGGGCGAGGGTGCGCTCAAGGCGCGCGCGCTGGCAATCGCGGCGGCCGGAGCCGCGCTGCTGACTTGGTTCCGCGAGGCCAAGCTGGTGTGGATGCCCTTCAACGTGCCGGCCAAGATCCCGCTCGGGTTCTCGATCGCAGGGCGCAAGGCGGCCGAGTGGACGCTCGAGCTGAAAAGCGAGGTCGTGCTGCTCGGTGCGGGCGCACTGATGAGCTTCCGCACGGCGTGGTCGCTGCTCCTCGGCAGCGTGCTGACCTACGGCGTGCTGGCACCGTCGCTCGTCGCCGACGGCGTGATCACGACCGTTTCGTACAAGAAGATCGTCGAGTGGACCGTGTGGCCGGGCGCGTCGATGCTGGTCGCCTCGGGGCTCGCGTCGTTCCTGTTCGACTGGCGCAGCGTGGTGCGCTCGTTCAGTGGCCTCGCGCGCATCTTCGGCCGCGGCGGCGGCGCGCAGGACCCGATGGACGAGGTCGAGTGCCCCGCCTGGTGGTTCCCCGCGGGCTTTCTCGTGCTCGCGCCGGTCGTCGTGTTCCTGATGGGCTACCTGTTCGCGATTCCCTGGTGGGCGGGCGTGATCGCCGTGCCGCTCGCGGTCGTGATGGGCTTCATCGCGGCGCGCGTCACCGGCGACACCGACGTCACTCCGACCAAGGCGCTCGGGCCCGTGACGCAGGGCGTTTTTGGAGCGCTCGTGCCGGGCAACCTCGCGGGCAACATCATGAGCGCCAACGTGACCGGCGGCATCGGCTTGCATGCGGCGGACCTGTTGACCACGCTCAAGACTGGCTGGCTGCTCGGCGGAAACCCGCGCGTGCAATTCTACGCGCAGCTCTTCGGCGTCGCGGCGGGAGCGGCGCTGATCGTGCCCGCCTTCAACCTGCTGATCCCCGATCCCGCGGCGCTCGGCAGCGACGAGTGGCCGGCGCCGGGCTGCCTCGTGTGGGCTGGCGTGTCGGAGATCTTCGTCAACGGATTCGGTGCGCTCGGGAGCGAAGCGCGCATCGGCATCGCCATCGGCGCGACGCTCGGACTTGCGCTCGCGCTGCTCGAGAAGCTCGCGCCCAAGGGTATGAAACCCTTCGTGCCCTCGCCCTCGGGCCTCGGCATCGCCATGGTGATCCCCGGCAGCAATGGGCTCGCAATGTTCCTCGGCGGTGCGCTCGCGGAGCTCGTCCGCCGCCAATGGCGCACGGTCGGAGAGCGCTTCATCGTTCCGGTCGCGTCGGGACTGATCGCTGGCGAGAGCCTGATGGGCGTCGGCGTGATCGCGCTGAAGGTCAGCGGCTTCATCGCGCTGTAGCGCGCGCTCAGGGCGTCCACGCGACGACGAGCGCGTTCGACAGGTTCGTCGTGCTCGGACCGCAGTGCGCGGCGGAGTTGCGATACCAGACTTGGTAGACCAGCGTCGTGCCGCTCGCAGGCACCGCGCCCGTCACGGAGATGCTCGCGTCGCCGACCGCGGGGAACAGCGCGCCGCCCGTGACGCTGGCCGTGCGCATGGCGAGGCGCGTGGCGGGGGCGCTCACGCAGCGCACCCCGTCGCCCGTGACCGAGCCGAGCGTTCCGTTCATCGCCGTGCCTTGGAAAAAGAGCGCCGTCGTGCCGCCCGGCAGGCCCGCGACGAACAGCTGCAGGGTGTCCTGCGTCGTGGAAGGCTCACCGCTCCACGTGAGTCGCGCGCCAGCGGACGTGACGGAGTTTGGGCAGCCACCGGTGGTCGAGGTGCCGTTGCCACACGGGCAGGTCACGGCCGCGCCGTCGCAGTAGCTAGCGACGAGGCCACCGCTCGTGCCGCGGTACTGGGCACCCACGATGTCATCACTCGCGAACTGCACGCCATCGGGTGCGCGATGCCACGCGAGCGCATAGTCGTGCGTGGACTGCGACTGCTGTCCCGACTCGCGCGCCGCGAGCGCGGGCTCGACCTCGGGACCATCGGTCTGGAAGACCGGCTGGTGTGCGGCGAGAACGGCGAGCGATGTGCCATTGAAGAGCACCTCGCTGACGTACACGTCGTAGTCGACCGGCGAGTTGCCGTAGAGCTCGGAGTAGGCGAGCGCGAAGTGGGTGCCGTCCGAGTCGACGCAGGGCGAACACTGGTCCTGTCCCACGAAGTTGCCGTCGTACAAGCTCAGGTTCGCGCTGCGCAGCACGCTCGCGCCGTCGAGGCCGCTGGCGAGGATGTCGCGGTCCGTGCCGAAGTCCTCTTCGTAGGCGCACAGCCAGCGTGAGGAACCCTGCGCGCACGAGCTCGCGGACGGAGCCGTATGGTCCAGCGGGCCCACGGCGATCGGGAACGTCGGCGCGATCACGATGCCATCCCATGCGACGCGCGCACCGAGAATGTCGTTGCCGCCGGATGGACTGCGGCGCTGCCATGCGAGATTCCATGCCTCCGAGCCGTTGCTCTTCGAGATGGAAATGGCCGTGTCGAGCGTGTTGATCGTGCCATCGACCTGAATCGGTGCACTCGCGAGCACGCCCGCGTCGCTCACGAGACGAGCGTGCACGTCGTGGTCGGCGCCGAAGCTCCAAACGCGCTCGTACGTCACGAGAAAGTGGCTCGGACCCGTCGGATAGGGGTCGCCGCCGACGTCGGGGTAGAGCACGTCGAAGCCGGACGCACCCGTGATCTTGAACGGGGCCCCGAGCAGGGCGGTGTTGCGCGAGCGCGTGCGGCCCCAGATCTCGACGCGGCCGGTGGTCGCATTCACGACGTGCGCGACGATCAGGAAGCGGTCATTCGAGCCGACGCTCGCGCTGCGCGGATGCCCCCAATAGGCCGCCGTGGCGTCGATCCAGTCTCCGCGGTAGAGCGGATTCCCGGCAGGGTCGTAGGCGTCGGCCCACACGTCGTGGTCGCTGGCGCTGAAGATCTCTTCCCAGCAGTGCAGCACCGAGCCGCCGTTTGCGTCGTAGCTCACGTCGGGCGCGAGCGCATCCGTGGGCGAGGCCTCGATGCCGAAGGACGCCAGCACCGGGTCGATCACCAGCGGCAAGGCGGCGGCATGAACGAACTCGGCTGGCACGCGGATCGAGAGCACGCCGTGTTCGAACGTCGTCTCGAGCGGCAGCGTCCGACCTGCGGCATCGAGCGCCAGCGCGGGTCCGTAGAGCGCGTAGCCATGCTGCGACTCGAAGCGCCAGCCGTCGTCGGCTCGGCGCGCGATCAGCTCGCTCGACGCATCGAGCGAGAGAACCAGCTCGCCGCGCTCGGGAAGCTCCGTGAAGTGGAACGACTGCTCGACGAGCCGAGGTGCAAGGTCGTAGCGCTCCACGAGGGCGCCACGATCGAATTCGATGCGATGCTCGTCCCCCGTCGCCGTGGCGAGCGCGTCGAAGTCGAGCAAGCCTGATCCGATGTGTACATTGCGCAGCGAGAACGCGATGCCCTCGGTGCGCGGCGCGGCCGAGGAAAGAAACGGATAGAAGCTCGCCGTGCCCCGCTCGAAGGACATTTTCCAGTTGGCGCCGCGGGCCCAGAGAGCGGCGTCGAGCGGCTGAACGTGAACCTGCTCGCGATCGCGAGGGAGGGTGGCCTCGAACGCAGACTTGCGCGGCGTACCGGGCGCGGTGCGGACGCCAGCGGGCAGGATGCGCGGTACGCTCGGCGTGTCCGGCAGCTCCGTCGCGGATGGCCGCGTCGCGTACGCCGCGGCTGGCCGTCGCGGCGCTCGGGGTGCCGGATCCTGCACGCTCGCGGCGAGCGCGAGCGCCGCGCAGGCGAGAGCCCAAGGTGAGAGTTGAGTGGAACGGAGGCGGGACATGGGGCGCGCGGCTCCCGAGCCCGGAACCCCGCTTCGAAGGGTACACCGCAGGGTCGGAGCGGGCGCGCGCTCGACTCCCGGCCAACGCTTCCTAAGATATGTCGGTGGGCAGGATTTTCCGGGTCATCAGCACCTTGTGCGTCGCACCGCTTGCGGTGGCGCTCGCGCTGGTGTGGGGACCGGACCCCGTGGCCGTCGCAGCGGGCGAGCCGCTGCGCGAGCGCGCTGCGGACTACGAGGGTGCCGCCAGCTGCGCCGCCTGCCATCCCGACCACCACGCGAGCTGGGAGCGCACGTTTCATGCGTCGATGACGCAGCTGCCCGATCGCGACAGCGTGCTCGGGCACTTCGACGGCCGGTCGGTCGAGTTCTACGGACGCAGCGCGGTGCCGTTCGAGCGCGACGGAGGGTTCTGGATGCGAATCCCCGGTGGCGTCAGCGAGCGCGAGGCGCAGGTCGCGCTGTGTGTCGGTTCGAATCGTTACCAGCAGTACTTCGAGCGCGTCGGGGAGGGCGAGGGCGGCGAGCTGCGGCGGCTTCCGATCCTGTGGCACGTCGGAGAGCGACGCTGGATGCACCTGAACGGCGTGTTCCTCGAGCCCGACGACACGCGCTGGGATGCACACGCCGCGAGCTGGAACGACAACTGCGTCTTCTGCCACAACACGGGCGTACAGCCGCGCTTGGAGGAGAGCGAGCGGCGCTTCGCGACGCGCGTCGCGGACCTCGGCATCGCTTGCGAGGCGTGCCATGGGCCGGGCGAGGAGCACGTGCGGCGCATGGCCTCGCCGCTCGCGCGCCTCGCGACAGAGTCCGGCACGCTGGCCATCGTGAATCCGAGCGAGCTCGCGCAGGCTGAGTCGCTCGCGCTGTGCGGCCAGTGCCACTCGCAGCGTTTGCCGGATCCGCTCGAGCGACTGTCCGAGTTTCTCGACCGCGGTCCATCGTTCCGGCCCGGGGACGAGCTGCGTGGCCACGTCACGCCCGTGACGCGCGAGACACCGAGCGTCTCGTCGAAGCGTCCGGAGCTGTTCAGCGAGCGCTTCTGGAGCGACGGCACGGCGCGACTGACGGCGTACGAGTACCTCGGCGTCACGCAGTCGCCGTGCGTGAAGGGTGGGGAACTCACCTGCGGCTCCTGCCACTCGATGCACTCCGGCGAAGTGCATGGGCAACTCGAGCCCGAGCTGCGCGGGGACCGCGCCTGCACGCAATGCCACGATGAAATCGCGCGCGATGTGAGCGCTCACACGCACCACGCGCCCGAGAGCAGCGGCTCGCGCTGCCTCGAATGCCACATGCCGCGCTTGGTGTACGGGATCCTCGACATTCACCGCAGCCATCGCATCGAGGTGCCCGATGTGCGCCGAGACGTCGAAGCGGGACGGCCGAATGCGTGCACGAGCTGTCACCTCGGCGAGACGGCGCCGTGGGCTGCGCAAGCGATGCGCACGTGGTGGGGCGAGCGCTACGAGGCGCCGCGCTCGCGGCCGGACCGAGCTCCCCTTGACGTGCCCGAAGCCCTCGTTTCGCTCCATGCGGGCGATGCGGTGCAGCGCGCGGTCTACGCGCGTCAGCTCGGACGGGAGGACGCGGCAGAGCCTCCGCGGGAACGCGCATTCGCCGTGGCGAGCCTCGTCGTGGCGCTCGGGGACGGCTACCCGAGCATTCGCACGCTCGCTCGCCGCTCGCTGGAGCGACTCGAGCGCGAGCTCGATCTCGGGCTGGCGGGGGAACTGGCCAGGTACGACGTATTCGGGACCGCCGAGGAGCGGCGCGACGCCAGCTTGCGCCTGCTGGAGCTGCTGCGTGCGCGAGCGGCTGCTCGTTGCGCTGCGCCGCGTCCCGGCCAGCTGATTGATGAGCACTTTGCCGTCGACCTCGAGCGCATCGTGCAGCTGCTGGACCTGCAATCAGACCACGTGATCTCGATCGGCGAATGAACGACACGCAACCCACGAGCGTCGCGAAGGCGCTGCGCACCGGCTGGATCCTGCTGGCGACGAGCTTGCCGCTCGGTCTGGTGCTCGAGGCGCTGCACGCCTTCAAGGTGCGCGGATTCATCGAGAGTGCGGTGCGCCGCGAGATGTGGCGCCTCGCGCACGCGCATGGAACTCTGCTCGCGCTGCTGCTGATCGGCTTCGTCGCCGTTGCGGAGCGTCACCTCGCGAGCGAGCGTCACGCGTCGATCGCACGCGACTTGCGTCTCGGCGCGGTGCTCATGCCGGTCGGTTTTTTCCTCGGGGGCGTGCTGAACAGCGAAGGAGATCCCTCGCTCGGCATCGTGCTGGTCCCGCTGGGCGCCCTGTTCCTCGTGGCGGCACTCGTGCGCGCGGCGCTGGCGACGCGTTGAGCGCTTCTCGATGGCTCTCGGGGTCGCGATCTTCACCCTCACGTACCTGCTGATCGCAGCACGCCGCCCGGCGTGGCCTCCGCTGGTTCGTCCCGCGGGCGCGCTTGCCCGTGCTGTGTCGATGTTGTGGTGACGATGGTGCGTTGACGATGGTGCGGCGCGGCGTGCTCGCCCCGTACGAGGCGCTTGAGGCGATCCGTGGCGGGACACTGCCGCTCTTTGGCCTCATGGGCATCGGCGGCTTTCTCGCCACCGAGGGCTTTCTCGATCGCTCGGCCGATGCGCTCGCGGCGCGCCGCGGAAGCGCAGAGCGGTCCCTGAGTACGCTGGTTTGGTGTGCGGGCATCCAGTCGGCCGTCATCACGAACGACGCAGTGTGCATGCTCGGAGGCCGCTCGTCGTGGCGTGGATGAACTCCTGCGGCCGCCGTCATTGCCGTTCCTGCTCGCGCTCGCCAATGCACTGCTCGCGTGGATGTTCCGGCGCGAGCTCGCGCTCGAGCTGCCGCGCTTCGTCACGTCGCGCGTGCTCGAAGCGCGCAACTCGATCACGCTGGGCGTCCTCGCTCTGACCGTGGTGGCGTACCTGCTCGGTGCAGAGCTCGCTTGGACCGTCGCGAGCGGCTTCACCGCGCTGATGTTCGTCCAGCGCTCCGACACGAGCCACCCGTGGGAGCGCATCGACTGATCGGTGCCGCTGCTTTTCGTGGGGCTCTCGGTGGTGATCGCAGGCCTCGCTCGCAGCGGCGCGACCGAGTGGTTCCTCGCACGCTGGCCGCTCGTGGCGGGCGAGGTGGGGGCGATCGGTGCGTGGCGGTCGAGAGGCTTGCTCCTCGCCGGCTCGAACTTCGTCTACAAACTGCCATTCATGCTCCTCGTGCAGGATGAGGTCGTGCGCTTCGAGATCCGTGAGCTGGCCTCGGAGCTGCTTGCGATGGCATCCACCTTCGTGGGCAATTTCACGCTGCTCGGCGGCGTCGCCGACGTGATCGGCGCCGAGCGCGGCCGCGAGGTGGGCGGGATGGGGTTCTTCGCCTGCCTCAGGATCGGCTTGCCACTCGCCGCGGTCACGACAGCGCTGGGCGCGGCGTGACGGGTCTTCGTGCACGGGTGAGCGCGCACGCGCGTGGCACGCTCAGCTCCGCGGCAACGCTGCGTTCACGCGGCGCATGACAGCTTGCGTGAACTGCTCCGTCGAGAGCTTGCCGCCGATGTCGGCGGTCTTCTCGCCCTGAGCGATGGCGTCGAGCAGCGCCGTGCGCAGCGCCTTGCTCGCGTCCAGCTCGCCGACGTGACGCAGCAGCGAGGCGAGCGCAAGCAGGGCGGCGGTCGGGTTGCACAGGCCCTTGCCCGCGATGTCCGGCGCGGTGCCTCCGGCCGGGTCGAACATCGCCAGCGTGATTGTGCCGTTGTCGGCGAAGGCGTAGCTCGCGCTGTCGCCTAAGCCCACGGAGCCGATCAGGCCGCACAGCATGTCCGAGAGGAAGTCCCCGTACTCGTTGGGGGTCACGATCACCTGGTAGCGCTCGGGGCGCATGATGATGCTCGCGAGCATCGAGTCGAACAGCTCGCGGCGGTAAGGGATGCCCGGATAGTCCTGCGCGACGTGGCCGCAGGCCTCCTCGAACAGCCCGTCCGTGCCCTTCTGGATCGTGTACTTGGAGCTCGACACGACGCCGCACTTCTTGAGCATCGCGAGCTTGAAGGCGAAGCGCGCGGCGTGGCGCGAGGGCAGGCGCTCGATCACGCGCAGGCTGACCGCGGTATCGGGCCCGATGCGGCGGCCGGCGTCGTCGTAGGTGCCGCCAGTGCCGATGCGCACCACGTCGATGTCGATCGAGCTCGCGAAGTTGGTGGCGATGCCGGGGATCGTGACGACCGGGCGGTGGATCACGGAGAACTGGCAGCGCTCGCGCAGGACCTTGTTCGGGGAGAGGTCCTCGCTGGTGGTCGTGGTGGGGTACTTCAGCGCGACCTTGTGCGCCCGCATGGCCGTCTCCGCCGCGTCGTATACCGCAGCGCCTCCCCGGGCGCGTGCTGCCTCGGACAGGTCGACCTGCACGAAGTCGAGCGCGCAGGGCAAGGTCGAGGAAAGAGCGTGAACCGCCGTGGAGAGCTCGGCGGAGATCCCGTCTCCGAGCAGTTCGATCACCTTGTAGGTTTTCATGGCGGGCTGCCTGTGGGCTGGCGTTCAGCCTCGACGGGCGATTTTCGGGGGGCCGTGACGGAACTTCGCGGGCCCAACAGGATAGGAACGGCGCGCCGAAGCGCAACGCGGGTCGGAGCGGGCTCCCAGAGGAAGCGCGCCGGCCCGTCGTCCAAGCGCGCCTCAGTCCCTTCTGGGCGCCGGGTCGCGCTCGACCCTATCCTCTGGCCACCGGGCCCCTCGGGGCCGGCGATCCGCACGATGGCGAAGACCCAGTCCAAGACGCTGCTGCTGCTCCTGTGCGGAGCCGCGCTTGCCCTCGCGCTGCTCCTGCTCGTCGTCCTGCGCGACAAGCCGGAGAGCGCGCCCGGGCAGGGCGCCGAGGCAGCGGTGGACCTCGGAGCGGCGTCTCCCGCCCCGCCCAGCCCGGGCGAGTTGTCCGCGCCCGTCGAGGTCGAGCTGTCGGGCCCCGCGCGCGTCGAGGGCCGCGAGGCCGAGACCAGCGTGGCGTGGCCGGTGAAGGTCGAGCTCGAGCTCGTGCGCGGCGCGCACATCCCGCGCGCGAAGGGCGTGCCGGCCATGGGCAGCGGCGCGACGGCGCGGCTGCGCGGGCGACTCGCCTTCGGAGAGTCGGGCGTGCAGGGTCGCGTCGCGTTCAGCGGCGGCGCGAATGCGGGGCGTGTGCTCGCGACCAACGAACGCGGCGAGTATGGCGCGCTCGATCTCTATCCGGGTCTCGCGGAGGTGCGCGTCATGGCCGGAGGCTACGAGTCCGTGCGTGAGGTCCAACTGCGCGTGGGCCTGACCGCGGAACTCAACGTCAGCTACGACCTGCCGGGACAGTTCTACTGTCAGGTGTTCGATCGCGAGGGCAAGGGACTCGAGGGCGTCGAGGTCGAGCTCGACGGCTCGCATGTGCGCACGAACGAGCAAGGCGTCGCGCACTTCGGCGCCACTCCCGGAGGAGACGTGGTGCAGCTCGTGCTGCGCAAGGAAGGCTTCGCCACGCAGTCGGCGCGCGTGTCGGTCGCGGCGGGGCGCGTGACGGCGCTCGGGCGCTACGCGTTCACGATGCAGCCGGCGGCGGCGCTCGAGCTCACGCTCGGTTCGCGCGTGGGCTCGCGCGAGGACGCCGTCGTGATCCTGTTGCCCGAGGTGAGCGGCATGAACCGCTCCTATCCCTGGCACCGCGTCAGCCCCGCGCGCGTGCGGCCCGGCACCACGCTGCGCCTCGCTGACTTGCCGCCGATCCGGCTCACCGTGCGCGTGTTCCTCGATGGAGCCAAGGCGGAGCCCGAGTCGACCCTCGCGTTCCTCCACCCGGGCATGGTCGAGCAGGTGAGCGTGGTCTTCGAGCCCGGGCCGGCCTTCGCCGGCATCGCCGTCGACGGGCGGGGACGCCGCCTCGAGGGTGCGCGCATCGTGTGCGAGGCCCCCGATCGCACCGCGGCCACGCTGCAGTACCTCGAGCAGCTACCGCGCGTGCTCGACGAGGAGATCCTCCCGAGCTTTCCGCCGGGCGCGAGCGAGGCGCGCACCAACTTCAACGGCGAGTTCGTGTTCGGCAGCTGGCCGAAGCTCGGCGAGGTGCGTTACCTGTGGGGCGAGAGCGCCGACGGCAAGCTGTGGGGCGGCCGGGCGGTGACCGCCGCGGACACGCAGGTCGAGCTCGTGCTCGCGCCCGCGGAGTCGGGGCGTGCGGCGGTGAGCCTCGTGTTCCCGGGGCGCAAGCAAGGGCTGCCCGTGGTGGTCTCGATCGGGGGCAAGCCGCGCGAGGAGGTGGTGCTGCCCGCCGACGAGCCGCTCCCGGTCCCGGGGCTCGGCACCGGCACGTGGCGCGTGCGCGCGTCGTGGAATGGCCGCTCGCTCGTGCGCAGCGGGCAGGAGGAATTCGATCTGCTGCAGGATCGCACGCTCGACATCCAACTGCCCGAGGGCGCGATCGCGGGGCAGGACGCGGACACCTTGCTGCGGGCAGGCCGCTCCCTGCCGTCGTTTCTCGCGCCTACGGGCGGCGGCGGGCGCTGAAGCGGCGGGTGCTGCGGCGCTATCATCGCCGCGCTTGAAGATGCTCATTCTCGACGGTCGGTCCCTGTGCCTCGACGACTTCCTGCCGCTCCTGCGCGGCGAGCCCGTGCGGCTCGAGCTCGCGCCCGCGGCACGCGGAGCCGTCGCTGCGGCGCGCGCGCTCGTCGATCTCCACGTGGAGGCCGGCAACATCGTGTACGGGCTCACCACGGGCTTCGGGAAGCTCAAGAGCATCGCGATCCCGCGTGCGGACCTCGTCACGCTGCAGCGCAACCTCGTGCTCTCGCACTGCTGCGGCGTCGGCGAGCCGATGCCGGAGGCCGAGGTGCGCGCGGCGCAGGTGCTGAGACTCAACGGCCTTGCGCGCGGCCACTCGGGCGTGCGCGTCGAGCTGTTCGAGGCGCTCGTGGCGCAGTTCAACGCGGGCTTCGTGCCGGTGGTGCCGCAGCAGGGCTCCGTCGGCGCGAGCGGCG
>SXKQ01000143.1 GCA_005778045.1 Planctomycetia bacterium
ATGCTCGCGAGCGTGGGCGACGAGCAGCGCGCGCTCGCGGCGCGACTCGCCGGCCATGGGCGCGCGCGCGACGTGCTGTGCGAGCTTGCGACGGGCGCTGCCAGCGGCGCCTCGCGCGACCTGCGGGGTGAGGCCCTCGCCGAGATCGTGCGCGCGAGCGGCGCGGCCCTCGCGGACGTGCCATCTGGAGGCTCCAGCGTGGCGGACCGCGCCGTGTTCCTGCTTGCGGCGCGTCACCCCGAGGCGAGCGTGCGAGCGGCCGCGGCCATCGCGCTCGAACGCTTTGTCGATCGCTGCGAGACGCTGGGCGAGTCTGGACGCGGCGCCGACTTGCTGGGAGCGCTCTCCGCGAGCGGTCTCGACGATGGGGCGCTCGCGTCGCGTCGGATTGCGCTGGAGCTCGGCCGCAGTGGTGGGGCGCAGCGGGCACTCGAGCTGTCGCGCGCGCTCGCAGCCCGCTCGCCGCTCACGAACGACCCGCGTTCGCGAACGCTGAGAGCGCGGGCGCGGCTGTTCTCCGTGGCCGCACTCGTGGCGCTCGGTCGCGGCGCGGAATGCGAGGAGCCGCTCTCGGACGCCGAGTGCGCGCTGGCCGCTCTGCGCCGCGAGCGCTGGGACCTGCGCGGGCGGGATGATCGCGACGACTTCGATGCCCAGCGCATGGACGACCTCCTGCTGTCGGCGCTTGTGCCGTTGTGGCGCACGCTGGTCGCCCTTCAGGGCGGCGCGCGGTCCGGCTCGCTCGCGGTACTCGAGCTCGCGCGCGCCGCGGACCTCGCATTGCTCGAAGTGCAGCTGGAAGTGTCGCGCGTCTCCTGGAACATGTCGCTCTCGCACGACGAGCTGCTGCAGCATCCGCTGGGACCGACTGCGCTCGTGCTGGGCGGCGACGCGCTCGGAAAGCGCGCGCTCGAGCTCGAGCTCGACTTGTGCCGCGCCCTCGCTTCCACCTGCGGGGGCGGTCTGCCGGGCTTCGAGCCCTACTCGGACGTCGAGTCGCGCCTCGGGCAGCCGCTCCAAGATCCGGCGCGCCGCAAGCTGCTCGCGGAGACCCAGTCGGCACGCCGAGAGTCGGCGCTGGGATGGATCGACCGCGAGACCGAGCGACTCGACCGCGCCGCGATCGCGCGCGATCCCACGCGGCTCGTCGAGCTCGACGTGCTGCGCTCGCAGGTCCTGCGGATGTTCGAACGCGAGCAGGCCGAGGGCGATCCTGCCCTGCTGCGCCAGCGCGGCGTGTCGCGCGCGGGGCTCCAGTACGCGGAACGAGCGCGAGAGCAAGGACGCGCGGAGACGGCGCGGCGCGTCGCCGAGCGTGCGGCGACGGACCTCGAGGCCCTGCGCGGCACGCTCGGCGAACTCAACCTCGCGCGTTATCTCGCGGCGGCCGAGTCCGCGCAAGGTGGGGCGCTCATGGACCTCGAGCGCGGGTCGGAGGCGGAAGTCGTGTTTCAGCGCGCGCTCGAGCGACTCGACGGCGCCGCACGCGAGGTCGAGCAGCGCGACGATGCGGCCGGGGCCCGGCTCGTGCGAGCCCAGCGCGCTGGGATGCTCACCAGCCTCGCCGTCAACGCGAACGTGAAGCTGCGCTCACCCGCGAAGGCGCTCGAGTACTTCGAGCGAGCGTACGACCTCGACCAGAGCGACTTCATGAAGGTCCTGCTCGCGTGCTATCGCGCGCGCGCCGGACAGGCCGCGGAAGCGCGCGCGGCGCTTGCGGACCTGCGCGTCACTCCGGCCAACTACTACAACCTCGCCTGCACGTGGGCGCTGCTCGGGGAGCGCGAACTCGCGCTCGACTATCTCGCGCGGGACTTTGCCGAGGTGCGCACGCAGGACGGTGCGCGCGAGCGACAGCGCATCTGGGCGGCGAGCGATCCGGACCTCGAGTCCCTGCGCGGCGATCCGCGCTTCGAGGCGCTGGTGAGTCAAGTGGACGAAGCGACGGACGGGAAAGCGAAGTGAGCACGGTGTCGAGAGTGCGCTTGAGCGGGCGCGGCAGGCGCCGTGTCGAAGGTGGTCATCCGTGGATCTTCGCGGACGACGTCGTGTCCACGGAGGCGGAGCCCGGAGACGTCGTGGCGATCGAGTCGCCCGATGGCCGCCGGATCGGCTGGGGGCTCTACAGCTCCGAGTCCAAGATTCGCGTGCGGCTCTTCTCGCGCGGCGAGGAGCGGCCCGACGCGGCGTTCTGGAAGGCGCAGCTGGCGCGCGCGATCGCGGCGCGGCGCAGGATGGGGCTGTTCGATCCGGCGGGCGCGTGCCGCTTGCTCGCCGGCGACGCGGACCTCGTGCCGGGGCTCGTGATCGATCACTACGCGGGCGTGTACGTGTTCCAGAGCGGCTCGCAAGGCTCGGACCGACTCGTTCCTGTGTTCGCCGAGGCGCTGTGCGAGCTCGCGGGGGAGCCGGTGGCGATCGTCGATCGCTCCGACGCGAGCGTGCGGCGGCTCGAGGGACTCGAGAAGCGCGTGGAGATCCTGCGCGGCAGCCTGCCCGCATCGCTCGAGGTGCGCGAGGAGGGGCTGGTGTACGAGGTCGACGTGATTCATGGCCACAAGACCGGTCACTACCTTGACCAGCGCATCAATCGCAGGCGTGCGGCGCGGCTCGCGCGCGGACGGGCGATGCTCGATGCCTTCTGCTACGACGGGCTGTTCGCCGTGCGCGCCGCGCTCGAGGGAGCGACGAGCGTGCTGTGTCTCGATCAGGCCGAGGCGGCTCTCGAGCGCGCGCGGCGCAACGCGGAGCGGAATGGGGTGCTGTCGAAGCTCTCATTCGAGCGCGTCGACGTGATGCGCGACCTGCGGACGCGCGCGGACCTCGACGGACGCTTCGGTGTCGTCGTGGTCGACCCACCGGCGTTCGCGCGCAACAAGGGCGAACTGGGGGGGGCAGAGCGCGGCTATCGCGAGCTCAACTTGCGCGCACTGCGGCTCGTCGAGCCCGGTGGCCACATGGTGAGCGCCTCGTGCTCGCACGCGATGAAGTCCGAGCACTTTGTGGCGGTGCTCACGCAGGCCGCGCACCTGTCGGGGCGCGCTGTGTACCTCGAAGACCTGCTCGGGGCCTCGCCGGACCACTCGGCGCTGCTCGTGCTGCCTGAGTCGAGCTACCTGAAGTGCGCTTTCCTGCGCGTCGAGTAGCGCGCCTTGAGGCCCGCGCGTGGGGCCGATATCCTGCGCGCATCGCCGAGGCGAACGATGGAAATCGAGATCCGCGTCAACGGGGCCGCGCGCGCGGCGCGCGAGGGCTGCACGATTGCGGCGCTGGTGGTGGAGCTCGGGCTGCGGCCCGAACTCGTTGCGGTCGAGCGCAATGGGCGCATCGTGCGGCGCGCGCAGCATGCGGAGACGGTGCTCGCGGACGGTGACACGCTCGAGGTCGTGACCCTTGTCGGAGGAGGCTAGGCGATGACGGCGCAGTCATGGGAGCAGGACGAGCCGCTGGTGCTCGGGCGCACGACGCTGCGCTCGCGGCTGCTCGTCGGCACGGGCAAGTACAAGAGCTTCGAGGAGACGCGCGCCGCGCTCGAGGTGAGCGGCACGGACTGCGTCACCGTGGCGGTGCGGCGCGTGAACCTCGATCGCAACTCCGGGCCGTCGTTGCTCGACTTCATCGATCGCTCCAAGTGCGTGATCCTGCCGAACACGGCGGGCTGCTTTGATGCAGCGACCGCGATCCGTACCGCGGAGCTCGCTCGCGAGCTGCTCGGCACGCCGCTCGTGAAGCTCGAGGTGCTCGGCGACCCCAAGACTCTGCTGCCCGATCCCGTCGGGACGCTCGAAGCGACGCGCGAACTCGTGAAGCAGGGCTTCGACGTGCTCGTGTATTGCTCCGACGACCCGCGCCTCGGCGTGCACCTCGCGGAGCTCGGCGCCGTGAGCGTCATGCCGGCGGGCTCGCCCATCGGCTCCGGGCTCGGGGTTCTGAATCCCAACGCGATCCGGATCCTGATGGAGCTCGTGAAGGTCCCCGTGATCGTCGATGCCGGCGTCGGCACCGCCTCGGACGTCGCGCTGGCGATGGAGCTCGGCGTGGCCGGCGTGCTGCTGAACAGCGCGATCGCGGGCGCTCGTGAGCCGCTGCGGATGGCGGCGGCGATGCGCGACGCCTGTCGCGCGGGTCGCAACGCGTTCCTCGCGGGTCGCATCGAGCGGCGGCTGTATGCCAACGCATCGTCGCCCCTCGATGGCATCATCGGCGTGCGCAGCTAGGACAGCATGGAGACGCAGACGGAGATCCCGGAGTTCGAGCCGACCGCGGCCGGTGCGGCCGTGGGGCTGGTGCTCGTGCTCGCCTCGATCGCGCTGTTCCCGCTCGGGCGAGCGCTCGCGCTGCGCCTCTTTCCGGGCCGTAACGTGATCTTTGCGCGTTGGGGCTTCTTTCACGTCGGCCTCGCCATCCTCACGTACTTCACGCTGACGATCCTCGGTGGCATGTCGCTCCGCGCTGCCGGAGTGAGCCTGTCGGGCGGGATCGCGCCAGTGGTGTTCGTGGCGCTGCTGCAGGTCGCGACGGTCGCCCTGTGCTTCGTGTTTGCACGCCGTCTCGATCCGGAAGGACTCGCGGCGCTCGGGTTCCGATCGGGCGGCAACGTGCGCGCGCTCGGCGTCGGCGTGCTGGCCTACGGTTTCGGCATCCCGGCCATCATGGGCGCGATGCTGCTCTCGGCTTGGAGCTGGAAGGCGCTCGGCGTCGAGGCTCCGCCGCAGGAGGTGCTGAAGCTAGTGCTCGAGCTCGAGGGCGCGGAGCGCGTCGTGTTCGTCGCCTTGGCAGTCTTGCTGATTCCACTGTGCGAGGAGCTTTTCTTTCGCGGTTTCTTGCAGCCGCTGCTGGTGCAGAATCTCGGCGATCGAGGCGGGCTCTTCGCCACGGCGTTCCTGTTTGCGGCCGTGCACGGAAACCTGGTCGCGTTCCTGCCGATCTTCGCCCTCGCGCTGCTGCTCGGGATGGTGATGATGCGCACCCAGCGCATCGCGGCCGCTTGGCTGGTGCATGCGCTGCACAATGGTCTCACGATCGCGCTCGTGCTCGGCAGTGACTGGGCGCGACGCATGCTGGATACCTGAGCGAGTCAGCCGACCATGACCCACTTCCCGCGCAAGGGTCTGTTCCGCGCCATCGAGGGCGGCGCGTTCGTCGCCTCCAATGCCATCGTGACGGGCGACGTGACGCTCGGCGAGGACGTCGGCGTGTGGTTTGGCTGTGTCCTGCGCGGGGACGACGCGGCGCTCACGATCGGCCGTCGCACGAACGTGCAGGACCTCACCATGATCCACGCCGACACGGGCGTGCCGAACGTGATCGGGGAGGAGTGCACCATCGGACACCGCGTCGTGCTTCACGGCGCGCGCGTGGGGGATCGCTGCCTGATCGGCATGGGGTCGATCCTGCTCGGTGGTTCGGTGATCGGCGACGAGTCCCTGATCGCGGCGGGCGCCGTCGTGAAGGAGGGCTTCATCGTGCCGCCGCGCTCGCTCGTCGTGGGCCTCCCGGGCAAGATCATCCGCACGCTGACGGATGCCGACATCGCGGCCGTCCGTGCCAGCGCGGACGGCTACGTGAACAAGATCCGCCTGTACCTGTGAGCATCGACCCTTACAGCGAGCGCGAGCTCGCCTTGCTAGCTGCACTGCGCGAGCTCGGCGACGTCGCTGTCGCGTATTCGGGCGGCGTCGATTCCAGCGTACTGCTCTGCGCCGCGCGCGAGGCGCTCGGGGAGCGCGCGGTGGCGCTGATCGCCGATTCGCCGTCGCTCGCGCGCGCTGAGCTTGCGGAGGCGCTGGAGTTCGCCCGACGCCTCGGCATCGAGCCCGTCGTCGTCTCCACGGATGAGCTCGACAACCCCCGCTACCGTGCGAACGCGGGGGACCGCTGCTACTACTGCAAGTCGACGCTCTTCCGCGCCATGACCGACTGGGCCCGCGAGCGCGATTTCGCGCACCTTGCCTTCGGCGAGATCGTGGACGACCTCGTAGACGATCGCCCCGGTGCCCGCGCCGCGCGCGAGTTCCGGGTGCACGCGCCTTTGTCGCAGGCCGGATTCACCAAGGAAGACGTGCGGCGCTTCGCGCGCGAGCGCGGGCTAGCCGTGTCCGAGAAGCCGTCGAGTGCCTGTCTCGCTTCGCGCATTCCCGTCGGCACGGCCGTGACACGCGAGCGGCTCGCGCGCGTCGAGGCCGCCGAGGCGGCCATTCGCGCGCTCGGCTTCTCGCAGGTGCGCCTGCGCGATCGTGGCGAGGTCGCGGGCTTCGAGACCTCCGACGGGGAGTTCGCGCGCGCGCAGGGGCTGCACGTCGAGCTCGAACGCGCGCTCGCACCGCTCGGCTTCGCGCGCGTCGAGCTCGCGCTTTACCGCACCGCAGCCGAGAGACTGGCGCTTTCCTAGCGCGCTCGCTCAGCGTTCGAACAGCGGCAAGAGCCCGTCGTTGATCGAGAGGAACAGGCAGTTCATCGCCGTGGCGAGGCATCCGCCGAACTGCTCGTCGTGCCACGAGCCGTCCGCGCGCTGTCCCTTGAGGACGTGAGCACGCTCGAACTCGAACCAACGCTCGAAGAGGCGCCGGTCGGAGTGCGTCCACAACGCGAGCGCGACGTACAGGCGCTCGTAGTGGGGGAAGCCGGAGTCCGCGCGCTCGGCGCCGCGCTCACGCTCCATGATCTCGGTCCACATCTCGCGCACCGCGCGCTCGACCTCCGGCCCGTCGTAGCGGCCGGCGTTCTGCAGCGTGGCGAGGCCAGCGGCCGTGAGCGCGAGCGAGGACTTGGAGGTCGGGTCGAGACCGTAGCGGAAGGAGCCATCTTCCGACTGGCAGCGACGGATGTAGTCGACGGCCTTGGAGACCACGCTGGAGCTGACCTTCACGCCGCAGTTGCGGGCCGCGCGCATGGCTTGCAACTGCACGACCGTGACGGAGTTCTCGTGTTCGAGCCCGGCCGTGGGGAAGTAGAACCAGCCGCCTTCGGAGGTCTGGGAGCGCTCGATCACGGAGATTGACTCGGGCAGCAGCGCCGCGATGCGCTTGCCGCGCTCTCCGGAAGGGGAGAGCGTGAAGGCGTTGCACAGCGCCAGCACGGCGTATCCGTGCGCGTGCATGCCCCACTTGTCGTCGACGGACACCGCGATGTAACCGCGCGCTCCGCTCGACTGGCCGTCGGCTCGCGCGAGCAGGTAGTCGACGGCGAGCGCAACCTCGCGACCGTAGCGGCCGCGGCTCGGCGTCGAACCCTCGGCCATGAAGGCCAGAGCTCCGAGCGCGGCGAGCGCGACGGGAGCGTGTTGCGCGCCACCCGCGCGCGGAAAGGAGCCGTCCTGATGGGAGGCCTGTTGCGTGGCGAGGTAGTCGAGCCCGCGCAGGAACGAGCGTCGAGCTTCGTCATCCTTCGGCGCGGGGGACCCAGCCAGCGGTTCCGGAGCTTGCGCGCGCTCCCGCGGGGCGCCGGGCACGGGGCGCTCGGAGTCGCGGGCATGCTCTCGGGCCGCGCAGGGCAGCGCGAACAGCAGCAGCGCGAGCAGGGCGCGACGCGCAGTCATCGAGCTAGCGACGCTCCTGGTTGAGACGCCGGTAGTAGGCGTCGATCCAGTCACGGTACTGCGGCGGCAGGTCGCTACCGCCCTCGCTGCGGAACAAGTCGCGCACGGTGGGCGGAAGGTCGCCCCATTGCTCGTTCGAGCGCGTTCCGTCGGCCTGCCCCTTCGCGGACTTAGGCGGTGCGTTGCCGGCCGAGTTGCGCGCCGGATCCTTCGATGCGCTATCGCCCTCCGGCTTCGACTCGCCGGGCTGCGGCTGGTTGGCGCCTTGGCCTTGCTCCTTGCCCTGCTGCGACTGCGGCTGGCCCTGCTGGGGCTGCGGCTGCTGGCCGGGAGCCTCGGGCGTGCGCTCCTGAGCCTGCGGACGCTGCGAGCCTTGCTGGGGCTGACCCTGCTGGCCCTGTCCCTGACCTTCGCTCTGGCCCTGCTGCTGTCCCTGCTGGCCGGAGCCCGGGGACTTGGCCGATCCGCCCATCTGCTGGGCAAGCTTGAGCATCTCGTCGATGTCGTCGAGCACGCGCTGGCCGCTCGAGCGCGACTGCTTGAGCAGTTCGCCGATGCCGCTCTCGGCCTGCGACTCGAGTGGAGCCTCGCCCGAGCCCGCTCGGTAGAGCAGCTGGTCGATCTCGCCGAGGCGACGCTCGATCTGCACGAAGAGCTCCTTCATGCGCTCGCGGGGATCCGCGCTGAGCTGCGGCGGCAGGAGCGGACTCTCCTCCTGTGCGAAGGCCGCGGGCGCAAGCCACGCGGACGCGACGAGAACGAACGGAACCAGTTGCTTCATGGCTTCTTCTCCTCGGGAGCAGGCACGCCCAGCCGGGCGCGGAACTGCTGGAACAGGCGCGTGGTGCGCTCGTGGCGCTCGGCGAGCCGCAGCACGTCCTCGAGCGCCTCCGGTTCGGCCTCGCCGCGCGCGAGCTCGGGATAGACGACCAGCAGCCGATCGATCGCGGAGAGCGTGTCGACCTCGAGCTGCCGCAGGAGCTTCAGCTCGGCGGCGTCGGGGACCAACGGGTCTTTCTGCTGGCCGTCCTGCTCTTCCTGCTGCTGCTGTTGCTGCTGCTGCTGGTTGCGCTCTTCCTGACGGCGTTGCTGCTCTTCCTTGAGCGCGTCGAGGGCCCACTGGGTCGCCTCGATGGCGTCCTCGAGCAGGCTCTGCGTGCGCACGCCGGTCTCGTTGCCGCCTTCCTCGTCGAGATCGCGCGCGACGCGCACGAGGTCCCGGCGAACCTCGCGCAGCACGTGCGCGAAGACGAGCGAGCTTTCCTGCTCGATGGCGATGGCGACTTCCTCGTTGCGCTTGGCGGCCTGCGCGACGTCGCCGCTGATGCGGCGCAGGCGGAGTCGGTCGGCGCGCGAGAGCTTGTCGCTGCCCGCGCGGGCAGCGTCGACCTCGCGCACTTGCGCGAGTGCAGCGCCCTCGGCCTGCAGGAGAGCTTGCAACTCCTCCGCGATGCGGAACAGCAGTTCCTCCTGTCGCAAGCGCTGGTACTGCTGCTCCTCCTGCTCGAGCTCACGGCGCGCCTCCTCGAGCTCGCGCTCGACTTCCTCCTCCGCCTGCTCGGCCTCGTCAAGCTCGCCCTGATCGAGCGACTCCTCGGCCTCCTGCGCCTTCTTGGCGGCCTGCTCGACGCTCGGGTTGGGGCGCGCGTTGCGCCGCTCTTGGTTGCGCTTGGCGAGCTCGAGCAACTGCCGTCGGATCTCTTCCTGTTGTTTCGCCTGCTGTTCGGCCTCCTGCCGTTGCGCGTCGGTCTGGGGACGCACGCCCTGCTCGGCGGTTTCCTCGGCGCGCTGCAGCGCCTCGAGCGCCTCGCGCTGCGACTCCGCCGCGGACGCGCTGCGTCCCTGCTGCATCTGCTCGGCGGCGCGCTGCATGGCCTCGCGCGCCTGCTGCATCTCGCTCTCGACCTGCGAGCTCGCCTCCGGCGACATCGAGCCCTGCGGCGCCTCGCTCGCGGCCTGCTGGGTCGCTTGCGACAGCTCGGCCTGCTCTCGTGCGAGCTCCTCGCGCGCGCCCTGTGCCGCGGGTTGGGCGGACTCGCTGCGCGCCTCGCGCGCCTGCTCCAGAGCTTGTTGCGCCTGCTCCAGAGCCTGCTCCGCTCGGGCCGCGCTCTGCGCCGCCTGCTCGGGAGACTGGTTGCGTGCCGCGCTCGAAGCCTCGCGCATCGCCGCAGCGGCGCGTTCGAGCGCCTCGCGTGCCGCTTGCTCGCCCGCGGGCTTCGGCGTCGGCAGGGACTCGAGTCCGCGCGCGAGCCGCTCGGCCTTCTCGGCGGAATCGTTCTGCGACGAGGAGAGCGCAGGGCCGAGCTTGCGCTGGTCCTCGGCCGTGCGCTGCAGCTCCGCGGCCGCGCGTTCGGTGGCCTTGCTGGCCTGCTCGGCGGCCCGCGCAGCGGCCTCGGGCCGCTTCTCGCTTGCGCTGGCCTTGCCAGCCTCGAGTGCGCGCTCGAGCTCGCTGCGAGCGGCCTGCTCGCCGGGGGCCTGCGCCTCGCTGGCGGCGCTGCTCTCATCCAACGCCTTCTGCGCCGCCTCGCGGGCCGACTGCGCAGCCTGTGCCTGACGCGCGGCCTCGGCCTGCAGCTCGGCTGCGCGCGATTCCGCATCCTGCGCGGCGCGCTCGCGGGCAGTCGCATCCTCGCCGGCCTGTCGCATGGCCTCGGACGACTTGCGCAGCGCTTCCGCGGCGCGTTCGGCGGACTCATCGCCGCTCGCGCGCTGCTGGCGCTCCTCGCGCTGAGCGGACTGCTCGAGCTTGGCGGCTGTTTCGGTTGCCTTGCGCTCGCTCGCCGGCGAACGCGCTTCGGTCGCCGCGCGACGCAGTTCCTCGGCCGCCTGCTGCAGTCGCGCCGCGCGCGCCGCATCACGTCGGGCCGCATCCAGCTCGCGCGCAGCCTGTTCCAGTCGCTCGGAGGAAGCCGGCTTCCACGACTCGAGGACCGCGGCGTCGGTTTCCTGCTGCTTGCGCAGGGCCTCGAGTTCCTTGGCGATCTGCTCCACAGCCAGCACACCGCTCTCGCGGCCAGCGCGCTCGTTCTGTTCGAGCAGCTTGCGCTGCTCCTCCGCGAGTCGCGCCAGTTCCGCTTCCAGCTTGCGCTGTGCGTCGTTGCGGCTCTGCTCGCGCAGCTGCTCCGTGCGCTCGCGCAGGGTGCGCTCCTGATTTGAGAGCTCGGCGAGGTCCTGCTTCACCTGCGCCAGCTCCTCGAGCGAGCGCTCGAGGTTCTCGACGTTCTGGCGATCGAGCAGCACGGACAGCAGCCGCTCGAGGTTGGCGATGATCTGCTCCTGCCGCTGGATCGAGGTCGCGACCTGACCTGCCTGCACGTCCTCGCGGGCGCGGTCCATCAGCTCCTCGAGCGTCAGCTGGCCGGAGCCATCGCTGCGCTGGTCGAGCATCTTCAGACCATCCCTCAGCAACTCTAGCGCGCGCGGGCGACCTTCCTTCTCCAGCCGCGGGACCAGCGCCTCCATGGTGCGCTTGAGACGCTGCAGCTGGCGGCGCAGGAGCTCCTGCTCCTCGAGGATCGACGTGGTGTCGCGCTCCTGTGCAGCCGGCGCGGATGGCGCGCAGAGGCACACGGCGCCGAGCAGCGCCGCCAGGGCGAGCGTGGAAGGTTGGAAGTGCTTCATTTGCTGCGATTCCCCGTCATTTCTGCGGTCTTGTCGCGGATCGACTTCTGGCGGCCGAGGATGTCGCGGGTCAGGGTCAGGATGGACTGGAAGTTGTCCCACTCGGCGAGCCGGTCGAGGAGCGCGGCGATGTGCTCCTGCGCGCGCGTCTCGCGCTCGACGGCGAGTGCGAGCTCACCCTGCACCTGCGCGAGATCCGTCCTCCGACTGGCGCGCTCGAGCGCCGCGCTGGCTTCCGCGAGCTCGTCGGCGCTCGCGCGCAGGGCGAGGTCGAAGAGGCCCGTGAGCTGCGTGGCGATGCCGGAGTCGCCAGCACGCTGGCCGCGCAGCGTCTCGGCGAAACGCTTCCAGCTCTCGAGCGGGAAGCTCTTGGTCGAAACGCTCGCGAGTTCCCCATCGAGGGTCTCGAGCAGCGCGAGCGCCTTGTCGTCGACACGCGCGTACAGCACGCTCTCCAGCGCTCCGGCGAACTCCCGCACGAGCGCCTCGCTGTCACCGAGCACCCTGCGCTCACCCGACAGCGCCGCGGCGAGCTCGGCACCACCGGGAACTTCGCCGCTCGACTCGAGGGCGGCAAGCAGGTCGCGCGTGCGCGTCGCCTGAGTACGCAGGAGCTCGTCGAGCGATGCGACGTCGCCGCGTGCGCGAGACAGGCGGTCCTGCAGGCGCCGCAGGAATTCCTCTTCGCTCACGATGCGCAGGCGCACCGGTGCGCTCGTGCCCGTGCCGCGGGGATCCGGAGCTCCGTCGAGCGCGGGACGCGTGTCCAGCGCGCGCAGCTCGAGCTCGAACAAGTCGCCAACCGCGAGCTTCGCGCTCGTGCCTGCAATGTTGCCGACGTCGATGCGCGCGGTGCCCGCCACAGCGACTCCGCGCGGGACCTCGTCGCCGCGCAGCGGCATCGGAATGTCGCGCAGGGGCAGCTCGCTCCACTCACCGTTGCGCTCCTCGCCACCGAGGCTGCGCGTCCGCCACGCGAGCGAAGTGATGCCGAGGTCATCGCTCGCCCGCGCGCCGATACGCAGCACGCCTTGGGCCAGCGTCTCGATCTCGAGGCGTGCGGGGGACACCAGCTCGACTTCGGGGCGCTCGTCCGCGATCACTTCGACGGAGAACAGGCCCGGATCGGGATCGACCAGTCCGGTCGCGTCGCGCAACTCGAAGCGGTAGCGCAAGGACTGATCCGCGACGAGCTCGAAGCCGAGACCTGTGCGAGCTTCGGTCTCGCCATCGCGCAGTGGGAACGGGCGCGGCTCGAGTGGGAGCCGCGTGTCCGCAGGGAGGACCCGCGCGGAGCCGACCGCGTCGGCGGGCGCGGGAAGGACTCGAATGGCGAGCCGCGAGCCAGCGAGCACGCGCACGTCGCGATCGAACTCGACGCGGGCTGCCACAGCGACGTACGCAGGCGGCGTGATCTCGATTGCCAGCGAAGCGATGTCCGGCGGATCGAGGACTTCCACGCGCAGGCGCGGCAGCTGGTCCTCGTCATCAGCGCCCGTGGCGTAGAGCTCGAGCGGCTCTTGCAGCGAGCGCAGGAGCGTGCGGAAGTCGCCATCCGACGCGGACGAGAGCACAGCGTTGCCGCCGTCCTTGAAATGCAGCGTGACTTCCTCGGGGCGTTCGCCACGCGCGTGAATGGACACGGGGAGATCGGTGCCGCGCGCGACCCTGATGACGAGCTCGCCCTCGGTGCGCAAGAACTCGCCCGGTCGCGCGAGGTCTGCGACGACGAGCTCGAGCGTCGTGCGCTGCGGCCACGGCACGTCGCCGCCGACGAGGCGGCGCAGGAAGATTCGTGTCGTCTCGCCTCCCTGCACGGCTCCGAAGAGGGCGAGAGCAAGCGCGCCGAGTCCTGCGAGCGCGCGCAGGGACTGCGGCCGCTCAACCAGCACGCCGTCGAGGCCAAGCGCGCGGGCTTGGAGGTCCGCGTCGCGCAGGATGCGCTTGCGGAGCTCCTCGTCGACCTTCGACGCCTCGCGAGCTTGCACCTGCACCGCAGTGACGAACAACTCGTGAAGCTCCGGGTGCGCTCGCTCGACGAGCACGGCGAGTCCGGCTGCGTCGGGCACGCGGCGCAGGTGGCGCAGCACTTCGCGCCAGAACAGCGCGACCGGCAAGGCCACGAGAACCGCAAGGTGGAACCAGCGCACCGCAAGCGGCACGTGCAGCGCCCAGTCCGCGAAGAACACGAACGCGAGCCACAGGCACAGGGGCACGAGGACACCGCCGACGCCATGGAGCCAGATCTGGGCGACGAGACGGCGGCGCAGGCGCGCGAGCAGCGCTGCGAGGGCCGGAGTGGCCGCGAGTTCGTGGGGTGCGGTGGGGCGTGACACGCGGGTTGGTTAGCGCTGGAAGATGGGCAGGTAGCGATAGGGGATCTCGAGAATCAGCACGGCGGCGGCCGTGCCGAGCGCGGGGCCGGGGCCCACTTCGTTGGGCCACGAGCCATCGTCCTGCTGCATGCGCAGGATCTCGTCGCGCACGGTCGCGAAGTACGACTCCCAGTCGTCGGCGCCGGCGGTGTACATGGCCTGCACGCCGTAGTAATGGCCGTACCAGAAGAAGTAGTGGCCGCCGGCGCCGCGGCCGTACTCGTTGTTGAACTGAGCGAGGCGCGAGCGCAGGTACGAGATGCCGTCGTCGATCGAGCGATCCGAGTAGACGCCGGCTCCGTAGAGCGCGGTCACGCCTGCGGCCGTCAGCGGGAACGACGAGCGCGAGCCATCGTTCTTCTGGTAGTGGAACGAGCCGAGCTCGTTGCGCGCGTTGAACATGCCGAAGCTGCGGCTCATGCTCTCCTCGGTCACGGCCGAGTCGACCACATACTTCGCCGCGCGATCGATGGTGCTCTTCGGCACGCGGATGCCGATGTTGCGGGCTGCGCGCAGCGCCATCACCTGGCAGACGACGATCGACATGTCGCTCTCGACCGCGTACGGCTCGTAGCGCCAGCCGCCGTCCTGGTTCTGCGAGTTGACGATGAAGTCGACCGCGAGCTGGAGCTTGCCGCGGATGTCTTGGCGGTGCGTCTGGCCGTACACCTCGGCGAGGAACAAGGTCGCGAAGGCATGGCTGTACATGCGCGAGCCACCGTGCGTCGTATAGCCGTCCGCCTGCACGGACTTCAGCACGAACTCGAGCGCTTCTTCGACGTTGCCACCGTACTTGCCGCGCCCCGGGAGGTGTCCCCCGGCGAGGAATGCCATGCCGGCCATGGCGGTGACACCGAGATGGCCCTTGTCGGCCGTAGTGTGACGGAAGCCCGTGTTGAGCTTGTAGCCGATGAGCGCGATCCAAGCGCCGCGCTCGGAACCCTCGGTGATCTGGTTGGCCGCGAGCCACTCGAGCCCGCGCTCGACTGCGCGCGCGTGCTCCGGGGTCACGACGATGGGCGCCTCCTCGAGCGGGCTGCGCGGCGTCTGCGCGCGCAGGGGCGAGCCCCACGCGAACGCGACCGCCAGCAGCGCGACAGTACGCAGGATGCTGTAGATCATTTTCTGGCCCTCCGGAGCACTCCACCCTGTCCAGCCACCCAGAGGTTGGGGCCGAACGACTCGAGATCGAGCACTTCCGCCGGTCCGAGTTCGGCCGGCAGTTGCATGGTGTCGCGCACTTCGCCGCTCTCGCGGTCGAGCAGCATCAGGATCGTGCGGGGAACGCTCACTTGACCGCGTACGCGCGGCGTCTCGGTGTACGCGACGGCGACGGCGGTCGCACCTGCGAGCGGCATCGGCATCGGCCCGGAGTTGTACAGCGACGCAGGCGACACCTGCAGGCGGTGCACCCACTTGCGACCAAATGGCAGCTGGTACGCGACGAGCTCGGTGACCTGTCCGTCGGCGCTCGGGGTGCGCACGAACAGCATTCCGGACTCGCTCTCGGCGACCGAGTGACGACGTACGCCGACGAGCACGTCGTCTGCATCGAGCTCGATGCCGGCGATGCGCCGCGCCGCGCCGAGGCGCGGATGCACCTCGACCATCGCGCCGGGCGCCTTGCCGGTGGCGAGGTAAACGAGGTACAGCTGCTCGCCGCTGCGCACGATCGAGTCGAACTCCGCATCTTCCTCGCAGGGCACGCGCCACGCGCGCACGCCCGTCTCGAGCTCCCATGCGGAAAGGCAGTCGCGCTCGCCGGGCGAACTGGACTTGGGGAAGGCGGGCAGATAAAGCCGACCTGCCTCGATCCACGCACCCGCCGCGTCCGCTTCGTTGACATGGCCCGGCAGCCGGAAGATGCGTGTGCGGCTGCCCGTGAACGGGTCGAGTACGACGGCCGGCGTCTGTGCCCAGTCGCTCGGCAGCAGCACGAGGTGCTCGGCGCCGAGCACGGGCCTGTGTGCCCACAGTCCCTGCGGGACCGGGCGCTCCCAAAGTGCGATGCCGCTGCGCGGCTCGAGCGCGACCAAGCTCGCGCGACCGTCCGCACTGCGCGTGACGACGAGCACGAGGCCGCCGAGCGCGACGTGGTGCTCGATGCGCGCTCCCGACGCGTTCCAGCGCCAGCGCACCGTGCCGTGCATCGGGTCGAGGCCGGACATCTGCGTGGTCCCGCCGAGCACGAGCACGTCCGCCGCGAGCGCCGCGCGCGTCAGCGGTCGCACGGAACCAGGCTCGAGCGTCTGCGTCCACAGCGCGACGTTCGGGTTGCCGGCGTCGCAGACCTGCAGGATCTCGACGCGGCCGGTGCGCTGCATCTGGATCTGGATCCAGCGTCGCGCTCCGCCCGGAGCAGGTGCCTCGAAGTGTCCGAGCAGCGCCATCTGGCCCATGCCGAAGTAGGCGCTCGTGTCCTTGCCGTCGTAGTGGGCGAGCTCGGTCGACATCGGTCGACCCGGCAGGATCGGATCCTGCGGGAGCGACTGAGACAGGTCATCGAACTTGCGCCGGGAATCGCGCGGGAGATCGCTCGCCAGCGCGGGACGCACGCGCGCGACGCGTCGCGCCAGCGCAGCGGCCAGCGGCAGGTTGCCGAGATCCTCGAGTGCCGCGCGCAGCACCATCAGGGATTGCAGCTCGCTGTCCCGCGCAACCTCAGGCGACCAGTCGTCCGGAATCGCGCGTTGCACACCCTGCACGAGCGTTCCCCA
Organism: Planctomycetia bacterium; assembly: GCA_005778045.1. Next base: position 16,251 of record SXKQ01000143.1, read on the forward strand.
GTCCTGTTCGTCGAGAGCCTGTTCCAGTCGGACGCGAGCCGCGTCGAGCGCCGCGGTCGTGTGCGGGTACAGCACAGCGACGCGCTCCAGCGCGAGCGAGTCCAAGCGCTCTCGCGCCTGCGCCAGCAGCGCGGTCGCGCGCTCCTCGTAGGGTGCGTGTTCGGCGGGGTTCGACTCCGCGAGCTCTCCGATCCGCGCCGAGGCCGCTTGCGATGGATCACCGGGAAGTTCCACGTCTCCCCATGCGGCAAGCAGCGCGTGCAGCTCGCGGAGCTCGGCCGCGACATCGCCCCGACGCCGGGCGTCGCGGGCCAGCTCGAACCCGACGAACAGCGAGACCGGCAGCACGCCACTCGAACTGGACGGCGGAACGCTCATCGAGAAGCGCCCGGAGCCACGTCGGTTCCACCAGTCCTGCGGCATATCGCGGTCGCTCGCGATGCGGCCTAGGTCGGCGAGCAGGCTCGCGCGGCGCTCGTGCTGGTCGAGCAGTTCGCAGAGGTCGATTCTGTTCACGTGCACGCGCACGAGAGCCGTGTCGCCCGGCGACAGCGCGGCCGCCCGGTCGAGGCGCTCGATGGCGCCGGCGGGATCCGCGGCCAGCTCGAGAGCGCGGGACTCGGCGAGCAGCAGCGAGAAGACGCGCGCGAGGGCGGGCGCCCGGAGTGAATCGTCGGAGGGGGTGGCGAAGCGCTCGACTAAGGCACGCGCGCGCGAGAGGAGCGCGAGCGCGGAGCCGCTCTGCCCAGTCTCCATCTCGACCAGCGCCCGGCGCTGGAGCACGCTGGCCCAGTCGAGCGCGGGCTGCGGATCGTCCGGGGATTCCTCGGTCTGGCGACGGAAGCGCTCTTCGACGGCGCGCCAGTCGATCACGCCGAACAGCGCGCCGGACGTGGAATAGAACAACGCGCCGTCGCCTCGAGCGACGTTGCCGCTGCGCAGGCCGGGCTCCCAGTCGGCCGTCGCATCGGGCAACTCGCGGGCGAGCGCCTCGCGCAGCAGCGCAACGCGGCGATTGGGCGTGGCGACGAGGACGTTGTCGCGCGTGAGCAGCGGCCGCGGCCACTCCGACAGGTTGGTGACGTCGGCGCTCTCCTGTAACTCGGTCGGTGCCGTCGAGGCGAGCCCGCGCGCCGCGCGCACGGACACGACGCGCTGGCCCGAGAACCACACGCGCTCCGCATCGGCGCCGAGCAGAGCGATGAGCTCGCGCGAGGGACGTCGCAGCGCGGAGTGGGGCCGAGACCAGATCCGAGCACCGGTGACCAGGTCGAGCGCGAAGAAGACGTAGGAGTCGATGGGGGCGCAGACCACGACATCGCCGTCGACGACGGGCGGGGCCGTGGCGAACACCTGCGGGCGGTCGACGATCTCCCAGTGCGATGCACGCGGAACCGGAATCTGCTGGTACAGCGCCTGCCAGATCACGTCGCCGCTCTGGAGGTCGAGCGCGGCGATCGAGCCGAGCTGCGTGGAGACGATCACGCGCTCGCCCACGACCGTCACGGGCGGCGCGTTGTATTCGTGGAGTTGGCGCCCGAACATGTTGAGCGCCATCTGGCCCGACATCAGCGCGCTCGACCACAGGCGCTCGCCGCTGTAGAGGTCGAAGCAGCCCACGTGCAGGTCGACGCGGCCTTGCATGCGGTAGTAAGGCACGATCACGCGCGAGCCGGCGATGACCGGCGGGGCCGCCACGCTGAGCTGGTGCTCGAGCGGACCGGAGTCGCCGTCCCATTCGAGCGGCGGGCGGTGGTTCCAGAGCTCGCGTCCCGTTCGCAAGTCGAACGCATACAGGCGCCGCTCCGGGATCACGTTGGTGATCTCGTAGTTCTGGTACGTGTCGTTGTAGACGTCGCTGTAGGGAATCTGCAGGGCCGCGACGGCCACGCCGGCCGAGGCCGCGGGGCGCACCATCAGCGAGCGCTTGTGCAAGTTCTCGAAGAACTCGCGACGCAGCAGCGGTCGCGAGCCGTTGGGGCGATACTGGCCGCGGTCCACGAGCGTCCAGCCCGCGGGCTCCGGTGATTCCCAGCGCTTCTCGCCGCTCCATGCGTCGAAGGCGTGCAGCCGCAGCGTGTCGGTGACGAGCACGGTGTCGTCGACGACGGCGGGGTAGATGCAGTTGCTCGAGCCGCTCGAGAACGGAGTGAGCACGTCGTTGCGCGCGAAGGCTTGGCTCCACGTGACGGACTCTCGTCCGGGGAGCGCCGGAGGTCGCTCGGAGCCCGTGCTCATAGCTCCTGCGAGCTCGAGCCTGCGCGCTGCAGCAGGGGTCGGCGAGCCGGCGAAGAGCCGCGCCAGCGACTCGGCGCGCTGCCATGCCGCCGACGCGGAAGCGTGCTCGCCGAGTTCGAACTCGAGGTCGCCGAGGGCCCACCATGCATCGGCCGCCGCAGGCGTCAGCGGATAGCGCCGAGCCACTTCGAGCAGGGCGCGCGGATCGCGGGCTCGGCGCGCGATGTCGAGCGCCTCGCGCGATTCCTCGCCGTAGCGCGTCGCATACAGCTCGCGGGCCTCGGCGGGGAGCGACGCGAGCTTCTCCCGCGCCCAGACGGCCGCGCCCTGCCGCGCGATTTCGTCGACGTCCTGCACGATTTCAGGCGGCAGCAGCACTTCGCCGCGGTGCTGCGTCAGCAACTCCTGCAGCAGAGTGAACGCCTCGCTCCAGCGCTGCGCCGCGAGGTGTCCCTCGGCGCGCTCCGCGAGCGCACGGGCCTCGCGCGTCTGCGGGATCGCGAAGCCGCGCGACACCGTCTCGGGCTCGTCTTGGCCCTGCGCGCGCGCGAAGCAGAGCGGCACGACGGCAGCGAGCGCGCCTAAAAGCGCGAGCGATGCGAGCGGGCGGAGCTTGCGGGTATCCATGGGGTTCAGATCAGCTCGAACTTCTTGCGCAGGATCCACTCGATGGCGAGCACGAACAGCGCAGCGAGCAGCGTCGGCCAGCGGTCCCAGATGTCGTCGAGGCGCGCGGAGATAGGATCCGCGCGCGATTCGTCACCCGGCAGCTCGGCGAGCAGTTCGTCCATGCGCGTCGGGTCGACGGCCTTGCCGCGCGAGAGGGCACTCGCGGCTGCGAGCATCTCGGGCGCCGGCGCGGGATCGCGGTTCTCGAGGCTCGGCAGCACGACCTCGAACTCCGTCGACGCGCGCCGCTCGGACCCGGACTCGATCCACACGCGATACAGGCCGGTCCGCGCGGGCTCGATCGCACCGCGGTACACGCCAGGACGTCCCTCGGTCCCGCCGAGGACGAGCTCACTCGACGTCCCTTCGGGAGAGCTCCAGCGCACGAGCTGCGTGGGTTCGCTGCTCGGACGGTAGTCGTCGTCGAGCACGCGGCCCTCGATGGCCACGCGCTCGCCGAGGTCGTACTGCGTCCGCGCGAGCTCGAGCCTGTAGCGACGATCTCCGCTCTTCATGCGCCCGAGCGCGAGCCAGCGGATCGCGTTGCGCCAGAAGCGCTGGTGGTAGCGCGGACCGAAGTGATAGAGGAAGCGCCACGTCTCGTCGACGGCGAGGAACAGCGTCCGACCGGCGGGGTAGTAGCCCGCGACAGCGAGCGGGTGGTTGCCGTAGGAGTTCGCGTCCGTGGGATGCCTCAGCAGCACCTGGCTGCCCGGCTTCGCGCGATGCACGGGGACGTAGAAGTACATTCCCTGCAGGCCGCCCTCGTCCTCCCAGAGCGCGCGGTTGGTCTCGACCTCGGGGTGCAGGCGCACGATCTCGTGCGGGTTCAGGCTGTCTTCGAGCTGCGGGTGGAACTCGCGCGTGAGGTCGCCGGCTCCCGTGCGCAGCTCGGCATCGTCGAAGATGACGGGCATGAGCTGCGCGAGCGGCGTGTCGAGGTATGCCTTGGGCAGGTCGTACTCGCCGGCGAGGAAGCACAGGCCGCCGCCGCGCTCGACGAACTCGACGAGCGCCTTCATGAAGTCGTCGCAGCGCCGCGGATCGGGCGAGATCGCGAACGGGTTCACGTCACCGAGAATCACGACGTCGTAGCCGTCGAGCAGCTCCTTGCGATCGGTCGGCACCGCTCGCAGTGGCTCGACGCCGGGCGAGGACTCCTGCAGGAAGTCCGAGTTCGCCGACAGCAGGAAAGCGCGGAACTCGATGTTCTCGTCCGCGCGCTTGAGCATGTCGAGCGCGAGACGCCGGTACTCCCAGCGCGGATAGCCCTCGATGTACAGCACGCGCACCTTCTGCGGGCTGACATGCACGGCGACCTCGAGCGCGTTGTCGTCGAGCAGCGTCTCGCCCTCGAGCGGTGCGACCTCGACGCGGAAGCGGCGCTGCTGCGTGCGGCGGTCCGCGGGGCCCGCGCGGGCGACGAGCGTCGCGCGCTCGCCGGCCTCGGAGAGACCGACGTCTTCCGTGGAGAGCACGCGCTTCGCGCCGCCGCTCTCTGGGTCGTACTCCTCGAGCTTCACGCTGGCGCTGCCCGTGCGCTCGACTCCGCGCGCGATCACGCGCACGCTGATCTCGATCTCGTCGCCCTCGAGGGCCGTCGGCGGGGCCTCGACGAGCTCGAGCACGAGGTTGCGCTCGGGGCGCGTGTCGCCGATGACGACCGTGTGCACTGGAATTCCGGCCGCGCCGGCGCTGCGCGCAGCTTCCTCGACGGGCAATCCGGAGTTCTGCCGGCCATCGGAGATCACCACGATGTCGGTGACGTGGCGGCCGCGGTGCTGCGCCATCGCTTCCGCGAGCGCGTCGCCGAGCTGCGTAGCGTGGCCGCGTCCCTGCAGCAGTGCGCCACCGGTCCACGGCTCGAGCGAGCTCGAGAACGTGAACGTCCTTGCGACGTAGTCGCCGCTCGCGAGCCGCGGAGCGAGCACTCGCTCCGCGAGCGCCTGCGCGATCTGCGAGCGCGTGGCCTGTGCGGGATCCGCGATGCCTGCCTTGGCGAGCGCCGCGCGCAGCTCGGGGTTGCCGGCGTAGGCGTCGCGGCGTTGCATGCTCGCCGAGTCGTCGACCAGCACGAGCACCTCGGCTTTCTGGACCTCCTCGCGACGCGTCACCTTGACCGGCCGGAAGATCACCGCCATCAGGATCGCGAGCGCGAGGAAGCGCAGGGTGGCGAGCACCCGTCGGCCGCCGCTGGCGATGCGCTCGCCGCGGTAGCCGAGCCACGCCACGAGCGCGAGCACGGGCAGCACGACGAGTACGACGACCCAGGTCTCGGGCAGGTCGAGCAGTCGGAATGTCTCGCGCAGGTCGGTCGAGGCCTGCAGCAGGGCGAGCGGGGAGAGGTTCACGGCGTGCTCCTCGAGCGTCCGATCCACGCGGCCCACAGCGACTCGCACACGAGCGCGACGAAGCATGCGATGGCGATGCCGCGCCACAGCTCGCCCTTTGGCGGCGCGCTCTCTTCCAGATCGCTCGAGCGCGTCTCGCTCGCGCTCGCGAGCTCGAGCGAGGGGTGCACGCCGACGAGCTCGACGGCCGAGATGCGCGCCAGCGCGCCTTCGAGCGGCACGATCTGCACCGCGAACGGCTCGCTCGTGCCGCCCTCGGCCTCGATGCGGTACACGCCCGCACGCTCGGTCGCTCCGATCGCCGTCACGCGCCGGCGCGTGGCGCCCGCCGCCTGCTCGCCTGCATCGACCGGGCGACGTCCGCCCTCGGGCAGCACGAGTTCGACGCCCTGCCGGAACGCCTCGATGTCGAGCGCGAGCGCGCCGCCCACCGGCACGTTGCGCGGCGGAACTGCGGTGCGGCCGGCGTAGCGCAGCCACTCGTGCACCAGCGGCACGAGCGTGCGCGGCGACTCGGGCAGGCGCGTCCACTCGGGATCGATCGAAGTCGTCCAGAGGAAGACCTTGCCGCGGTCGTAGGACTTCTCGACGAGCAGCGGGCTGCCGGCCTCGTCGTCGAGGCGCGCGAGCACGCGGGCGCCCTCGTGCTCGCGCGCGGAGCGGAATTCGTAGATCGGCACCTCGGTGAGCAGCGGCCGCCAGCGCTCATCCGCGAAGAAGCGGAACGCGGGGTGGTCGAGCACGAACTCGCGCACGCGGTGGTAGCCATCGCGACGTGCCATCGCGATGCGCCCGCCCAGCTCAGCCGGAGCGAGACCGCTGCCGTCCGCCTTGAACAGCCGCTGGTTGAAGCCCGCCGCATCGACCTTGTCGCCGAGCGTCATCACGAGCGCGCCACCCTCGGCGCCCCAGCGCTCGAGGCGCTCGATGGAGTCCTGCGCGAGGCCGTCGACGTTGGCGAGCACGACGACGTCGACCTGCGCGAGGTCGAGCGCTGGATCGCGCAGCTCGTGGGGCTCGATGGTGCGCGGCTCGAAGGGGCGCGCGGCGCCACCGGCGAGCACTTCGTCGCCGCGCGGGGGATCGAGCACGGCTCCGAGGAATCCGACCTCGTCCTGCTCGATCTCAGGGCGCGGCTCGCCGTTGACGAGCAGCACGCGCACCGCGGGCGGCACGAGCACGACCTGCGAGCGCACGTCGTCCGTCGCGAGCCGGTCCGACTCGATGCGGGCCGTCAGCACGTGCGCGCCGGCCGTGGGGAACACGACGGGAAACACGACCTTGCCCTCGCCCTGCGCCGGCACGTCGACGGGTCGGTAGGGCAGCTTGGCGTCCTCGTCGATGGTGAGCGTCACGCGCACGCCGTTGCGAGCCACGGGTCCGAAGTTGCGCACGGTCACCGCGACGTCGCACGGCGCCTGCGGCCCGAGCACCTCGGCGAGCGGCTCGATCGCCGTGACGCCGAGGTTCGGCGGCACGTCCTCGCGCGGCCCGAGATCCTCGACGGCGACGCGGCACCCGAGCTTGCTGAGCGCCTCGAGCTGCTCGCGCAGCGCGGGCGCGCCGTCCTGCTCGCCGCCGTTCTCGAAATTGGTGCGCTGCAGGTCGGTGAGCAGGCGCACCTCGAGCGAACTTTGCGTCGAGCCGCGCGCGTCCTCCTCCGCGAATCGCACGACTTCCCCGAGCGCGGCTGCGAGATCGAGCGACTCGTCGGTGGGGGCCTGCAGCGTCCCGAGCATGCTGAGCGCTTCGTCGGGCCTGCGCCACGCGACGAGGCGTGGCCGCGCGCTCGCCACGATCACGCGCACGCGATCATCCCGCCCTGCGTCGAGCTCGAGCACGATCTCCCGCGCGCGTTCGACGATGCGCTCGAAGCTGCTCTTCACGTCCGCGCGGTAGGCCGTCGAAGCCGAGGCATCGATCACGATCGCGACATCGCGCCGGCTCTGCGCGAGCGCAGCCAGCGGCGAGCGATCGCCGACGAACGGCCGCGCGATTGCGAGCGCGAGCAGCGCCACTGCCGCCATGCGCAAGAGCAGCAGGAGCAGGTTCTCGAGCTGCGCACGCCGGCGTGTCTTGCGATATGCCGCGAGCACGAAGCGCATCGCCGCCCACGGCATGGGCTTGTAGCGCTGGCGGTTGAGCAGGTGGATGGCGAGCGGCACGAGCGCGAGCAGCGTGCCGGCGAGCAGGGCGGGATTTACGAAGCCGTCGAACATGGCCTAGCGCCTCCCGCCGCGAGCACGCGCCTTGCGGTGCGCGAGGTAGGTCGTCAGCGCCGCTTCGAGCGTGCGCGACGTGTCGAGCTGCACGTAGTCCACGCCCATCGCCGCCGCGAGGCGCCCGAGCTCGCGGTTGTGCGCGGTGATCTCCTCGACGTACGCCTGCCGCAGCGCCTTGGGATCCACCTTGAGCATGCCCGCGCCCTCGAGCCCGTCGAGGCGCACGAGACGCGCGATGTCGAACGACAGCTCGAGCGGATCGAGCACCTGAAACAGGATCGGCTCGTGTCCGTCATGGCGCAGCCGCCGCAGGCCCTCGACCACGCTGGGGATGTCGTCGAAGAAGTCCGAGTAGATCGCGACGATGCCACGCTTGCGCAGGCGGCCTGCGAACCACTGCAGCACGCCGCCGACGCCCGTCGGTCCGCTCGGCTGCGCGTCCTCGAGCGCGCTCCAGATCGCGTGCTTCTGCCGCTCGCCCGAAGACGGCGGCACCTTCATGCGCTCCTTGGCGTCGAACAGCACGAGGCCTGACGTATCGCGCTCGCCGATCACGAGGTGCGCGAGCGCGGCCGCGCACCAGCGCGCGTAGTCGAACTTGGTCCAATCGAGCGACCCGAACGCCATCGACTCGCTCGCATCCACGAGCAGGTGGCAGGCGAGCGTGGTCTCCTCGAACATCTCCTTGACCACGAGGCGGTCCGAACGCGCGAACACCTTCCAGTCGAGGCGCCGTAGCTCGTCGCCCGCGACGTACTCGCGGTGCTGCGCGAACTCCGCGGAACTGCCGCGCAACGGCGAGCGGTGGTGGCCCGAGAGCGTGCCCTCCACGACGGTGCGAGCAACCAGCTCGAGTCCTTCGAGCTTGTCGAGCACCGCGGGGTCGAGCCGCTTGTCGCCGCGCGCCTGCGTCATCTCGAACGCTCTAGCGCGCCTTCACGCCGGGCAGGCCCGCGCCCACGCCGGCGCTCGCGTCGATTTCCTTGAGCATGCGCTCGATCACCACGTCGCTCGTCATGCCTTCCTGTTCGGCGGCGTAGCTCGTGATGATGCGGTGGCGCAGCACAGGCTTGGCGATCGCGCGCACGTCGTCGATCGAGACGTGGTCGCGCCCCGCGATCGCCGCGTGAGCCTTTCCGGCGAGCACGAGGTACTGCCCTGCGCGCGGGCCAGCGCCCCACGTGACCCACTCCTTCACGAACGACAGGCCCGAGTCCGACTTCACGCGCGTGCCACGCGTCAGCGCGAGCGCGTAGTCGAGCACGTGATCCTCGATGTGGATCGCGCGCACGGCCTTCTGGATCTCGAGGAGCTCGTCCGCGCCGAGCTGCTTCTGCGGCTCCGCGCCCTCGCCGCCCGTGGTGCGTCGCAGGATCTCGCGCTCCTCTTCGAGCGTCGGGTAGTCGACCTTGATCATGAACATGAAGCGGTCGAGCTGCGCCTCGGGCAG
>SXKQ01000144.1 GCA_005778045.1 Planctomycetia bacterium
ACGATCTTCCCCGAGCGCGCGGCACGGCAGAGTCGCGTCTGCGCTCGCGAGCTCGACCTCGCCGCGCCACACGTCGTGCTCCTCGACGAAGGGCCAAGCCTCGAGGACGTAGGCGCCCGGCTCGAGTCCCTCGAACTGGAACCCACCCGAGCGCCAAGGCTCGGCGTGGGATGTGAAGCAGAAGGCGCGCGCCACCGCCCTCCCCCACTCGGCACAGCGCTCGTCGCAGCAACGCCGGCCGCGCCCAGCGAGTGCGGCGTTGTCTATCTTCCCCGCGTCCTATTCAATTCTGTTTCACTCTCTAAACATGCCCGCGGGGCTCCTTTTATAAGAAATTTCTTTCCCAATCCGGCCTATTCATGGCACTCTTTCGAGGTTCCGCATGTGAGTCACGGCGCAGTGCTTCGCCACACGCGGGCAACCCCCTCCCCCTGTCTGGGAAACGACCTTTCATGAAGAACTTTATCAAGCTGTTCATCGCGGACGAGCGCGGCGCGGAATCGTCCGAGCTCGCCATCACGGGTCTGGTTGTCGCTGGCGGCTCCGTCGCTGGTTTCAGCGAGCTCAAGGACGCCCTCGCGGACAAGGGCGACGAGCTCATCGCCAAGCTCGGCAACGCAACCGGCGAGTGATCGTCCGGAACCTGCGTTCAAGTCCTGCGGCTCCGGGCGACCGGGGCCGCAAGTCTTTCCGGTCCAGAGGCGTTGGGTGCGAAAACTAGGAGATTGCATCTCCAGACGCACGCCGCGAGCGCTCGAAGGAACGGGAGAGCCGCGCAAGGCGAACGCACAAGGAGCCTCCCATGACTCGCTGGATCCTCAGTTTTCTCCGCGACGAGCGGGGCGCCGAATCGACCGAGCTCGCCATCACGGGCCTGGTCGTTGCCGGTGGCTCGGTCGCCGTGCTGAGTGACTTGAGCGACAAGCTCTCCGAAAAGGTGAAGCAGACCGTTCGCAGGGTGAACTTCGCCAACGGAAACTAGTCGCTGCAACAGTTCGCTAGGCCGCGCGGGTCGGATCGTTCCTCGGGACGGTCCGGCCCGCGCGGCGCTTCACGCCTCTCGCCGCACGAGGCGGAAGGTGAGGTTGACGCGCGGTTCCGCCACGCGGAGGCGTCGCGGCAGCTCGTGCTGCCAGAGGAGCTGGGTCGGCGGGTCCATGATGAGCAGGTCGCCGTGGCAGAGCTCGTAGGCGACCTTGGAGTCGGCCGGACGGCCGCGCGGCCGCATGCGGAACGTGCGCGCGGCGCCGAGGCTGAGGGACGCGATCGGGGCCTGATGCACGAGTTCGGGTTCGTCGTCGGCGTGCCAGCCCATCGAGTCCCGACCATCGCGGTAGAGGTTGAGGAGCAGCGAGTTGAACGGGCAGGCGAGCTCCGCGCGCAGGCGTTCGCGAATCTCCTCGGCGGCCGGGGACCAGGGCTCGATCGCGTTCTGCAGGTCCGCGTAGCGATACTCGCAGCCTAGATCCGCCATCCAGCACGAGAGGCGCGGCATCGGGTGGCGGCGGCCAAAGACCGTGATGTGCTCCTGCTTCCACGGCACCTCCGCGAGCAGGCGCGCGAGCCAGCGATCGGCGTCCGCGGTCCCCGCCCAGCCGACGAGGTGACGCACCGGCGGACGCAAAGCGCTCACGTGAGCCGGCGCAGCAGCTGCTCGACCACCGCGCGCTTGTCGCCGTCGAGCTTGCCGATCTCCCGGCGCAGGCGCTGGAGCGCGAGCTCGCGGGCCTGCGCGCTCGAGCCGAAACGCGAGCGAAACTCCGCCGTCGCGGCCTGCACCATGCGCTCCTTGCGCTGCTTGAGGTCGCGGATGGCGTAGAACACGAGGCCGACGATGCCCAACACCAGCACAGCCGGCTGCCCCATGAAGGTGCTGAAGCCGTAGAACAGGACGAACAGCAGCACGTGCTTGGCGCAGCCCGCTCCCCCGCCGGCGCGCTTGGCGGCTCCGAGCACCGCCACGAGGTCTGCCTCGACCTTGGCGAGGTCGCCAGACGCCGCTTCCATGGTGTCCGTGGCCGGCAGCTCGACGCGATCCACCTCGATCACGCCGCGGGGCGGAAGCGGCGCCACGGGCGGCCGCATGGATCGCTCGGGGCGCGCCTCGTGCTTCGGCTCGCGCTTGGGCTCGAAGGACGGCTCGGGCTTGCGCCCGCGCTGCGGCTCGCTGCGCGCTGGCCACGGCTCGGAGCGCGGTGGAGCGAACTCGGGCGGCAGCTCCACCTGCGGCGGCAGCTCGGCCGACGGCGTGTCCGAGGATGGAGCAGAGTTCGATGCCGCGAGCGCCGCATAGCGCTTCTCCAGCTCGCTGAACCAGCGCTTGTCGAAGCGCGAGAGCAGGATTTCGCTCAAGAGGGCCTCGTAGCGCCCGTCCGCGCCGCGCACGAAGCCAAGGTCGTCCGCCGTGGCGCCGATCTGGCGACGTCTCACGATGATCTCCGCCCGCTCCGGGAGTTGCTGGCCACGCCACGATATGAGCGGCGCCAGTTCGCTCACGCGCTCGATGTCGCGCAGGCCCGACTGCTCGAGCGCGGCGACGAGGTGCGTGGCCGAGGTCATCGCGGTGGGGATGCGCCGGACATTCGACATCGGCCCAAGTCTAGTGGTCCGAGGGCCCCTTTCGCATCCGGGACATCCCTCGCACAATCGCAGCCATGTTCGCTGTACTCGTTCTCGCGCTGCAGACTCACGCGCCCCGGGATGTGATCGCGCCGCCGGAGGACATCCTCGCGGGCATCGTGCGCCTACCGGACCTCGAGGCCTGCTCGAGCGTCTCCGGGGCGGCCATCGAGTCCCTGCGCTTCGTACGCACGGGCTCGGGCTGGCAAGCCGAGCTCACGGCGCACTTCGACGGGCAGGGCGCGCTGACCCTGCTGTCACCCTCGGCCGCGCGCTGGCGCGTGCTGGCAGCTCCCGCCGGCCTGCCCCCGCGAGATCTCGACGCGGGAGTAGCCCAGCGGCCGCAACTGGAGCTCGCCGGCGACTTCCTGCCTGGCTTCGTGAGTGCGCGCCGCGAGTTGCGTGCGGAGTCGAGCGGTCCGTGGACCGTGCGGGTGATCGCTTCGAGCGCGAGCGATGTCGACGTGGGATGGGCGCTCGTCGAGGACGGCGACGCCGCCCGCGCACGGGCTTGGCTCCAGACGCACGGTGCGCTGCGGGGCGAGCCAGCGGCCGTCGTGGCGCGCATGGAGCGCGGGGACTCGCTCCGCGAGCTCGAGGCATGGCTCGAGCTCGAGTGGGCCGGCCGGACCAGCACGCTCCGGATGCGAGACGATGGCCGACATGACGACCGGCTGGCGGAGGACGGGCTGTTCGGCGCGTGGCTGCCGGGCGAAGTGGTCGGCGAGGTCGTCGCGCGCGCCCATGTGAGCGGGCTCACGCCGCGCGGGGCGCGCGTGCAGCGCAGCGTGCCCCTCGCATTCCACGTACACGAGCCAAAGCTCGCGCTCGAAGGCGTGGCCGAATCCACGCGCCTCGACGATGGCCGCGTGGAGCTCACGCTCGGCGCGCAGCTGCTCGACGCGCCGGAGCGACTGCAGGTTTCCGCGGAGGTCTGGGCACACGGCTCACGCGGCTCCGTGCCCGCCTGCTGGGTGTCACGCATCCAAGAGCCCGAAGTCGACGGGCGCCGGGCCCGCTGGCGCGTGCGCTTCGACGAGCGCTGGCTGGACCTTGCCGGCTCAACCGGGCCGCTCGAGCTGCGCAACGTGCGCGTGCAGGACCCGGACACTTCGAGCGTGCTCGCGAGCCTGTCGAGCATGCCTGTGCTCGCGCCACCGCATGCGCCTCGGGCCGCGAGCGCGAGCTTGACCAGTGCCGCTGCGCTGCTCGCGCAGGCCACGCAGCCCGTCGGGCCCTTTCCTGCCTTCAGCGGCGAACGCCCCATCCAGCCGGGACTGGTGCTGACGCACGGCTACTGCTCGACGGGCTCCATCTGGCCCGCGGCCCAGTTCACGCAGCCCAAGTACGTGTTTCTGGACTTGAGCGCAAATCGCTCCCACGACCAGTTCGCGCAGCTGATCGGCTCGCGCGCGGACCTCGCGGGCTTCTCGTCATTCGGCGTCGTCGGGCACAGCCAGGGCGGCTGCGCAGCGCTGCACCTCTTCACCTACTACACGAGCGGACTCGACCATGCGACCGGTGGCCGTCGCATCCAGAGCCTCGCGACGCCCTATCAAGGCACGCCACTAGCATCGCTCGGATTCTTCACCTGCGGAACGAACTCCAACCTGACGCCGAGCGGCGCCGCGACCTGGCTGGCCGGCATTCCGACGTGGGCGCGCGCGGAGGTCAGCTACTGGACGACATCCAACAGCGGCAGCGCGTGCAACGTGCTTGCGGCCATCCTGCTCGCGGACCCGGAGGACGGCACGGTCGAGCGCTCGCGCGGACAGTTGCCAGGGGCGCAGTCGATGGGACACGTCACCGGCTGGTGCCACACCACGGGCATGAGCCAGTCCGCTGGATATCTCGACGCAACGCGGAACGCGCAGATGAACGCGCAAGCGGCACGCTAGGCTCGATGCAGGCATGAAGCCGTCGTTTTTGATCCCCGGTGCGCTGCTCCTCGCCGTCGCGTGTGCGACGCTGGCGCACGAGCCGACGGTCCAGCCCGCGCTGCGCTTCGATCGCGACGTGCGGCCGCTGCTCGCCGATCGCTGCTTCAGCTGCCACGGACCCGACGAGGCGAAGCGCAAGGCCGAGTTGCGGCTCGACACCGAGGAAGGCGCGCGAGAAGTGCTCGCCGGAGGTGCGACGAGCGAGTTCGCACGCCGCATCACGAGCCACGCCGCCCGGGAGGTCATGCCTCCGCCGAGCCTCAAGCGTCCGCTCTCGGAAACGGAGCGTGCCACGCTGCTGCGCTGGGCCGAGGAGGGTGCGCGCTACATGCCCCACTGGGCCTTCGTCGCGCCGAGACGGAGTGATCCGCCGCGCGTGAAGTCACAGGACTGGGCGCGTGACGAACTCGATGCCTACGTGCTCGATGCGCTCGAGCGCCACGGCCTCGCACCGGAGGCCGAGGTCGAGCCACGCCTCCTGCTGCGCAGGGCCTCGCTCGTACTCACGGGCCTGCCGCCCACGCCCGAGGAGGCCGAGGCCTTCGCAGCGAATGCGAGCGATGCGGAGTACGCGCGCCGCGTCGATGCGATGCTGGCCTCGCCACGCGCGGCCGAGCACATGGCCACCATGTGGCTCGATCTCGCGCGCTATGCCGACACGCATGGCTACCAGACCGACGGCAATTCGTTCACCTGGCCGTGGCGTGACTGGCTGTTGCGGGCGCTCGCGGCGAACATGCCCTACGATCACTTCGTCCGCTCGATCGTCGCAGGTGACCTGCAGCCCGATTCGAGCGTCGACGATCGCGTGGCGACCGGCTTTCATCGGCTGCACCGCATGACGGAGGAAGGCGGCTCGATCGCCGAGGAGTTCCGGCAGGAAGGCATCGCCGACCGCGTCAGCACCTTCGGCACGACCTTCCTCGGACTCACGCTCGAGTGCGCGCGGTGCCACGACCACAAGTACGACCCGATCCCGACGCGCGAGTTCTATGCGCTGGCGGCGATGTTCGGCTCGATCGACGAGAATGGGCTCAAGCCCTACGCGCTGCCGGTCCTGGCACCGCCGCCCTTCGTGAGGCTCGCGTCAGACGAGCAGCTGCGGCGCGAGAGCGAGCTGCGGAGCGCGGTGGGACTCGCCCAAGCCGAGCTCGACAGCCAGCGTGCAGAGGCCAAGCGGCGCTTGCAGACGGTACGACTCGCCGCGAGCGCGTCGGAGGCTCCGCCACCGGACGCACACTACGAATTCGAGATGATCGAGAATGGACGGGTGCCCAACCTGATCGCGGGCACGCCCCCGGCGAGCGTCGACCGCCATCGACCGGAGCAACTCGGCCAGTTCCAGCTGGGCGAAGGACGCGCGGGCCGTGCGGCGAGCTTCGATGGAGACGGCGGTCTAGCGCTCGACGGACTATCGGGCTTCGGTCGCCACGACGAGATCAGCGTCGCAATGTGGATTCGGACCGGAGAGCGCAACGCGCGCGCTGCGCTCCTGCATGCGTCGGGCTTCTACACGCAGGATGCCGATGCGTCTGGCATCGAGCTCGAGCTCGTGGACGGTCACGTGCGCTGGAGCGCGATCCACCTCTGGCCTGGCTCGGCAGCGAGCGTACGCGTGCGCGCGCCGCTCACAATTGGCGAGTGGACGCATCTTGTCGCGACGTACGACGGCTCGTCCCACGCCGGCGGCTTGCGCGTGTACGTGAATGGCGAGCTCGCTGGCGTCGAAGTCGTCCGCGATGCGCTCGATGGCCCGCTCGCGGACCACACGCTCGAGCTCGGTTCGCGCTCGCGCGGCAGCGGATTCCGCGGTGGAGCGATCGACGAGCTGCGCGTGTGGCGTCGCGCTCTCACGAGCGTCCAGGCGCGCTCGATCGCCGTCTCCGCCGGCCTCCAAGTAGACCCGGGCGACTTTGCGATCTTCGAAGACCACTTTGCCGACGCGCTCGACGAGAGCGTCTCGCAGGCGCGCGCGAAGCTTCGCGCCGACCAGAGAGCGCTCGCGGCGCATCTCGATGCGATTCCCGCTTTCGCCTGCATGCAGGACTCGCGCTCGGCCTCCCCCACTCACGTGCTGCGGCGCGGCGCGTATGACCAGCCCGACACGACCGCGCGAATCGACCCCGGCGCACTCGAGGCCGTGCTCGCCTTCGAGCCTGCGCTTCCGCGCAATCGGGCAGGCCTCGCGAGCTGGATGCTCGACGAGCGCAACCCGTTGGTCGCGCGGGTGGCCGTGAATCGGCTGTGGGAGCAGGTCTTCGGCCGCGGACTCGTGGAAACCAGCGAGAACTTCGGCCTGCAGGGGAGCTTCCCTTCCCATCCGGAGCTGCTCGATCGGCTGGCGTACACGTTCGTTCACGGCGACGGATCCCCGGGCAGCGCTTGGAACATGAGCGCGATGCTGCGCCGTCTCGTGCTGTGCTCCACATTTCGTCAGTCCTCGAGTGCCAGCGTTTCGAAGCGAGCGGCGGATCCGGTCAATGCGCTCCTGTCTCGAGGCCCCGCTCCACGCATGAGCGCAGAGATGCTGCGCGACAGCGCGCTCGCGGCTTCTGGATTGCTCGTCGAGCAGCTCGGTGGACCTTCGGTCCAGCCGTGGCAGCCCGAGGGCTTGTGGAGCGAGGCGGGACAAGGCGGCCACTACCAGCCGGATGCGGGGGGCGGCGCCCATCGGCGCAGCCTGTACACATTCCGCAAGCGTACGGTACCGGTGCCGGACATGAGCGTCTTCGACGCAGGCACGCGCGAGGCGTGCTTGCCACGCAGGATGACGACGAACACGCCGCTGCAAGCGCTGGTCATCCTGAACGATCCGGTGTTCGTCGAGTGCGCCACGGCGCTCGCCGAGCGCGCGACACGCGAGGCCGCTGGACCGGCGGCTCGCGTCGAGCGCGCGTTCGAGCTGCTTTGCACGCGTAGGCCGACGCGCGAAGAGTCCGAAGCGCTGCTGGCGCTTGTGGAAGGCGAGACGAGCCGCTTTTCCACAGAACTCGACGCTGCGCGCAAGCTCGTCGGGGTTCCGGACGCGGAGCTCGCGGCTCTCGCACTCGCCTGCAGCACGATCCTCGCCAGCGACGGGGCCATGGTCATCCGATGAGTCTCCGACCGCTCGATCGAAGGACAATCCTGCGCGGCGCCGGGCTCGGTCTCGGATCGCTGGCGCTCGCCGATCTGCTCGCTGCCCGCGACGGGTCGCCCGCTCAGGGCCTGCACCACGCGCCCCGTGCGAAGCGCGTCATCTACCTGTTCCAGTCAGGCGGCCCCTCACAGCTCGAGACCCTCGATCCGAAGCCGGGGCTGCGCGCAATGCATGGGCAGCCTCTTCCGGACAGCGTGCGGGGTGGCCAGCGATTGACCGGCATGAGCGGCAATCAGGCAGTGCTGCCCATCGCCGCCTCGTTCGCGAAGTTCGCCTGCCATGGCGAGTCCGGCATCGAGCTGAGCGAGCTCTTGCCCCACACCGGTCGCATCGCAGACCGCCTGTGCGTGCTGCGCGCCGTGCATACGGAAGCGATCAACCATGACCCGGCCATCACGTTCTTCTGCTCTGGCAGCCAGATCGCGGGCCGGCCGTCGATGGGCTCGTGGCTCTCCTATGGCCTCGGATCGCTGAACGCGGATCTTCCGGGGTTCGTGGTGCTCGTGTCGAAGGACGCGACTCGCGACCAGCCGCTGTATGCCCGTCTGTGGGGCTCGGGCTTCCTGCCGAGCGAGCATCAGGGCGTCCAGTTCCGCTCGGGCGCCGAACCGGTGCTGTTCCTCGGCAGTCCGGACGGAGTCACGCGCGAGGCGCGGCGCTCGATGCTGGATGCTCTAGCGCGCATGGGCCGCGACGCCAGCAGACGCGAGGGCGATCCCGAGATCGACGCGCGCATCGCGCAAGCGGAGCTTGCGTTCCGCATGCAGACGAGCGTGCCCGAAGTGACGGACACGCGTGGCGAGAGCGAGGCGACGTTGGAGCTCTATGGGCCTGGCTCGCGCGAGCCGGGCACGTTCGCGGCGAACTGCCTGCTCGCGCGTAGACTCGTCGAGCGCGGTGTTCGCTTCGTGCAGCTCTTCCATCAGGGCTGGGATCAGCACGGCGGGCTCCCCGGCGGAATTTCGCACCAGTGTCGTCAGACGGACCAGGCCTCGGCAGCGCTCGTGCAGGACCTCGCCGCGCGCGGACTGCTCGAAGACACGCTCGTGATCTGGGGCGGAGAGTTTGGACGTACGACGTACTGCCAGGGACGCATGACCGAGACGGACTACGGTCGCGACCACCATCCGCGCTGCTTCAGCATGTGGCTCGCAGGGGGCGGCGTGCGCGCGGGCCATGTCCACGGCGCGACCGACGACTTCAGCTACAACATCATCGACGGCGGCGTGCACGTGCACGACCTCCACGCCACGCTGCTGCACTTGCTCGGCATTGATCACGAGCGACTGACGTGGCTGTACCAGGGCAGGCACTTCCGCTTGACGGATGTCGCGGGCCGCGTGGTGCGCGAGATGCTGGCCTGAGCGTCCGTCGGCGCTCGGGTCGCGCCCGCTAGATCGTGCCGCAGTCGCAGGGTAGCCTCCGCGCGTGGCGACGAGCTTGGCCCTTGCGCTCGAGGACGAAGCCGCGCCGTCCGACAGCGCGCTGCAGGAACTCCGTCCGCTCGCGATGGCATTGGCGGATGCGGTGGCGCTCGCGCTCGCGGTCACCGTCGTCTACTGACGGCGAAAGCGGGAGCACCACCATGGCTGAGTGCGAGATCGATCTGCGCCTGCCGCTCGCGATCGTCGGCGCTGCGCTGCTCGCCGCGTTGGTCCCGCTGTGGGCCCTGCTCGTGGGACCCATCCTGTTCGGCGTGCCCCACGTGATCGGAGACGTGCGCGTGCTGTGGCTCGCGAGGCCGGGTGGATTCGGCGGTCGCGTCGCACTGGCCGTCGCGCTCGCTCTCGTGTCGATGACGGCGCTGAGAGTCACGACCCTGTGCGGCGTGTCGTTGCCGATCGAAGCCGAGCTGGCCTGCGGACTCGCGGCGGTCGCCATCGCGGCCATCGGAGGTGCGCGGAACAGCACGACGCGCGTCGCATGGGCGTTTGGCCTCGGAACTCTCGGCGCGCTCGCACTCGCTTCGGCACGCGAGTCGCTCCTGATGCTCGCGCACGCCCACAACCTGATCGCCATCTCGCTCTGGTGCGTGTGGCAGCGAGAGCGGCGCGCTGCAGCCAGGGTCGCGCTCGTCTACGCCGTTGGAGTTGCCGTCGTCGTAGGGATGGCGGACTTCGAAGCGAGCACGGACGTGATCGGCTCCTTCGAGGGCGCGCGGCTCGCGCGTGAGCTCGCGCCGGGCCTCTCGTCCTCGACCGCGGATGTGCTCTTGCGTTCCTTCGCCTTCGCTCAACTCGTGCACTACGGCATCTGGTCGTGGCAGCTGCCGGGAGGCGCGCAGCGGCCATTGCGGGACGATTTCGGGAAGTTCGGAGTCGCGCTGTGCGCCGTCGCCTGCATCGCTGTCCCCCTGTGTGGACTCTGGGCGCCCGTCGCGACTCGCGCGACGTATCTCCAGCTTGCCATCGCCCATGGCTGGATCGAGCTCGCCGTGCTGTCTTATCTGCTCGCGCGCGGCGGCGCGGCACGTGCGCCATGATGCTTTGGCTCGCGCTTTTCGTCTGGACGCTGGTGCTGGAGCTGCCGGTCTACGAGTACGGCGCAGCGAGTCGCTCGCGACCGTGGTGGCACCTGCCGCTCGTGACGCTCGCATCGAACCTGCTCACCCATCCGGGCTTCACGTGGTGGCAGCTTGAGACACATCCGTCGAGCTGGACTGTGCTGCAGGCGGAGATCCTGATCGCCCTGGTCGAAGGGCTCGCGTTGTTCGCGCTGCGACGCGAGCTCGGACTCGTGCGCTCCCTGCTCGTGGCTTTCGCCGCGAACGGCTTTTCCTACGCGGTCGGTGCGCTCGTGTTCGCGCTCTTCTTCTGAGCGTCGCTCCGCGCGCCTCCGGAACCCAGCGTCGCCGCCATCATGGCGAGACAGGAGAGCGCGACCACCTGCGTGGTGAGCCCATCCGTCATCAGCGCGAGGCGTTCCGCCGCGGGGATGGACAGTACGAGCAGGACCGTGATGAGGCCGCGTGGCGCGAGGAACAGCAGCGGCAGCACCGGCATGCGCACGGCGAGGAGCTGGAGCAGCCGCAGCGCGAGCGCGAGGCCCACGATTCCGGCCGCGATTCCCAGCGTGTGCGTATCGGCGAGGGACTCGAGATCGACGAGGAATCCGAACAGCACGAAGAATGTGATGCGCACGACGAAGGTGGCTTCGGTCACGAGTTCCGAGAAGCGATGGACTTCCGACTCCACGGCTTCCGCGGCCGGCAGCACGCGTCCGATGCGCTCGCGCAGCTTGCGGTAGTTTGCGAGCGCGAGACCGAAGACGAGGACCAGCAGGAGTGCGGGAAGGTGAAACGCCTTCGCGGCGGAGTACAAGAGCACCACGAAGGCGAGGATCGGCACGAACTTGACGCGGTGGTACAGCTTCGCGAGCAGGAGTGCGAGCAGCCCGGAACCGACGAGAGCAAGCGCGAGGATGGCGAGCATTTCGCCGCAAAACTGGACCAAGGTGCCCACACCGAAGCTCGCGGTCGAGAGCACCAGCTGGAAGCCGAGCACACCGAGGATGTCGGAGAACGAGCTCTCGTAGACGACGAACTCGCTGGTCGAGCGCGAGAAGGCGCGCGCCGTCGGAACAGCCACCGCGCTCGAGATCACGGCGAACGGAAGGGCGTTCAGCAACGCTGTGTGGAGGTCGGTCTCCGTCGAGCGCATCAGGTACCAGGCCAGACATGCAGCGAAGGCGGCGAGCGGCAGCAGCGCCACGAGGAACGCGCGACCGATCATCGTCGCACGGTCGCGCTCGAGCTGGAGTTCCAGCGCTCCCTCGAACACGATCAGGATCAAGCCGAAGGTCCCGACCATCGGCAGGACTTCCGCGAGATCGGGGATCTTCACCCCGACCCCGTCGAGCAGGAGACGCGTCCCGACGCCGAGCGCGAGCAGCAGCAGCACGGTCGGGACTCGCGTGCGCGGGGCAGTGACCTCGAACAGGTAGGCGACGAGGACGAGCGCCGAGAGGAAGAACAGCGGTGTGAGGTGCACGCGGCTGATCCAACGGCCCCGCGGGCCGGAGTGCAAACCGGAACTGCTCGTTTCCTCCAACTGCCGGCGCACTCCCAGCGTGGGGTACGCGATCGCGCGTCTCCGCGCCCGCGGCACACCTTGCGGCGAGCTCGGTCCCTTATTCCCCGACTTCCCGTCCAGCGCTGTCCCGGGGCGTCACTTGGGGGGGTCAGGGCCGCGCTAGGCCCGCTCCTGAACCCCTCCGCAAAGGACTCCTCACCATGTTCCAGACCCTCTCCCGCATCGCCCTCGCCCTCGGCTTCACCGCCGCCCTCGCCACCGTGCCGGCCAGCGCCCAGGTCGTCTGCGGCCCCGACAACCTCGACGGCGGCCCCTGCTGCGCCCCGACCGGCGTGCTCCTGCCGAGCTTCCCCAAGATCGTGGGCACCGACGCTCGCTGGCTCGCCTTCGACAACTGCAACCTCGCCCTCAACAAGGGTTACTGCGTCGAACTCGGGAAGCCGCAGCCGCTGATGATGGGCGGGGCCGTCTACTGCGGCCAGTACAACATCCGCCTGCAGCTGCGCGACTGCGCGACCGCCTCCCTGCACTGGTCCGGCGGCCTGCGCGCCCAGTACTCGCGCAACTGGCAGGAGTCGGGTATCCCCGGCGCGGTCAATCTGACCGTCTGGCGCTTCATCATCAACGGCGACATCGTCCCCTCGGCCGCGGTTCCGGCCACGCCGCTCGACCGCCCGGCCTCGCTCGGCACCTACTCGCGCCTGTACGTGTCGGGCCACATCGACTACGCCCTCGACTGCGGCACGGGCCAGTGGAGCGTCGCGTGGGCCCTGAGCCACGAGTGCGACCAAGTCCACCACACGCCGTCTTCCGCGCGTCCGGCCCCCGCGGGCGGCTTCGATCCGGCCAAGAGCTTCTCGATCGTCGGCCCGGGCACGGGCTTCGTGCCCTCGACCGTCAACACGCCGGTGAGCGACGGCCCGATCGTGCAGGGCTCGTTCCGCTGGAACAACTGGGCCGCCGGCACGAACATCTGCACCTACCGCGAGCCCGCTCAGGGCGTCGTGACGGCCCTCGCCGCCTACTGTCTGTGCGCCAACGTCTTCCCGGCCGCCGGCCAGTTCATCAACACCTTCGTCAACGCCTCGGGCATGTGCGGCACGCAGGTCCAAATGACGCCGAACCTGCGCTTCACCCAGAAGCGCATCGGAACCTGGACCAACCCCGGCGCATTCCCGGGCATCGAGACGGTGCTGTTCGACTACGGCACGATGCTGCTCACCAATGGCTGCACCGGCACGAACACGACCGAGTGGTACGAGGGCAGCGAGACGATCGGTGGCTTCATGGCCTTCAACTGGGCGGGCGTGACCCTCGGTCGCCAGTTCGAGGACTTCGGCAGCTGCAACACCTCGCCGACGAGCGCCGCGATCCGCATCGGCGCCCCGCACGTCACGAACTCGATCCTCAACTTCAATCTGCCGTGAGCGCAGACTGAGAGCCGCAGGCGCGCGGCGAATCAGGAGCGCCGCGTTGCCAACGCCCCGTCCGCGAGCCCAGCCTCGCGGGCGGGATGTCCTGCTTCAGGGAGAGCGCGGGGCGAGCTCGAAGGCAACCTCGCCATCACCCGACGGCCACGCCAGAACCTCGAAGCCCTCGAGCGAGAGCCTCTGCAGGGGCTCGCCGACGCGCTCCGCAATGCGGAAGAGCCGCCACAGCGCGAGCTGGCGATTCTGGCCCGGCTCGGCGAGCGCAACGACACGTGCTTCGCCCACGGGTGGCGCCAGACTCGCGCTCGCCGGCCGCGCGAGCCACGCGCGCAGGGACACGCTCTCTCCGTCGCCGAAAACGCGCGCTCGCAGGTTGGTGCGTCGCAGGCCGTCGCGAGCGAGTCCTGCAACGTCGACCACGAGCGACTCGGACACGCCAACGCCGCGGACATCACCAGTTGCGAGGTCGACCTCGACGCACGCGTCTTCTCCGACACCGAGTCCCAGTCGAATGCCGAGCGCTTCCTGCGCGGCCACGAGCCGGCCCACCCGCTCGCGCTCGAAGAAATGGGAGTCCGTGATGGCCCACGGGAGGAAACCCATGCCGGGTCCCGTGCGGGGACCGAGCGTCGGCGCGTCTTCGCCCGGCTCGAGTGGCAACGCGATGCCGAGTGCCGCGGCGCTACCTCCTCCGAGCAGCATCGACGCTCCCATCATCGCGTCCCCGGCGCTGCAGCCCGCGATCACGCCGCCGCGCGCGAGCAGGCGCCGCATCGCGAGCCACTCGGGGGTCTCCGCGCCAGCGGGCCGGTAGCGATCCGTGATGCGCTGCTGGTCGCCGCCCGTGAAGAGCAGCGCTGTCGCCGCGTCGATGCGCGCGACTGTCTCCTCCGTGCTCGACTCGCGCCGCACCGCGCTCACCGGCACTCCCGGCGCCCACACGCGCAGAGCCTCCGTCTTGTCCGTGATCTCCTCCTCCTGCGGTCCCGTTGCCGCCGAGACGATCACGATGTTCGCAGACCCGCACTCGCCCGCGAGCTCCACGAAGCGGCGATAGATGGGCGCGGTGTCGTTGTCGAGACCGCCACCGACGATCAGCAGCTTGCCGGCAACAGGCTTCGACGAGGTGCCCACATTCGCGCAGGCGGCGCAGCACACGCTCGCGAGCGGCACGAGCAGGGCGAGGAACGCTTGGAGCTTCATGACGTCCCAGCCTACTCGCAGCTGGCGCACGTTGGATCTGCGACGAAGCTACTTCGCGTGCTGTCCGGCGCCGGGCGAGAGCAGCGCGCGACGCGAGCTCTCGTCGAGCGCGGGCGAGCCGCGGCGCACGCGGCGCGCATCGGCTGGTACGAGGCGCTCGAGCACAGTGGAGATCTGCGTTGCGGCGACGGCATGCCCCTCGACCGCGAGGTGGAAGTCCTCGTCCCAGTACAGCCTCGCTCCGCTCGCGCGGAAGGCCGGGCGCAGGTCCAGCGTCGCGCAGCCTCGAGAGGACAGGAAAGCGAGCGTGCTGTCGGCGAGACGGCCGAGCACCGCGCAGTCCCCGCGGCTGGCTCCGAGCGCGGCCAGCGCAGCTTCGAAGCGCTCGGTACGTCGCTCATACTCGACTTCGAGCGAGGAAGGCACGTAGACAAAGAGCGGCACGACGCCGAAGCGCGCACTCGTGAGCTGAATTTCGGTGAGAACGTCGCGCGCGGCCTGCAACGCTACCTCCACCTGCGGCGGGTCGAAGCGGAACTGCTCGACGGAGAACAGTGCCTGCGACACGAGCTCGGGATCGAGGTCCTGCGCGCGCTCGAGCCGAGCCTGAAGGGCGGTCAGGTCGCCACGCGCGGTGCCATGGGCGCGATGCTGGTGACTGAGCGTTTCTCCGAAGTCGTTGCCTCCGTAGATGGCGACGATCACGACATCCGGCGCAAACGCGAGCATTCGCTCGAGCGCGCCCAGATAGTGCTGGAACGTGTAGCCGGGGACCGCGGCGTTGAGTGCCTCGACACGCTGGCTTGGACGCGTCGAAGCCAAGCGCGCCTCCACGAGCTGCGCGAAGCTCTCGCTATTGTTGCAGAAGCCGGCGGTGTGGGAGTCGCCGAGCACCGCGATGCGCAGGTCCGGGCGCTCGCTCGCGGGCTCGTCGTCGTCGCGCAGCCCGAAGCTGTTCGTGCGCACCGACCAGCCGCCCTCGGGATGCTCGCTCCACGCACGGCGGCGATCCATGCCTCCCGAGAACATGAAGCCGGACTGCGGGTCAAAGCGCAGCGGATTGCCGCGCGCCGTTGTGGGCTGCGGAAAGTCGGCCGGATCCCACGGGGTGCGGCGGAAGGACGAGGGCGGGTAGAGCGCATGCTCGACAGCTGTGACGGCCAGCAGGTGGCTCTCGCTCGGCGGGAGCGCGGGAGGTGCCTTGGGGTCGAAGCCGCGCGTGTCGATCTCGAGGTCCACGGAGAGACGTCGAGCGCGCGACTGCCAGAACAGGACGGCGGCCGCACCGCACAGGGCCACCGAGAGCGAGAGCGACAGGGCTGTCCAGCGACTTGCGCTCAAGGTCGACCTTCGCTGCGGACAGGGGCTGCGTGCATGGAAGTCGAGGCGAGTATGGAAGTGGCTCCGAATGGGGTCAAGCGAGGCGCGAGCTTCGACGCGCGGCCCGCGCTCACGTACCCTAGCGGCGAGTCATGCGCATCGCCCTTCTCGTCGTCTCCCTGCTCGCGCTGGCGTGGTGCCTGCCGCTCGATGCACGCATCGCATGGGGCTGGGACGAGACGATGCACGCCGCCGGCCCCGCATGGCGCATGACGTGCGCGCTCGGCTCCCTCGACGCGAGCGCCTTTTCCGACGCGCTGCTCGACTGCGAGCGCTATCCCTTCGCGTTCCCCCTGCTGCTCGGCCTCGAGCAACTGGTGTTCGGCATCTCGGAGCATGGCGCGCGCGAGTTCTGCACCCTGCTCTGGTGCACGACGCTGCTCGCGGTCTTCTGCCTCGCGCGGCGCGTCCGTGGCTCCGACGGCGCGGGATGGCTGGCCCTGCTCGCCGCAGCGACTTCGCCGCTTGCGCTGAGCTTCTCTGGCACGGTACTGCTCGAGGTCCCCGCAGCGCTCTCCATCGCCGTCGCCCTGTGGACGTGGATCCGCCGCCGCGAGCTCTCCCTCACGCGCACGTGTCGGCGCACGAACTTGCTCGCCGGCGCAGCTATCACGCTCGCGTTCTTCACGAAGTTCAACTACGGCTTGCTGCTCGTAGCGGGACTCGCTGCGGATGAGCTCGTCGAGCTGGCTCTCGCCGCTCGCGCACGGCGCCTGCGGAGCGCGCTGTCGAACCTGAGAGACCTGAGCCTCATCCCGAGCCTCGCGCTCGCGTGGTGGTTCCTGCTGCCGCTTCCGGGCGGACTCGAGCGCGGCGCGGAGCACCGTGCGGCCTTCGCCGACTGGATCTCCGGCAATCAGGAGCTGGCGCAGGCCTCGTGGAAGATCCGCCTGCTCAACGTGACGGCGTTCTTCGCGCCCAATCCGCGCGCGGCGCTGCTGATCCTGCTCGGCGTGCTGCTCGCGCTGCGCGACCTGCGCTCTCCGCCGGTGCGTGCCCTCGCGATCTCCTCCGCGGTGATGCTCCTCGGCGTGCTGGGACACCCGTTTCATCTGCCGCGCTTCCTGATTCCAGCGGGCCCGGCACTGTGGGCGCTCGCAGGCATTGGCTGGAGCGGTGCGCTTCCCACCCCACCCCGCCGACGCGTCGGACTTGTCTCGGCCGCTGTGCTCGCGTGCGCCGCGTGGCCGGGTGTCGACACAGCATGGCTCGCCGAGCGCCTCGGCTTCCTGTCCCCCAAGGTCGAAGTGCGTGAGTACCAGCTCGCCGAGCTCGCCACCCAGCGCGACCTGTCCGGCAGCCGACGCCTGCGCTCCCTCGGACTCGCCCGCGACGAACACGAGCGCTTCTTCGAGCTCGTCGGCGCCGCCGTCACGCCCAGGGAGCGCATCGGTTGGATCGACCTGACCGAGGAAGTCTCTCCCGCGGGCCTGCAGTACGGCCTGCTCACTCACGGCCGCGAGCGCGCCACGTTCGCGGCGCAGCTCGCGGAAACCACGCACATCTCGATCGCCGGCGAGGATCCGCGCTGGACGGACGAGCAGCTCGCCGCGTGGTCCGCTCGCTTCGATGTGCTGCTCTTCAGCGAGCCGCACCACTTGCGCGGGCGCACGGGTCGCGAGTTCTTCGACGGCTATGTCGAGCGCCTCGAAGCTGCCGGATGGGTCCGCCAGTCGGTCGGCGCGCTGAACATCGCGCGGCCGATGAAGGAACCGCTCTCCGTGACAGTCTTCGCGTTGCGTCGTTCGCGCTGAGTTCGAACCGCGAAGGTCAGCCGCGGAACGTCACGAGCAGCACGACGCGATCGCTGTCGCCGAGATTCCAAGCTACGTGCTCGCGCGAATCATCGAAAACGAGCGCACGACCTCGCTCCCAGCGCCGCTGCTCGTCGCCGCAGCGGATGCCGACGTCGCCCTTCGGCACCACGAGCGGCAGGTGACACCGCAGGTTCCCAGCGAGTTCGCCGCGATGCGGCGCGAGCCGCGTGCCCGGCCGGAACAGCGAAAGACCCGCGTTGACGAGCCCCGGAACCAGCATGCAGGCACGCGTCGTGCGCGGACAGCGCCGTCGATTGGGGCCGCACCCCGGCCCGCCGCCAAACAGCGTGAAGTACCTCCAGCCCCGTTCGTCGTAGTCCTTGTTCGGGAGCGAGAGCGCATCCGGCGCGTCCACGAAGGACTCGCGCCCGAGGGCGTGCAGCTCGAGGAGGATCTCCTCGAAGCAGGCCTCGAGCGCCGGTACGAACGCGAACTCGTCGGGGTCGGGGAAGGCGGTCACGGGGCGGACTCTAGCGCCCGCCCCGCAAGCTCGCGAAGCCTCAGGGGCAGATGCGGAACTGCAGCGCGTTCGAGAGGCCCGTGCCGAAGCCCTGCGGGTCGGCGCCGTCGCGGTACCACCATTGCGCGAACACGGTGTTGCCCGCGAAGAGCGCAATCTCGGAGCCCGTCTGGATGAGCGCGTTGAAGTCGATCGCCAGCACACCCGAACAGTCGTCGGGACCGGCGTTACCACCCGATTCCACGAGCTGCGTTCGCTTGGGGCTGGCGGCGATGCACTTCGTCCCGCCCTGGAACAAAGTCGCGCCCGGCGCGAAGCCGTAGAAGAGCAGGCCCGAGCGCTGGTTGATCACGTTCGAGCAGGTGATGGTGAACGCTGCAGCGGACGTCGCACTCGCGGAACCGCTGGCGGCGATCTGGGGCACGCAACCTTGGCTGTTCGTCTTCGCGGTGCAGTAGGCGACCGACGGCGGACACGTGCTCGTGCCGGGTCCAAGGGTCAGCAGCGAGAACTCGTCGAGGTTCCAGCCACCAAAGGACGCCCCGCCATCCGACTGCAGGCTGAACTCGATCTGCACCGAGGGGTTGTTCGCCGCCAGCGAAGATATGTCGAGCTGGAACGGCACCCACGCCGTGTCGAGCAGGTCGCCCGTCGAGGGGTTGATCCAGACCTGCGTGCCGTTGACGCGGATGCGCGCCTTGTCGAACTGCGCCGACTCGATCGTGAGCCAGCGGCGAAACTCGAGGAACACCTGCGCCGCACCCGAGCAGTTGATCACGGGCGAGCGCAGCCAGTTGTTGACGTTGTTCGCGTAGAAGCCGTTCCAACCCGTGGGGCCGAGGTCGTTGCCCCACGCGCGCGTGCCCGCGAACGCCGTCGCAGGATCGCCGGCCTTGCCGTAGAGAACCCCGCGCTGCCAGTCATCCTGCGTCGCGACTTGCGCATGGGTCCAGCCGTTGTCCGTCGCCTCCTCGAAGCCCGTGGAGTAGAGCACCGTGCGCGTGCCGACGAAGAAGTCGTAAGGAGTCGCACCCGTGTCCACGCCCTTCGGCGCCACTTCGCCGGCCCCGAGGCTGTCCGCGGCCTCGATGTAGTACTCGATCACCTTCGGTGAGCCCTGGGACGGGATGAGTCCGCGCCAGGCCGAACCGCCGGCACTCGTCATGGCGAGCACGCTCCACGTCGAAGTCCCGCTCACGCGATAGCGCAGCGTCGCGCCGGTGACGCTGGAACCGTAGAGGCTCGTCACGCTCGCCTGCACCACGTAGGGCCCGAGCGCATCCGTCGTGTCCGCGAGCTCGCTGTGCACGATGGACAGGTCGACCGGATCCGCGAGCGTCGCGCCGCAGGCGAGCGCACCCTTGCAGATCATCTGCGCGAGATCGAAGTCGTTGGTCGACGTCGGATAGGCATCCGCGCTCGTGTGGATCTGCGGGAAGTACTGCGTCAGGTCCTCGAAGAAGAATGCCGCCGGAATGCCGGCCGAGTTGTACGAGGCGTGATCGGAACTCCCCGCGCTCAGGTTGCCGCTCGTCGCTGCCCAGCCGGGCACGTAGAGCGGCGCGGTCTGCAGGCAGAAGCTCGTGAGCGCCGGCGAGGTGTTGTTCGTCGCGAAGTCGCAGTCGCGCACGTCGTTCGTGGCGCGATACGCGATCATGTCCATGTTGAGCATGCCGACGACCTGCTTGCCCTGCGCGACCATGTTGTTCGCGTTGGCTCCCGAGCCGAGCAGGCCGTACTCCTCGCCGGAGAACCACACCAGCCGGATCGAGTTCGCGAAGGCGGTCGGTGACGCGGCGAGGATGCGCGCGATCTCGAGCACCGCCGCACTCCCGCTCGTGTTGTCGTCCGCCCCGCGTCCCACGGCCGCAGTGCCACCGGAGTTGTTGCGCGTGTCGAAGTGCGCGCCGATCACGACGTAGCGATTCGCGGTCACAGCACCGGGAATGTCGACGACGATGTTCGTGCCGTGAGACGCGCTCCAGCTCTCGCTGACGGGCGCGTAGCCGAGCCCCTGCAGCTGCGAGACGAGCTGCGCCTTGCCAGCGTTGTAATTAGCGAGGTTCTGCGAGTCGCGGTTCGTGAAGGTCGTCAACGACTGCACCGAAGCCTGCAGATTCGTCTTGCTGACCTGGTCGACCAGCGTCTGGATGCGCGGGTCCGCGGCGAGCAGCGCGCTCGGGCCCGCTCCGGGCGTCGCGAGCGGCGCGAGCGGCCGCATCGGGGTGCGCGAGATCGCCGTGTGACCGGAATGGCAGGTACGACCGGGCCGCAGGCTCTCGGGATACTCGGGCAGGCCGTGGGGAACGCTGACGAGCGCGAGCCCCTCGCGTGCGAACTCGACGCGGGCCGTGGCGGCGACGTCCTCGCGCACGTGCTCGTCCCGCAGGTCGACGATGAACAGTTCGTCGAGCGCACCGATGCCGTCGAGCACCGCGAGCTCGACCTCGCGACCGCGCAGCGCGTTTGCGTCACGCTCGCCGAGGGCTCCGACGAGGAACGGCCCCGCATCGAACCAAACTTCCCCCATGCGCTTGAGCTTTTCGATCAACTCGAAGTCGCCTCCGTGCACGACCGCGACGGGGCGCAAGGCCGCGCGCTCGAGGGCCGACGGCTGGGACTGCTGGACCGGAGACGAAGGCAGGGCCACGGCGAGCGCGGCGAGGGCGAGAATCGGCATGGTGGCGACTGTCGGAAGAGGCGGCTCGGCGCGCCCGCCCCTCGTGTCCGAGGGGATGGGCAGACGCAGCTTTGGAGGATAAGGATACGACGACCCGAAGCCCCCGGCGGTTCGGTGTCGTCCCGCTTTGGCGCAGCGCGCCCCGCTCCGACCTCGCCCCCCTCGATCCGCATCGGGATTCTGGACCTCCCCGCGCCCGGCGGAAGCCCTATCCTTGAACCCACCATCAGGAGACCGCCCCGGATGAACATCGCCCTGCTCGAGTGCGCTTTCCTGCTCGTTTGCGCCCTGCAACAGACCCCCTTGGCCCAACGGCCGGTGCCGGTTGCGGTGGAGCACGCCCACGACTTGGCCCTGCGCGAGCGGCTCTGCCGCGCCGGAGAGGTGTGGTTCGACGCGGGTGACTTCCTCGTCGGTGCGCTCCGCCCGGCGGAGGTTGCTGCCCTGCGCGAGCGCGGCACGAACGTGACCGAGCTCGCGACGCTCGGACCGTCCGATCCGCTCTTCGTGGTAGACCTCGCCCACGCCGACGTGCGCGCCGACATCGACGCGGCGGGCACGATTCTCTACCGCTGCGGTCGACAGGCCGTGGTCAGCGTGCCGGTCGACCTCGACGAGTATCCCGAGAGCCTGCGGCCCGGCCGCACGTGCCATGGCGGCCACACGGCCGTCGCGCGCGTTGCGATGCGTCCGGCGCCCGCTCCCGTACCGGGCTCGCCGCTCGCCGCGTTCGCGGCCTCGTCACCGGGCCAATCCGGCGGCACCGCGGCGACGCCGAGCGGCGCTGCACAGGGGCCCGCCGCGCTCGTGAATGCGGACCCGCGCATCCAGTCGCTCGTCGACGCGGTGTCGAAGACCAACCTGCAGACGAACACCCAGTTCTTCTCGTCGACGTGGACGAACCGCGACTCGCTCAACCTCAACAACTTCAACGCGGCACGGGCGCAGCTCATCTCGCGCCTGCAGGCCCTGGGCTACGCGCCGACCACGCAGCAGTGGGACAGCCAGCACGGCACGAACATCATCGTCGACATCCCGGGCGCGCGGAATCCCAACAGTCACGTGGTGATCGGCTCGCACTTCGACACGCGCAACTACAGCTCCGGCACGAGCGCTTCCGCACCGGGCGCGGATGACAACACCAGCGGCAGCATGGGCGTGCTCGAGATCGCGCGGGTGCTCGCGGGCAAGGGCCCGTTCGAGAATTCCATCCGTTTGGCGTGGTTCTCGGGCGAGGAATACGGCCTGCTCGGATCCAGCGCGCTCGCGCAGCAGATGGTGCAGCAGGGCAAGCAAGTGGTCGGCATGCTCAACATGGACATGATCGCCTACCGCGCCGCGAATGACGCGCGCGACGCCGATCTCGCCGTCAACAACACGTCGGGGGCGCTGACGGCCTTCTGCCTCGCCACCGCGCCGCGCTACGTGTCGGGCTGGGCAGCGACCACCGGCTCGCTCATCGCGGGCAGCTCGGACCACGCGGCCTTCCACGGAGCTGGCTTTCCGGCCGCGTTCTTCTTCGAGGACCTCGGCCAGTACTTCACGCAGATTCACACGCCTGCGGACGCGTTCGCGATCTCCACGAACGACTTCGATCTCGCGCAGATGATCGTCAAGGGCGTAGTGGCCTGCGGCGTCACGCTCGCCGAGCCACTCGACATGACGGTCGCGCACACCGCGCTGTCCAATACGACCGATGCGACGGGCCCCTTCGTCGTCAACGCGACCATCACCGCCAGCGGCGGCGCCAGCGTGGCTTCCGCGACGGTGCACTACACCGGCGATCTCGGCCAGACTTGGCAGACGCGCACGATGACGGCCAGCGGCAACGTCTGGAGCGCTGCGATCCCGACCTTCGGCTCGCCGCGCGAGCTGTGGTACTGGATCGAGGCCGTGGACTCGCTCGGCAACGTCGAGGTCGCGCCCGAAGGCGTGGACTCCGGCACGATGCCGTGGAAGTTCTTCGTCGGCATGCGCACGGTGCTCTACGCCAGCGACTTCGAGGGCGCGACGACCGGCGGCTGGGCGACGGGCACGTACAGCGGCCCGAAAGACTGGCAACGGTCGAGTCCCGTGGGCGCGTCCGGCGACGCACCACACGCCTTCAGCGGCGCCAAGTGCTGGGGCAACGACCTCGGCGTCCAGATCGCGTGGCACGGCGACTACAACAACGGCTCGCACTGCTGGCTGCGTTCCCCCGTGATCGATTGCTCGGCCGCCACGAGCGTGCGCCTGCAGTTCCGTCGCTGGCTGACGATCGAGTCGGCCCTGCACGACAAGGCGCGCGTGAAGGTCAACGGTACCCTCGTGTGGACCAACCCGACCACGGGCGACCTGATCGACACCCAGTGGGTGCCCATGGACATCGATGTCACCGCGCTGACCGCAGGCAACGCTGCCGTGCAACTCGAGTTCACCCTGCAGAGCGACACGGGCATCGTCTTCGGTGGCTGGAACATCGACGATGTCCAGCTGGTGCAGGTCGGCCCGGGCACTTTCAATTGCCCCACTCCCGTCGCGTACTGCTCGGCCAAGGTCAACAGCCAGGGCTGCACTCCGGCCGTGGGATTCTCGGGCAACCCGAGCCTGACGAACCTCGCGCCCTTCACGATCACGGCGACACAGCTCATCAACCAGCGCAACGGACTCTTGTTCTACGGACTCGCCCCTGCCGCGGGCGCGTTCTATGGCGGCACGAAGTGCGCGGCCTCGCCGCTCGCGCGCATCGTCATGCCGAGCTCCGGGGGAAGCACGGGTCCCGACGACTGCAGCGGCGGGTTCGCGTTCGACTTCAACACGCGCCTGCGCTCTGGCACCGATCCGGCGCTCTCGATCGGCGTCGATGTCTACGCGCAGTTCTGGTATCGCGACTCGGCCTCGCTCGGCGGCGTCGGCATGTCCAACGCCCTGCAGTTCCGCGCCTGCCCCTGATGTCGAGAGGAGTCCGGCGTCCACGGCTGGGTGCGCGGAGTCCTAGCCCCGCTCCCATGTGAGGCAGCAAGCTCAGCGCAACGCGGCTCGCAAGACCGGCTCCAGCGCCTCCGCCCACTGTCCGTAGGCCGCAGAGGACAAGTGCAAGTGGTCGGGCATGTCTGATGTCGAGATCGAACCGTCCAGCTGCACCCAACGGTCGCCGAGGGCGAGCGTCTCGCAGCCGAGCTCGCCCTGTCGGGCACGCAGCGCCTGATTCAGCTGGGCCAGCTCGCCGCGCATCGCGTTGAAGCGCTCGCCGCGCGGGAAAACCTCGAACACGAATAGCCGCGCCGCCGGCGCCTGCGCTCGCAGGGTGGCGATGACGCGCTGGATCCCCGCGAGCGTCTGCTCGCCCGAGTGAGTGCCGTGGCCCAGGTTGTTGGTGCCGATCAGGAGTACGATGGCCTGCGGCTGCAACTTGCCGAGCGGAGCCTGCTCGAGCCGCCAGAGCACGTTCTCGGTGCGATCGCCGCTCACGCCAAGGTTGAGCGCACCGAGCGGCGCAAAGGCGCGCGTCCAATGCTCGGAGCCGCCATCCTCCCAGCCCTGCGTGATCGAGTCCCCGAGGAAGATCACCTGCGCTCGCTCCGTCTCGCGCACCCGACGCAGGCACTCCGCCTGGCGCTGGAGAATCCACGGATCCGTGCGGGGCGCCGCCACGACGGCGCTGTTCACGACCGGGGCGGGGACGGGCTCCGGCAGCGCCGAAGGAGCGGACGCGAGAGCAGAGACGGGCGCGGGAGCATCCGAGGTGGCGCACGAAGCGAGGCACGCAAGCAGCGCGGCGAGAATCGGCTGGAACTTCATGCCAACGAGACTACGACGCCGGGCTGGGGACGCCAACTCAGTGTC
This sequence comes from Planctomycetia bacterium, assembly GCA_005778045.1. The sequence continues at coordinate 24,525 of SXKQ01000144.1, forward strand.
CGCTCGCGACCGCGCGCTCCCCGGCGAGCACCGGGTACGGCAGGCGATTCTGCGGCGGAGGCAGCGGGCAGGTCGCGAAGGCCGTGAGGGAGCAAGGCGGATTCGTGGCGCGGTTGAAGTCGATCGTCGTGCAACCGCCCACCGGCACAGCGATGTCGAGGAAGCGTCCCGCACCGTAGGTCTCGCGGCCGTTGCTCGCGTCGCCGAACACCACGAACAGCCGTCCCTCGCTCCCCGCAGTCGCGACGAATCGCACCGACTCTCCCGAGAGCGTGAACTCGAGCTCCGCCGCCACCGGCTGCTCCTCGACGAAGCCCGTGACATTCGTGATGGCCACCGTCGCCCCAAGCTCGGGCTCGATGGCCCGCGCGTCGACGACCCGCATGGGGTCGTAGGCGAACAGCTCGATGCCAAGAAAACTCGTCCGCACCGGGCTCTGGCTGTCGCGCACTCGAAGTGCGAGACGTCCGTTGCGCCGCAGCAGCGTGAACGAGACGCTTCCGCTGCGAATCACGGAGGGCGTCCCGGCATCGTCCGCCACGAGGACCTCGTCGTCGCTCGCACCTGCGCGACGGAAGCGCACCTCGTCGCCGGCGACGGTCAGCGTGCCGACGAGCTCGTCCGCGCAGTTCTCGTAGCGATAGGTGACGCCTTCGCCGCATCCGATCGTCGCAGTTCCGTCGTCGAGGAAGTCAAGCCCCACGAGCGTGAGCCAGCCGTCCTCCGCGCGCAGCTTCTCGATCCGTGCCGCGTGCCAACGCGCGCGCTCGCCCTCGGCAGTCTCGGCCACGTCCACCGCAGCGCAACCACCGGCTTGCGCGATCGCTCCGAGCAAGAGAATCTCCCGCATCACTTCGGCAGGATACTCGCAGGCCCGGATCAGCGCTCCCTGCGCCACAGCGAACGCTCGACGCGCTCCCGCGTCGGTCCTGCCTCGACGAGCACGAGGCGCTGCGAGAGCCGATGACTCGCGGCCCACGCATGGCCGGAGTCCCGATACACGACATGCGGCCGCGCGCCCGCCGGGAGAGTCTCCTCGGGGCGCGCCTCGATCCATGACCAGCTCGAGAGCGACGCGAGAATGTCCTCGCGCTCCCGCAGGTAGTGTCGCAACGGTGCGAGCTCGCACAGCTCGCTCGTCCCGGTGATCGAGACGACGCGATCCCCCTCGCGCCACTCGCGAGCCAGCTCCTCGCAGGCGCTCGCGTAGTCCTCACGCAGGTTGCGCGAGCGCAGGACCAGCGCATGGGCGAACAAGGCGAGAGCCAAGGTCGTTCCGGTCGCGCCCAGCAGCCACGAGCGTCGAAACACGAGGCCGCAGGCCACGGCCAGCGCCGCGCCGGGCGTGGCCGCGATGAGGTAGCGCGACTGGAAGCCTCCCACCACCGTCGCCTGCGTAAGCAGCGTGAGCAGCATGGGCAAGCTGGCCGCGAGAAGCGCGGTGCGAGCGGCTCGCTGCGTGCGAGCGAGCCAGGCGCAGCACGCCAGCGCCCCCAGCACAGGGCCCCGAGCGCGTACACGAATCCGTGCCACTTCGCGGGCACAGCGTCCATTTCCACCGCGAACAGCCGCGGGCCGAGCTCGACCAGATCGCGAGCCGAGAGCTTGACGGTGTCTCCCCATTCCGACTGCATCTGCTCGCGCAGGGCGAAGACCAGCCACGGGACCCAGACGAGCATCCCGAGCGCCGCGCCGAAGGCCGCGTGCCGACGTTCCTTCCAGCTCGACCCGACCGCGAGCGTCAGGCCCGCGATGTACAGCCCGAGGCAATATGATCCGAGGGCGAGTGCGGTCCCGAGGGCCACGACCGTCGCGCCGACGACGCGCCGCTCGCTCGCGAGGCAGCTGCTGAGGAACACCGGCATCGCGCCGAGTTCCACGAACGGGTACATGCGCACTTCCTGCGCCATCCAGACCTGATGCGGCGCCACGGCGAGCAGCCACACCGCGAGCACCGCGACGGCTCCGGATGTGACGCGTTGCACCCACATCGCGAAGAGCACGAGCGTGGCGCACGACACAAGTGCTGGCAGCGTCCGCACCGCGGCATCGCTCTCGCCGAACAGCGCCATTCAGGCGCGAAACGCGAGGAACGACAGCGGCGGATGCCGATCCGCACGCAGAGTCGCGAGCGGGTCGTCAGCCAGCGCGACGGCCAGCGTGCCGCACTCGTCGAACCACAGCGAATGCACGTCGAGCGCCGTGAGACGCAGCCAGAAGCCAGCCAGCAAGGCGAGGCCGAAGCCGAGAGTCTCGATCCGCGTCGGGCGCGCGCGCTCCGTCATGCGCGCATCGTATCGGCCTCACTTCTGCCCGTCGCGCAGCCGTTGTCGAGCGACGATCGCGAGCCCGAGCCCGAAGGCCGGGGCGTGCGTGATGGCCGTGAACAGCAGGCCGATCGGCCAGATCCCGAGGTCGCCGCCGCTCCGTGCCACCATCGCGATCCACTCACCGGCGGCGAACGCCGGGGCGATCCACAGCGCGCCGCGCCAGCGGCGGCTGGCAGCGAGCGCACACGCGGCCGAGAGCAGCGGCAGCACGCCGAGGAAGTACAGCCCCAAGTCCCACGCTTCCCGCTCACCTGTCGCGGTAGAGATTCCCCACCAGAGGAGCGCTCCGAGGGCGACTGCGACGGACAGGATGACGAGTACGAATCCGCGTGCTTGCATGGGCTGAAGACCTCCGGGGACTACGGACGAGAGCATCGACTTGCGCTGCCTCGCCGCGAACTCAGTTCCGCAATCTGAGTCGATTCGCCGCAGTTGTCGACCCGCCTCCTCCCCCACGGATTCGGCCGTCCGCCCTAAGATGGACTCGCACGCAGCCCAGTCCTCGACGCTGCTCCATGTCGCCGGCCCCCGCCGGAACCACGGGCACCACGGCGGGTTGCACTGCGGCTTCGATTCGCTCCGCGCCCATGAAGAACCTGTCCCCCCTCACTCTCGGCCGCCATGCGCTGCGGTCGGTCGTCGCGACTCTCGCTCTCGGCGTGCTGCTGGCGCCCTTCTCGCTCGCCCAGTGGACGACCCAGCCGGCCGTCGCCCCGCGCGTCCAGTACCGCACATTTCCGAGCGCGGCCGCCGGCGCGGTGGTCAGCTACCACGTCTGGACTCCGCCGGCTTACGACATGCAACCGACGCGGCGCTTCCCGGCCCTCTACTGGCTGCACGGATCCGGACCGCCGATCGCCGGCATACCCCAGCTCGCCTCGTGGTTCGACTCCGCGATCGCGCAGGGATTGATCCCGCCGATGATCGTGGTCTTCCCCAACGGCATGCCGTCGTCCATGTGGTGCAACTCCAAGGACGGCACCGTGCCGATGGAGACGGTCGTGATCCAGGAACTCATTCCCGAGGTCGACCTGCGGTTCCGCACGGTCGCCACGCGTGCAGGGCGCGCCGTCGAGGGCTTCAGCATGGGCGGTCAGGGCGCCGGCCGCTTCGCCTTCAAGTTCCCGCACCTGTTCGCCGCCGCCTCGTTGCTTGGAGCAGGTCCGCTGCAGCTCGACTTCCTCGACGAGCCCCCGTGCAGCACGATCCCACTCGCGCAGCGCCTGGCGATCTACGACCTCGTGTGGGACAGCGACCCGGCCTACTACCTCGCACAGACGCCGCGCACACTCGCTGCGCAGGGCGTCGCCGCGATCCTCTCGAGCGGCGTCCGCCTGCGCATGGCGACCGGACAGCTCGACTGCATGCTGGCCAATCACACACTCCTGCACGACGAGATGCTGGCGCTCGGCATCGAGCACGAGTGGACCACGCCTCCGGGCATCGACCACGACTCGATCCCGCTGATGCAGGCGCTGGGTCCCCAGAACTGGGAGTTCTACCGACAGGCCTTCGCGCCGCCGGAGAGCGGCACGGCCTTCTGCCTCGGCAACGGCAGCGCCACGCCTTGTCCGTGCGGCAACTCCACGAGCGATGGCAGTGGCTGCGCGAGCTCGATCGGACGCGGAGCGCGCCTCGCGGGCTACGGCTCGGCTTCGCTCTCGAACGACGCGTTCACGCTGTCCGTCTTCCCCGTGCCGAACACCTCGGTGCTCTTCTTTCAGGGCACAGACCAGCTCGGCAATGGAGCAGGCCTTGTGTTCGGCGACGGTCTGCGCTGCGCGGGCGGCTCCGTGATTCGGCTGGGGGCCAAGCTGCCAGTGGGCAACTTCGCGCAGTACTCCTCGACCACGGACACGCCGATCTCGGTCAAGGGCATGGTGCCCGCCCTCGGCGCCACGCGCTCGTATCAGGTCTGGTACCGCAACCCGAATCCGACTTGGTGCACCTCCGACACGTTCAACCTCTCGAACGGCTGGACGGTGACGTGGACACCGTGAGACGCCGCGCCTAGCGGCCGAGCGCGTCGAGCTCGCGCGTGATCGCGCGACCGAGCAAGGCGTCGCCGGCATCCGAGAGGTGCCAGCCATCGCCGGCGTGCACGTCGGGCCGCAGCCCACCATCCGGGGCAAGCAGCTCGCTCACGTCGACGCGTCGCAAGCCCGGGCGCGCGGCACAGCAGGCGGCGAGCAAGTAGTCGAGCCGAGCGATGCGCTCGTTGCTCAGGTAAGGCCGCTCCCGGATCGCCTCGCAATGCTCGTCGACTGGCAGGATCGGCAGCGCGACGACCTCGACGCTCGCGGGCAGCGCAGCGAGGACCGCCGCGTAGTCGCGCACGATGGCTTTCGGATCGCGGTACTTCAGGTCATTGGCGCCGACCCCGAGCACGATCATGCCCGCGCGCTCGACGCAGGGCACGAGCGCCAGCCCTTCGAGCAGGGTGCTCGCGGTCGTGCCTCCCAAGGCGAACGAATGCACCTCGCGCCCCAGCTGCGCGGTTCCCAGATCCTGAAGCAGGCTGTCGCCGAGCACGACCACCGCGCCCATCGGCACAAGGCGGTCACGCTCAGGCCACTGCAACATCGCCTGATAGAGGGCGACGTTGCGCTCCTCCGGCGGAGCGAGACCGAGCGTCTTGCGCGCCAGCGGGATGAAGTTCGTCTTGACGAAGGCGAAGGCGAGCACCGCGTGGAGAGCCACGACATACGCGAGCACGATCAGCACCGTGCGCCGTCGCAACGTGACCGGCTTCACGACAGCGCCCCCTGCGGTCGCCCCGTGGCGCGGGCCCACAACCGGCGTGCGGCCGCCATCAGCGGGTGTTCGAGCCACATCGAGACCAGCACCCCTCCGACGAGCCCGACCACGACCAGCAGCACATGCTGGACGTGAGCATCGAGTCCGGTCCCGCCGACACGCACAAGGAGCTTGTAGGCGATCCCGATGCACAAAAGGTGCACGAGGTAGATCGAGTACGAGGCCTTGCCGAGGATGGCGAGCAGGCGCGGCACCTGAAAACCCTTCACGCGCTCGCCCTCGACGATGCCGACCACGAAGAGCCACGCGGTGAGACCGTACAGCAGGCGGGCCATGTCGTCGTAGCCGTCGACGAGGCCGCGGCTCTCAGCGATCCCGACCGCGAGAAACGCGCTCGCCCCAATCAGCGCGAGCAAGCGGGGCACCGGCACGCGCGTGCGTCGTGCCACCCACGCAGCCGCCATGCCCAGCATGAACTGCAAGTTGTAAGACGAGAGCCCCACGCGTACGAGGCTGTGCTCAGGGCGCTCGAGAACACCGGTGACGACAGCGAGCACCCACGCCATCCAGGCGACGAACAGCGCGATGCCCAACGATCGAGAAACGAGCAACGCCGCGAAGAGGACGTAGAACAGCATCTCCTGCTGCAAGGTCCACGCCACGCCGACGATCGGCTGCTCGGCGGTGGGCAGCAGTGCCACGTTGGCGAGCACCGTCCCTGCATCGGGGAGAGGCGCGTGCGAGCCAAGGACCGCGAGGGCGAAGTACGCCGCGAGCACGGGCCAGTAGAGCGGGAAGATGCGCGTGCAGCGTCGCTCCGCGTAGCGCGGCAGCGCCGCTCTCACGCCGACGTCTTCCCAGTGCGCGTACAGAATGATGAAGCCTGACAGCACGAAGAAGAAGTCGACGCCCGCGTGACCGAACTTCTCGAGCCCCGCGGCCCATGGAAGCCCGAGTCCATTCCGGTCGAGGTGCCGCGCCGCGTGGTACACGACCACCATCGCCGCCGCGATCCCGCGCGCCGCATCGATGCCCTGCAGCTTGTGCTTCGCCGTGCTCGCGCTCACGTGGTCCGTCGCCTTTTTGCGGCGCGCAAGAGAGCATAGCGCGCGCGCATTGCGCTCACTGCACCGGTCGCCAAGTGTTTCCGTCCGCCGCCGGTAGTCCGCGCGCGAATCCCGCGCTCATGTCGCCAGCCGAAGCGAACGCCGCGTCGAAGTCAGGGCCGTTGCCGAGGTCCGAGTACTGCGTCGCGCCTCGATTCGGCGTCTCGAGGATCACGCCCTCCTGGTTCACGAAGAACGCGCGCGAACCGGTGGACCCGGCGCGCACGGGCCATGCATACGCGCAGAAGCGCGTCTCGCAGGCATTCGGGTCGGGGTACGGTCCGGCGAGCTTGCCGCCGTTGCCGTCCTCCGCGAGTCCCATCATCGGTGCGTTGCCAGAGCCGGGCAGCCAGATCTGGAACACGTAGCCGGAGTGCGTGACCACGGACTGCGCCACTTGCCCCATCGAGGGCAGCAGGGGCGAAGGGTTGATCTCGTGCGTGCCTGCGATGCCCGCCGCCGGAGAGCCCGCGACCGACATGCGCGCGGGCCGCGTCCCGGTGAGCTCGCCGAGGTAGCCGAATTCTCCTTGCCCATCCGAGTCCGTGTCGATCGAACCTGCCGACTGCAACGACACCTGCGCGCCCACGATGGAGCGCATCACGGTGATCGCGCTCGTCTCGTTAGCGCTGCGGCGCGCCGCGAGGAAGCGCGGCACGGCGAAGCCGACGAGCACAGAAATGATGGCTACGACGATCATCAGCTCCACGAGAGTGAAGCCTGACAGCTTTCGATTCGACATTTTGGGGGGGGCGTCCCGGGCGTCCCGCATGGGGTCGCTTGTGCTACGGGGGCGCGCGTTCGTCGACGTGACAGGGCTGCCGTCTGAAGCCAAGACCGTGTTGGCCGTCGCTATTCGAGCGTGCAGCTAGCGCACGGTGCAGTGGCCAAGTCGAGCCGGAAGCTCTTTCCAACTCTCGATACCGAGCACGGACAGCGCGGCGGCATGGGCCGCGGCCTCCCGCGGCGTGGCGGTGTCACGGAACACGTCGTAGAGCGCCGTGCGCCGCTCCGGCGTACAGATCGACTCGTCCTTGCGCGTCCACAGACCGAAGCGCAGTCCGCCCTCGTGGGCATGGTCGACGTGACGGCTCAAGTGGAAGGCGTCGATCGAGGGCTCGAGCTGCACCGCATGCCACGCAGCTGCATAGGCAGCAGCCTGCAGCTTCTCGCCCACTTCGCCGTCCGCGCGGTGAAAGCCCTGCTCGGAGAGGATCACGCGTCGCGGCGTACCGGCGTGGAGCATGTCCTCGCGCCGCAGGAAGCGCGTCAGCACGGGCAGGTTGCGAAACGTGATGCGCGGAGCGGCATCGTCGTCGGGCGCACTCGCGTCGTCCCAGAAGGCGCAGTCGAACAGATCTTCCGGATACGGGTGGTACGCCATGTGCCACGGAAAATCGCCCCGCTCGCGCGCCAGCGATGCGAAGCGCAGCAGGAACTCACGACCCGGAAAGCCCTGCTGCTCGCTGGCCGCCGGATAGCGGATCGACCAGTGATGCTCGAGCGACACGTACACGCGAGCGTGCGCGCGCTCGCGCGTCACCGAGTCGTGCACCAGTCGCACGAAGTCCTCGTACGCGCGTGCGACCTGCTCGAGAGATGCGGGGCCCATGTGAAACCACCAGTGGTGGGAATTCACCTCGTTGCCGACGATCCAGCCCCACACGCTGCCGTTCGACGACGTGCCGCTCCAACGGCGTGCCATGCAAGCGAGCGCGGCCGCGTGCCAAGCGCGCGATTCGTCCGTCGCGAGATTGGGCGCACAGATCCCGTTGGGTGCGCGTGCCTCGCGGCGAGGATCGAGCAGGAACGTGTCCTTGCCCGCGTCTCCGCTCGCGATCGAGAGCAGGATCAGCGAGACGACCACACCCTTCTCGGAGAGCGGCTGGATTTCACGGTCGAGCGCCTCGAGGTAGGCGCGGTCGAAGCGCCACGTTCGGCCACCGTGCTCGAACGACAATGTCGACTGGTCCGCGGCCCGCGCATGCAGCTGCGACAGGTTCACGTTCAGTACCGCGTGGGCAATTCCAAGCTCGAGCGCGTCCTCGACCATCTGCACCTGCAGGCCCTTGCGACTCGCCGGTGTCGGGTGAAGCGCGGAATCTCCATCGGCGAACCCGCTGGGCGAGGCGAGCAGCCAAGCGAGCGTCACGATCCAGAGTCGGAAGGGCATGGCGTGGATTCTAGCTGATCGCGGCGCTAACGTCCGAAGCATGGGCGCGTCGGACGTCGACGCGTACAACCGCCAGCGCAGCCGCCGTCGCACTCTCGAGGTACTCGAGCGCTTCGTCTTGCCCGTGGCTGTCGGCGCCGGCCATGGACTCATGGCGCGCGTCCTGTTCGGGTCCGACACGGCCTCGCGCTTCCTCGAGGTCATGACCGCGAGCTTCATCTTCCTCGTGCCGTTCTCGCTCGGCTTCGTGACCGTCGCGCTCGCCGAGCGTCTCGAGAAACTGGCGTGGATGGCGCGCCTCTCGATGGCCGTCGTCTCCGGCATCCTCGCGCTGGCGGTGTCCCTCGCGCTCGCGTGGGAAGGCCTGATCTGCATCTTCTTGTGGTTCCCGCTGTACGTGGCGCTCTCGCTCGTCGGGGGAGTGCTCGCCGGTGCGATCGCCGATGCCCGTCGCGGTTCCGGTAAGAGCGGCAGCGGCGCAGCCCTGCCCTGCATCGCGCTGCTGCCCTACCTTGCGGGACCAATCGAAGCGCGCTTCGGGCGCTCGGAAGAGATCCGCACGATCGAGAACGTGGTTCGCGTCGACGCGACGCCCGAGGCGGTCTGGAAGCAGATCGAGCGCGTGCCACGCTTCGCGGAGGAAGATCACCACTTCGCGCTCAGCCACTGGATCGGCTTCCCGCGGCCGCTCGAGGCCACCTTGAGCCACGAGGGCGTGGGCGGTGTCCGTCACGCGACCTTCGAGGGCAACGTGCTCTTCATCGAGACCGTCACGCACTGGGATCCGCCCCGCAAGCTGACCTTCTCGATCCACGCCGACGCCGAGACGATCCCGCCGCACACACTCGACCAGCACGTCAAGGTCGGGGGCCCGTACTTCGACGTGCTCGAGGGCGAATACGAGCTCGAACTGCTCGCGGACGGTGCTGTCCTGCTGCACCTGCGCTCGCGCCATCGCGTGTCGACGCACTTCAACTTCTACGCGACGCTCTGGACCGATTTCATCATGTCGGACGTGCAGTCCTATATCCTCGAGATCGTGCGACGGCGGGCCGAGGCCAGCGAGTGACTTCGGGGATAGGTTCGTCTCACCCACGGTCCACGGTTTTCGACTAGATTCAGGTCGTGTTCGTACTCTCGTTGCTGCTCGCGCTCGCGCAGTCGAGCGATGCCGGGGCCCCGCAGAGCGCGGAGTCGGAGCATTACCGTATCGAGGTGCACGGCATCCCCGACTCCCAGCCGGCGCTGTCTCCGCCGCCGCGCGCGGACGAGAAGTGGTTCCAGCGCCGCAGCGATGCGGACGAGGCGCTCGCGGTGCTCGAGGCTGCCTGGCCGCAGTACGTGGAGTTCTTCGGCGCGCAGCCGAAGCTCGCGGCGGGTGAGCGCCTGCGCGTCTCGCTGCACCAGACATCCGACACGATGCTCGCTGCGATCCGCGCGGGCGGCGGCACTCCCCCACCGCCCGGTCCCGGCGGGTACTACTGCCCGGTGTCGCGCACCGCGTTCCTGTTTCGCCAACCGACACGCTGGTACACGCGCGCGCTCCTGATCCACGAGGTCGCGCACCAGTTCCACTGGCTCTCGGGCGAGACGCGCAAGAACCACAAGGGACCGCCGCCGACTTGGTGGGCCGAGGGCGTCGTCGAGCATCTCGCGCACCATGCGTGGGACGGCACGACTCTGCGGCTCGCCGTCGTGCCGCCCGTGTCGCTGGAGGACTACCCGGCGCGCGCGCTCGCCGCGTCGACGCGCGCGGGCTTCGCGTGGGAAGCTCTGCCGACGCTGCCCGAGGACCGGCCGCTGCAGATGCATCTCGTGCGCTGGCTCGCGACTTCCGCGAAGGGCGAGCCGACGAGCGGTTTCCGCGCCCTCCGCGAGCGGCTCGACCGCGGCGAGGACGCGGACTCGAAGGCGATCCTGAAGGCCGCGGGGCTGAAGAGCGATGCGTTGCACGCGGCGCTGGCGAGGTGGCTGCCGAGCGTGCAGCAGCCCTACATCTCGCTCTTCAACGAGTGGGACGGCCTCGGGCCCGGCCACCTGCGCGGAACCGCGGGCGTGGTCGCGGCCTGCCGCACGCGCGAGGACGTCGCGCGCCATGCCGCGCGCCTGCGCGTGCTCCACGGTGGGCGCTGGCGAGCGGGCCTGCTCGTTCACTTCACGTCCTCGGCAGATCACACGATCGCGGTGATCGACTCCGGCCGCGAGCTGCGTGTCGACCGCTGGACCGGCAGCTGGAAGGTACTCGGCGTGCACGCGCTCCGGGGCGCCGCCGACGCAGAGGGCTGGTGGGACATTTCCTCCGCGCGCGACACCGAGACGGGGCGCGTGCACATCACCGTCGGCGCCGAGACGTTCGGCGGCTACGAGCTGCCCGCAGGACCGATGGGGCTCGCGATCGACGCGGCCGACGTCGAGTTCATCGTGCGCTGACTCGTTCGCTCAGGGACAGTAGCGGACCTGAACGGCATTGGTCAGGTTCGTCGTGCCCGCGGCGAGCGGGTCGCGGAACCAGCCCTGCCAGTTGTAGATCTCGCCGGACGCGAGCGGCATCCCGAGTGCGGCCGGGTGCGTCGCGAGCCACGAGCGCACATCGAGGGACAGCATGCCGTCGCAGGCTCCCGCCGCGCCACCGGTCGACTGCGAGTTCGTGCGCTGGGTCGGAGCCTTCACGCACAGGAAGCTCGAGTTGCCCGGTGCCCACGCCGCGCTCTTGGGACCGCTGGTGCCGTAAAACAGCAGACCCGTCTTCTGTCCCTCGACGCCCGTGGCGCGCACGGTGAAGCCGGAGCTCGCGGCCGCGCTCGGCACGCCGAGCGTCGCGAGCGCCGGAACGCAGCCGCTCGAGGTCGTGCCCGCCGTGCAGTACGCGATCACGTTGGTGCACGGCTCACACTCGTCCGGGATCGCGTTGGCGTTCGTGTCGAGGGAGTTTCCCGCCGCGATGTCGCTCGCGTCCGAGATGCCGTTGCCGTTGCAGTCGCCGAGCCGCAGCACGAGGAACTCGCGGGTCTCGGCGTAGATCGCGTTCCCCAAGGCTCCGTGTCCGGCCGCGGGCACGGAGCGCCACTCGTGCTCGACATGCGCGGCGACCAGCGCAGCCACGAGCCGCACGCTCTGGTTGCGCGGCACGGTGGTGTCGAGTTCGCCGTGCGCCACGAACAGCGGCGGATCGTTCGCGTCGATGTGCGTGATTGGGTTGAGCAGGTTGGCCAGCGCCGCGAGCGCCGGGAACGGCGCGTTGGGGTTGGCGAAGTTCGCGCGCAACACGCCGATGCCTTCGCCAGTCCCGTCGTACCCGATCAGTCGCGACTCGGCAGAGCTGGGCGCGTCGTGATTCGTCGCGCTGCCGGGCGGATTCGTCACGTCGAGGTTCATCTGCACGATGTCGGTCGGGCCGAAGTAGTCGACTGCCGCTAGCACGGTACTGGGCTGGTCAAGGTTTCCGCCCGTAGAACCCTCGCAGCCCGCGACTCCGCCCGAAGTCGCGAGCAACGCCGAGAGATGTCCTCCCGCCGACGAACCCCAGCAACCGATGCGCGCCGCGTCGATCCCGAAGGTCGCCGCGTTCGCGCGCAGGAACCGCACTGCGCCCTTCACGTCTTCGATCTGCGCCGGGAAGATCGCCTCCGAGCTCAAGCGATAGTCGACGGTCGCGACGGCGATGCCGCTCAACAGCAGCGGCTGCACGAAAACCGGCAGGCTGTCGTGGTCGCCGCTCTGCCAACCGCCGCCGTGGATCCACAGCACCACTGGCACCGGCCCCGAGGCTCCAGCGGGAATGCGCAGGTCCATGCGCACCGCCACCGAGCCGCCCGCGTCGAGGGGCGCTTGTCCTATCACGAGATCATTGAAGGTCGGAGCGCCTTGGCCTGCGGCCGCGGGCGCCAGCATCAGCACAACGAGGGCAAGCGTCGGGGTGTCGCGCATGGGTCGTCTCCGTCCACTGACGGGGCTCCGTGTGTCGGTCTTTGAACCGTGTCCTGTTGGGCAGGCTGCGCCCGAGTCGAGGCATCGACGAATAAACAGCCTCCCTGTCTCTACGTATACCGTGAAACCACCGAATGAGCGGCGCGGCGCGGCCAATCTGTACGGCTCGGGATTTTCAGACCGCGGGTGGAGGGTAAGGACCATCAGTTGAGGGTCATCCGGCTGACGGCTTTTGCGCAAGGAGCTCCCTGCGGACGGCCGCAGGGGGACGCTGGCCGTGGCGTTCGATCCGCCAGTGTTCGTTGTAGAGCCGGAGCCACTCGGTCACGGCGCGGCGGACGTCGTCGGCGTCGACGAAGCTGCGGACCCACAGGAGTCGCTCCTTGAGGGTCAGTGAGCAGCGCTCGATGCAGCCGTTACCTTCCGGCGAGCGCACGATGGGCGGGCTCGACTCGATGCCGAGGAAGGTCAGCTCAGTCTGTAAGTGGCGGCTCACGTATTGGCTGCCGTTGCCGTGGCGCACGATCAGCGCGCTCGCCACGCGCGCGGCTTAGCTGCCACAGGCGGCGCGGGCGCCTTGCCGGATCGGGTTGAGAGCCTCGAAGCGATTGACGTGCTTCGTCGCTTGGATGCCCACGTACTCCGCCGTCGCGTGATCGATCGCGGCGAAGACGGTGATGGGCCCGTCGCACGCCAGCGCTCGACTCCAGTACACGCTGGAGCGCGCGCGCCCCAAAGGCCGCATCGTGCGACGCACGCCGAAGACACGCTTCACGGAAGCCGCACGTTCGGCGATCACGGCTTCGACGTCCGGGATGCCGAGGGGTCGCGTTCTTGGTGCTTGCGCTGGAGCGCTTGCAGACACTCATCGTCGATCGTCAGCTCGCCGATCAACGTCTTGAGATCGCGGATGCGATCCGCGGCTCGTCGGCGGGCCTGAGCTTCAGGCCGGCCTGTCCCGCCGCGAGAAAGTCGTCGCGCTTCTCCGTCAAAAGGTCCGCGTTCCCGCGCCGGTCCTCGATTCCTTGACTCTGCTCGACGCCCAGAGTCCGCTGGTGCGCTGGTCCCCCGCATTCGACCGGCGATTCCGCATCCCGATCCTCGCCGCAATTCTGCTGGGCGGAGTCGCACTCGCGACTTGGGGCCTGTCGAACTCCAATTCGATCCGGCGTGGCGTCGAGTGGGGTGTGCTGGCGCTCTCGCCCGCGCGTCACTCGGCTGGACGTGGCGCTGGGCGAGTCGCCCGCTCCACGTGCTCTCGGTCGATGCTTTCGAGGTCGAGACCTCGCCCTGCGGGGAGAATCCGGCAGCGTGCGACGACTACGTCAAGTTCATCGTGCGAGCGGCCCTCGTCGGATCCGCGCGCCGCTGCACCGAGGTGGTCGACCGGAAGGGCTTCCCGCGCGCGGCGCAGATGAATGCGTAGCTCCACGGGCTCCGGTTGCGCGAGACGACGTTCTGGCTCGTGCTCGACCCTGCACTGCGACCGCTCGGGATCGAGCTCTCTGAACGGTCGGCGCTCTCCGCCGTGGCTCCGAGCGGAGCGAGGCTGGCCCCCCGGCAGCCAGCCTCGCCGCTCGACCTCGTCCGCTACGAGCCGCGCAGGTCGCGCTCGCCGCGGGGGGCCTTCATCGAGCGCACGTACATCTCCTTGCGCGCCATCGGCGACATGGCGTCCTCGGCCTCGACGAGCTGGGACTCGACGCGGGCAACCTCGTGCAGCGCCTGCCCGTCCTCGCGGGCGTGACGGCGCATCTGCGGCAGGTAGCGACTGCGCAGGCGACGCACCTGTGCGAAGTCGCCCCGCTCGTTGAGATCGGCGCACGTGCGCTCGAGCCACGCCGCGGTGTGCTGCGCGACGAGCAGCAGGTCCGGCGGTGCGATGACGACCGGCCGCAGGTCAGTCCAATGCAGCTGCACGCTCTCGCCCAGCGTCAGCGTCTCACCGTTCGAGGCCAGCGAGCCGTTGAGCGCCACGTGCAGGGACTGCGCGCTGCCTTCCATGCGCGGGGGTACGTCGAGTGCGATCACGACCTTGCGCGCGACGCCGGAGTAGAGCGCTCCCAGCTGGACGAGCTGCTGGCCGCCGACGACGCGCCCCGTGGTCCCGCCGAGCGGTTGCACCACGAAGTCCGCCGGAGCGTCGAGGGCGAGCTCGACGCGCTCGAGGTACACGGCGGAGAGCTCGTCGAGCTCGCCGAGCAGCACCTGCTGGATCTCGGACTCCGTGTTCGCGTGGTGGAAGCGGCCGCCGCTGCCCTCCGCGATCGCGCCGAGCTGCTCGGTCGAGTAGTCGCGACCCACGCCGATGCACGTCGTCGAGATCCCCTGCTCGGCGCTGCGGCGCGCCATTTCCGCGAGCTGCGGCGGGGAGACGACTCCATCGTTGGCCATGCCGTCCGAGAGCAGGACCACCGCGGTGCGCCGACCGCTCGCGCGCGCACTGCTCGCGAGCTCGACGCCTGTGAGCCAGCCGCCCGAGAGATTCGTGTTGCCGCGCGTCACGAGGCCGCGCAGTTCCTGCTCGAGCGCTCGCACCTCCACGCTACCCGCGTGCACCCCGTGGGCATGGACGCGCACGTCGCTCGCGAACGTGACGACGGACACGCGGTCGCCCTCGCGCAGGCGAGCGAGGATGCCGGCACAGGCCTGCTGCACCGCAGCGAGCTTTTCGCCCGCCATCGAGCCGGAGACGTCGAGCACGAGGTGAAGGTCGAGCGGCTGGCGCTCGCTCGCTGGCCGGCTGGACGGAGGCGCGAGCTCGCAGATGAGGTGGACGCGACCTCCCGAGGTCGGACAATGGGTACTGTCGAAGCGAAGGCGGAAACCGAGCGGGCTGGGATCGGAGTTGGGCATGGCGAGACTCTCTTTTGGCAAGGCCGGTGGAAGTCGGAATGCGAGAGCGTGGACAGACCGGCAGCCTCCACGCACACGCGTGCGTTCCTCGATTCGAAATCGCCGTGCGGAATGCACGGGTCATTCACTGGCCCGTGGCGCGGTGCGCGACGGATTGTCGTTGGATCGTGCGGCGACTCGCGGCGCTAGCCGGAGTCGCCGTCCGTGAGCCAGGCGCGCACTCGGCGCGCGAGGCGCTTGAGTTCAGCACTCGTCGAGCCCGCGGGTCCGCGCATCGAGATGCGCAGCCGCGGATGCACGTCGATCGTGCTCCAGACCTCGTCCTGAACTTCGTCCCGGTCTTCCGGATCCGGGGCAACGTCGCGAGGCGCGCTGTAGTTGGACGCCGCGATGGAGAAACGCGGGGGCGCTCTCTCCGCGGCCATGTCGAGGCGGGGCGCAGCATCCTCGCATGGCGCGGATTCCGCCCGACGGCGGCGCAGCAGGGACATGTCGAGTCCGTCGAGGGCCGCGGTCACGACGGCTTCCTCGCCCCGCGCGATGCGCGCGATCTGCTCTTCGGGCAGTGTGTCCACCAGACGGTCGAGAACCGAGAGGGGCAACTCGCGGGGAACCGCCTCGCGGATGGCCTTGAGGAAGTTGAGCCGGACGAGGTGTTCCTCCCCGTAGCTCGAGGCCCGGCCGCGCCCCCTCGGCGGCGGCACCAGTCCGCGGGCGATGTAGCTACGGATGGTGCGCTCGGAAAACCCGGAGAGCTGCTCGAGGTCCTCGAGGCTCAGGTGGGGTTCGGAGGGCGGCTGCATGGGGGAGAGAATAACACGCCATCACGACATGTCAAGATGATAAATACGCCAATACCGCAGCCCTTTCCTAGTAGCCCGCTGGACGGCGCGTCGATGCGGGCATCCGCCGGTCCAATTGTGGTCGTGCAGCCGGTGGCATCGCGCGCTGCAGCCTCCCCCAGTAGCGCCCCCCGCCAAGTCCGAGACCGATCGACCTCGGATCGCTCCATCGACCCGACGAACCTCGCGCAAGCCACTCGCGGCGGTCAGGTCCCCTCGGCCCGATGCGTCGGAGCGTGAGCGCAAGGTCTCGCGCGGAGCAACGGGCCCGCTCGGTGGGATCGAGAGCATCCCGCTCCCCGCCCTGTACGGCGGAACCGACGCCGAGACCGCGCGGAGATCCTCCGTCGATCCGCGCGGCACATTTGGCCGCAGGCCGGGCCGGTGGACCGATCCTCGACGCAGCGGCAGAGCGCGGATGGAGGGCGGCATGGGGCCTCGGCCGGCGTCGAGTCAGTCGCTCCCCCACTGCCCCAACGCGACCGTGACCGCTCCACGTTCGAAACGACGCACGCCACGGAAAACGGCTCATGCGGTTCAGCCGACAGGCGAGCGCTCCAGCCCGTCCATCGGGAGGTTTTTTCGCATCGCGGCCACAGCTGACTAGGCCCTGAAGCCCCCGTCCGAGGACCGTCTGCATGACAAACTACAACTTCGTACCGAACGCGAAGGAACCCCGCGAAAGGGACGTTCGTTCGGGCTAGTTGGGCAAGTCCGCCAGCGGTCACGCTCGGTGGGTCGGAACTCCTCTCCGCAGGTTGTCCGCCCGACCCTGATCCGCAGCAAAGAACTCGCCCTCGAGCCGCACACCTTCATGAATCTGAGCCACATTCGGAGTCTCGTCCTTTGCTCCGCACTCCCCCTCCTCACGCTCGGCTGCGGCGGCGACGGGGACGACGACGGGGGCGGCAGCAGCGTCACGGTCTCGACCGACCTCCTGATCACCGACGCCACGGTGGACGGACTGCTCTCGTTCACGGTCAAGGTGCAGTCGATGCGCCTCGTGAACAGCGCGACGGGCGCGCTCACGCCCAACGTCCTCGCGGAAGACCTCTCGATCGAGCTGATCGGCGCCGGGCTGGCCCCGCGCTGGGTCAGCCGCGCGCGCCTGCCCGTCGGCACCTACAGCGGCGTGCAAGCGACCCTCGAGGACATCCCGACGCCGATCGCGCTGAACCTCGCCGGCGCCCCGGTCGCCGTGACGCAGGTCGCATCGACCTTCACGACCAACTTCGCCGCGCCCCTGACGGTGGCGGCGGGGAACTTCCCGCGGATCGTGCTCGACATCGACCTCAGCGCCTCGCTGACGGGCGACGTCGCCACGCCGCCGATCGTCTTCAACCCCACCGGAATCGTCACGACGCAGGCCAACGCGACCCTGCCGATCGGGATCGACGAGATCGAGGGTGTCGTGCGCTCGGTCAACAGCACCACGGACTTCGTCGTCGACGCCTTCGCCGATGACGACCGCACGGTGGCGCTCGGCCAGGTCACCATCACGCCTTCGCCGACGGCCCTCTTGCTCGACGACAGCGGCGTCGCCTACGCCAACGTGGGCGCCTTCTTCGCGGCGCTCACGCCCAACGTAGCCAACGTCGAAGTGCACGGCAGCCTCGTGAACGGTGGCATCTTTGCCAGTCGCATCGAAGTCGAGGACGCCGGCGCCGGTGTCGCCTACACGGTCAAGCTCGAGGGCATCGCCCAGAACGTCGACACCACGACGAACACCTTCGACCTGCTCGTGATCGAAGTGGAAAAGGGCGGCAGCATCGCGAACCCGCAGCTGTTGGTGCTCGGCAACCCGATCGTCTGCGACTACGACGACGCCACGACCCTGTTCCTGCTCGACGAGAACGTCCCGACCACGGAGACGAGCCTCGTGAGCGGCCAGCGCATCAAGGCCAAGTTCGCCAGCTTCACCGCCGAGCCCTTCCGTGCGGTGGCGGTCGAGGTCGAAGGCCAGCCCGAGTTCGAGGGCGTGATCATGAGTGTCGCAGGACTCCCGAACACGATCGTGATGCACCTGCTCCCGGGCAACCTCGCCCTCGGCGGCTCGGTCGCAACGACCACGACGGACGTCACCGTCGACCTCACCGGCAGTTCGCTGTTCCTCGATACCGAGGGCGACCCGGTTCTGACGCCCTCCCAGCTCAAGACCGGTCTGCGACTGGAAGTTCGTGGCGCGATCAGCGGCCCGAACACGGCGCCGACGGTCGTGGCCGATCGCACCAAGATCCACGCCGGACGCGCGCGCGGCTTCGTGACCTCGGTCTCGCCCAACGTGAACCAGTTCACGTTCACCATCGCGCAGATCGAGGACTCGTTCGGCACGAGCGTCACGGTCGGCCCGGCGACGGCCACCATCAACGCCAGTTGCTTCTTCAGCGACGAAGCCGAGAGTGAGCAGGCCTTCTACGACCTGTTCAGCGGCCTCGCCCAAGGCGAGTCGCTCGAAGTCGAGGTCCACGGCCTCGGCCTGTCGAATTCCAATGAGATCGAGGCCTACGAGATCGAAGCCGAGATCGACGATTGATGCCGCACCCGGCTCGTACGACGAGCCAACCGCGGTGACCGAGCGGGGGTCGTTCGCCACGGCGGACGATCCCCGCGACCGCTCCCGGGGCGGAGCCGGAAACGCAGGCTGCCGGATCGAACGCCATCGCTTAGCCTCGGGAACATGTCCAGCCCCGCCCTCGCGCTCCTGCTCGCCCTGCAGGGATCGAACCTGCCTCCGCTCGCGCCCGTCATCACGGAGCCGGTCACCAACGGCGCCACGGTGAGCGCTGCCGACGTGCACATGGAGACGGCACCGTT
The DNA here is from genome assembly GCA_005778045.1 of Planctomycetia bacterium. Next base: position 43,330 of record SXKQ01000144.1, read on the forward strand.
CTCGGACCCCGACGCAGGCGACATGCACTTTTGCACGGACTGGGAGATCTGGACGGCAGGCCTCGCAGAGCGCGTCTGGTTCACGAGCTGCATCCAGGGCGTCGAGCGCACGCACACGCACTTCGGTGACGGCAGCTTCGTCGGCTCGCACTCCGGGCGCAGCGAGCTGTTTCCGTCGACGAACTACGTGCTGCGCGTGCGCCACTCCGACGACAGCGGCGATCCGGCCACGCGCTGGAGCCCGTGGGCGCAGCGCAGCTTCGTCACGGGCGCGGCCACGGCGACCTTTGCACTCGAGCTCGAGGACCTCGCGCTCACGCCCCCGGCACGCTGGACTGCGGCTGCGTCGCTCGGTCCGATCGTGCTGCCCGGCGGCTCGACGCCCGCGCAG
>SXKQ01000145.1 GCA_005778045.1 Planctomycetia bacterium
GCATCGACAACGTCGTCTTCATCTCGATCCTGACGGGCAAGCTGCCTGCGGACGAGCAGGCCAGAGCGCGGCGCATCGGGCTCGTGCTCGCGATGGGAATGCGCATCGCGCTGCTCCTCGCGATTGGCTGGGTGATGGGACTGACCACGCCGCTCTTCTCGGTCGTCGAGCACAGCTTCAGCGGTCGCGACCTGATCCTGCTCGTCGGCGGCCTGTTCCTCGTCGGCAAGGCGACATGGGAGATCCACGACAAGCTCGAAGGCGGCGTGCACGAGAAGGCTGGAAGCGCGCGGCGCGCCAGCCTCGGTTCGATCCTCGCCCAGATCGTGGTGCTCGACATCGTGTTCTCGCTCGACAGCGTGATCACCGCGGTCGGCATGGCGAAGCATGTCGGCGTCATGATCGCGGCCGTGGTGGCCTCCGTGCTCGTGATGCTCGTGTTCGCGGGCCGCATCGCGACCTTCATCGAGAATCACCCGACGATGAAGGTGCTCGCGCTCTCCTTCCTGCTGCTCATCGGCGTCGTGCTGATGGCCGACGGGTTCGGGCAGCACATCAGCAAGGGCTACATCTACTCGGCGATGGCCTTCTCGCTGTTCGTCGAGGTACTGAACCTGCGCGTGCGCAAGCGCGTGCAGCCGCCGGTCGAGCTGCACCAGAGCTACGTCGAGAAGTAGCGCGGTTCAGAGCCCGAACGCGCCGCCCCAAGCGTCCGCCGCACCCGCGAAGCGCGCGGGATCGAAGAAGCGCGCGCTGAACGCGCCGACGGGCGCGCCTTCGAGCAGCTGCGCGACGCCCTCGCCCACCGAGGGCGCGAGCTTGAAGCCGTGGCCCGAGAAGCCCGAGACGATGAACAGGTTCTGGAAGCCCGGGTAGGCTCCGATGAGCGCCTGCGCGTCGGGCGTGAGCGTGTACCAAGCCGCGAGCGTGCCGGCGTCCGGCTGCGCGGCGTAGCGCGGCAGGCGACGCGCGAGAACGTCCCGCGACCAGCGTGAAAACTCGGGGGAGACGGTCTCTTCGAGCGTGTCGGGATCGTCGAGCACGTGGTCGCGCTCGTAGTCCATGGCGCCGACGCGCGTGCGCTCGCGCCGCGGCTCGCAGCGCGCGTAGTAGCCGTGCTCGATATCGAGCAGCACCGGGTGCGCGGGCTCGGCCTCCGATGACGCGGCGAAGCGCGGGTCGAACTCGGCGTCCATTCCACCGGAGAGCGTCGGACGCGTGCGCGTGCGCTCGGGCGGCATCGCGAGGAAGTGCTGCTCGGGTCGTACGACCTTGAGCGGCAGATCGACGCCCGCACGCTGCAGCAGGCGGCGCGTCCACGGGCCGGCCGCGATCACGATGCGCTCGCAGTCGAAGTCGCCATCGCTCGTGCGCACGCCGCGCACACGCGCGCCGTCGAGGATGAGCTCCTGCACCTCGACCCCCGGGCGCGCCGTCGCTCCGGCTCCACGGGCCACTGCCACGAAGGCTTCGACCGTGCGCTGTGGATCGACGAAGCCCGCACCGGGCTCCCATGCGCCGAGCGCGCCGTCGGACACGTCGATGCCAGGCACGAGTTCGCGCATGCGCCGTGCGTCGACGAGCTCGACCTCCGCTCCGCACTCCTGCATCAGCGCGGCGTTGCGCGCGACGAGCTCGACGGTCCCAGGCCGGCCCGGACCACCGATCGTGAGCACGCCGCTGCGCGTGAAGCCGATCGGGCGACCATGGCGTGTCTCGAAGCTCGCGTAGTCTCGCAAGCTGTCGCGCGCCATGCCGACGAGCTCGCGGTCGCTGTAGAACTGCCTGCAGATCGCGCCCGAGCGGCCCGAGGAGCCGGCGCCGAAGTGACGGCGCTCGAGCAACAGCACCGGCTTCTCGATCGGATCCGTCCGGCGCGCGCGAGCGAGCGCGATGGAAGCTCCCATCACCCCGCCGCCGACGATCAGCGTGTCGACTCGCATGGCGCTCGATGATCGCGCGGGCGCGGCGCGAGACGGCGCAAAAAGACAGCAACCCCGCCCGGAAGCGGGGTTGCCTAGAGGAAGTCAGCACCCGGAGCGAGGGGATCGCGACCGCGCCGGCCAAGCGAGGGGGTATGTCGGCCGGGGTCAAACCCGGGTGTGGGCTTCTCCCCGCCCCGATTACGCAGGTTGGCGGCCGCCGGGGGCGGGAAAGTGCCCGGAATTGCGAAGTCGTGGCTCCACCACCGGGTCTTGGGGGCGATGCGGAGTCCAAGCCCAAGATCTTGTGGCCCTTGGGCGCCCGCTCCTCTGCACTAGGATGACGCGCCCTTTGGGGGCTACCCACCGATGATTCCCCCGCGCACGACCCGCACCATCCAGATCCGCCACCTGAAGGTCGGCGGCTCGGCCCCCATCGCCGTCCAGTCCATGGCGGCCACCCAGACCCGCGACATCCCGGCCACCCTCCGGCAGGTGCGCATCCTCGAGGAGGCCGGCGCCGACCTGATCCGCATCGCGGTCGACAGCCAGGCTGATGTCGACGCGCTGGTGCAGATCCGCGCTCAGACGAAGAGCCTGCTCTCGGTCGACCTGCAGGAGAATTACCGCCTCGCGGAGAAGGTGGCGCCCTACGTCGACAAGCTCCGCTACAACCCCGGGCACCTGCACCACCACGAGAAGCAGAAGCCCGTGGAGGAGAAGGTCGCGTACCTCGTCGGCATCGCGCGCCAGCACGGACTGGCCCTGCGCATCGGCATCAACGCCGGCTCGATCGCGCCGGCCTACAAGGAGCGCTTCGGCGAGGACCATGTCGCGGCGATCGTGGCCTGCGCGGTCGATCACTGCCGCATGGTCGATGCCCTCGGATTCGGCGACTACGTTGTATCCATCAAGGACTCCGACCCGCGCCTCGTCGTCGACGCCAACGTGCGCTTCGCAGCCGAGCGTCCCGACGTGCCGATCCACCTCGGCGTCACGGAAGCGGGCATGCCGCCCGAGGGCATCATCAAGACGCGCATCGCCTTCGAGCAGCTGCTCGCGCGCGGCATCGGCGACACGCTGCGCGTCTCGCTGACCGTGCCGTTCGACGACAAGGGCCTCGAGATCAGGGTCGGGCGCGAGCTGATCGCCGACATCGAGGCCGGCCGCTTCCGCTCGGTGCCGCCGAACTTCTTCGACGGGCTCAACATCATCGCCTGCCCGTCGTGCTCGCGCGTCGAGAACGCGCGCTTCATCGAGCTCGCCGCGGACGTCAAGCAGATGACGGCCTACGCCAAGGAGCACGACCTGACCATCGCCGTCATGGGCTGCCGCGTGAATGGCCCGGGCGAAACGGACGATGCCGACCTCGGCCTGTGGTGCGGCCCGAACTTCGTCAATCTCAAGCGCGGACCGGCAGACGCGGGCACTTTCAGCTATGACGAGATTCTCGGCGCGCTGCGCCACGAGCTCGACGCGCTGATCGTCGCGCGCGCCAAGTAGGACACTGCGGCCGAGACTCTGGCGCTGTCGCGCGCCGGGGCCGTACGCTTGGCTGCCATGCGTACCGCCGCGCTTTCACTCGCTTGTGCTCTGCTCGCGGTTTCGGCCGCGGCGCAGGAACTCCCCCACGCCTTCGTCGGCGCTCGCGTGCTGCCTGTGTCCGGACCTCCTGTGGAGGACGGGGTCGTGGTCGTGCAGTTCAGGCGCATCCGCGCCGTCGGCGCGCGCGGTTCGGTCGACGTGCCCGCGGGCGCGAAGGTCATCGACGTGAAGGGCAAGGTGCTGATGCCGGGTCTCGTCGACACGCACAGCCACGTCGGCGGCGGATGGGGCGCTGACTCGAGCGCGCCGATCCAGCCGGATGTGCGCATGCTCGACGCGGTGAACTGCCGCGACGCCGGCCTGCAGCGCGCGCAGGCGGGAGGCATCACGACGCTGAATTTGATGAGCGGCAGCGGCCACCTGATGAGCGGCCAGACGATCTACCTGAAGAATCGCGACGTGCGCACGATCGAGGAGCAGTGCTACCGCTTCGACGATGGCTCGCCGATGGGCGGGATGAAGATGGCGAACGGCACGAACAGCCAGCAGGACCCGCCGTTCCCCGGCACACGCGGCAAGTCGGCGGCGCTCGTGCGCGAGCGCTTCCTCGCGGCGCAGGAATACAAGCGCAAGGTCGACGCGGCCGCTGGCGACGCGAGCAAACTCCCCTCGCGTGACCTCGGGCACGAGGCGCTGCTCGAGATCCTCTCGGGCAAGCGCATCGTCCACCACCACACGCACCGTCATGACGACATCGTCACCGTGCTGCGACTCTCGAAGGAGTTCGGATTCCGCGTCGTGCTGCACCACGTCAGCGAGGCGTGGAAGGTGGCCGACGAGATCGCGGCGGCGAACGCGCCCTGCTCTCTGATCGTGCTCGACACGCCCGGCGGAAAGCTGGAGGCGATGGACTTCGACGCCCGCTCGGCGGCGGAGCTCGAGAAGCTCGGTCGACCGGACTTGGTCGGTTTCCACACCGACGACTGGATCACGGACTCCCGGCTTTTCCTGCGCAGCGCCGCGCTCGCCGTGAGGGCGGGCGTGTCGCGCGAGACGGCACTCGCGGGACTCACGCTCAACGCGGCAAACATGCTCGACCTCGGCGCCCGCGTCGGCAGCCTCGAGCCCGGCAAGGACGCGGACTTCATCGTGCTGTCGGGCGATCCGCTCTCGACATACACGCGCGTAGAGCAGACCTGGATCGAGGGCAACAAGGTCTTCGACCTCGCCAACGAGGAGGATCGGCTCTGGGCGGAGGGCGGGTGGGGCGCGGGCCTCGCGCGCGCCGGAGCGCTGTGCTGCATCGGGGAGGCGGTGAAGTGATGGATCCGAAGCTCTTCCGAGCGCTCGCGCTCGCTCTCCTCTCGCTGCCGTCGCTCGCGCAGGACCTCGTGGTCCGCGGCGAGCGCGTCCACACCGTCTCTGGCGCCGTGATCGAGAACGGCATCGTCGTCGTGAAGGACGGCAAGATCATCGCCGTCGGCAACGAGCGCCAAGTGCAGCCGCCGGTCGGCGTGCGCACGCTGTCGGCGAAGGTCGTGACGCCCGGCCTGATCGACGCGCACAGCGTGGTCGGCCTCGCGGGCTACCTGAACCAATCGCAGGACCAAGACCAGCACGACCCGACCGGTCCAATCCAGCCCGAGCTGCGCGCGATCGACGCCTACAACGCCCGCGAGCGCTTGGTCGAGTGGGTGCGCGGCTTCGGCGTGACCACGCTGCACACCGGTCACGGTCCGCAGTCGCTCATTTCAGGCCAGACGATGATCGTGAAGACGCGCGGCGAGACGATCGACGAGGCCGTGATCGTGCCGCGGGCGATGATCGCCGCGACTCTCGGCACGGGCTCGCGCACAAAGTCGCCCGGTACCGCCGGCAAGCAGATGTCGATGCTGCGCGAGGCGCTGATCGGCGCGCAGGAGCACCAGCGCAAGCTGCGTGCGGCTGGCGACGATGCCAGCAAGCGTCCCGAACGCGACCTGCGCAAGGAAGCGCTCGTCGACGTGCTCGAGCGCAAGGCACCGCTGCTCGTCACCGCGCATCGCCATCAAGACATCGTGTCCGCGCTGCGCCTCGCGAGCGAGTTCGGCTTCCAGCTCGTGCTCGACGGTGCGAGCGAGTCCTACCTCGTGATGGACGAGCTGCGCTTGGCCAAGGTGCCCGTGATCGTGCACCCGCCGATGGCGCGTTTCGTGGAAGAACTCGAGAACGCGAGCCGCTCCACGTACCGCAAGCTCGCCGATGCGAACGTGCCCTTCACGCTCCAGTCAGGCTATGAGGGTTACGTCCCGAAGACTCGCGTCGTGCTCTACGAGGCCGGCGTGGCCGCGGCCTATGGTCTCGGTCCCGAGCGCGCACTGCGCTCGATCACGCTCGATGCGGCGAAGATCCTCGGGCTCGACGCGCGACTCGGCAGCCTCGATGTCGGCAAGGACGGCGACCTCGCGCTCTACGACGGCGACCCGTTCGAGTACACCTCGCACTGCATTGGTACCGTGATCGACGGCGTGTCGGTGTTCGAGGGCTCGCGCTAGCGCGCGGCGACCGTGTGGACGAGGGCCCCGGAGAAAGTGGTCCAGAGCGGCGCGATCGCGGCTTCGCGCCAGCCCAGCGCACGGGGCTTCGCGCGCGTCCAGCTCGAACTCTCGTACGGCGCATCGCGCGTGCGCCACGTGCGCCAGGCAAAGAAGAACGTCAGCATCGCGAGGAGCAGCAAGCCGGGAGGATGCGGGGCTCCGTTGGCGCGCGTCGACTCCGGTGCGGTGAGGACGAGCGTGAAGACAGCGAGGGACAGCGCTCCGGCGGACTGCGATCCGCGGCGGACGTCGGGATGACCGCGACGGCTCCGTAGACGAGCGCCATCGGCTCCAGCGCGAGCGCGAATCCGCAGCTCACGGCGACCAGCGGGGTCGCGAGGCCCGTCGAAAGGCGCGGGAGCCAGCGGTGGGACTACACGGCAAACGCGCCCGAGAGCACGAATAGGCCGGGGAACGCCGAGTACGCGAGCGGCGCGGCCAGCATGTCGAAGCGCGCCGCGGACAGCACGCCGGCGAGGATCGAGATGGCGAGGTACACCCACGCGCCGTGCGCCTTCGCGGGATCCGGCGCCTTCAGCTTGGGGGCGTATTCGCCCATACTCAGTGGACCGTAGCAGGATTCCCGCGCGCACGGCTGCGGCGGGAGATACGCCGAAGGCCGTAGCGACGCGGAGACTATCGCCCATGCAGCGCACACGACTGGCTTGCGAGGAACGAGGCGCTGGGAAGCCCGTGCTGCTCGTTCATGGCTTTCCTTTCCACCGCGGGCAGTGGAGCGCGATCGTGCCGGCTCTCGCACTGCATGCACGCGTGATCGTGCCCGACTTGCGCGGATTTGGCGGCAGCGCGTTCGGCCCGAGCGGCGATGAGATCGTGCAGTCGATGGATGCGCACGCGGACGAGCTCGCGGAGCTGCTCGACTCTCTGCGGGTGAGCGAGCCCGTGACGCTGGTGGGCGTCTCGATGGGCGGCTACGTTTCGTTCTCGTTCTTCCGTCGTCATCGCGCACGGATCGGCGCTCTCGCGCTGTGCAACACGCGGGCCATCGCGGATACGCCCGAGGGAGCCGCAGGTCGCGCCACGCTCGCGGCCCGTGTGCTCGTCGAGGGGCCAGCGCCCGTGATCGAAGGCATGCTGCCGCGCCTGCTCGCCCCGGAGACGCTCGCCTCGCGGCCGGACGTGGTGGCAAGCGTGGGCGAGTTGATGGAAGTCGCACCCCCCGCTGGCATCGCGGCGTCCCTGCGCGGCATGGCCGCCCGCCGCGATTCGACGGCGCTGCTACCGCACATCGACGTGCCCACTCTGGTGGTGGTCGGTGAGCACGACGTGATCTCGCCGCCCGCCGAGATGCGCAGCATCGCGACCGCGATCTCTCGAGCACGCCTCGTCGAGCTCCCTCGCTGCGGCCACATGTCGACCCACGAGGCGCCGCAGGGCCTCGCCAGCGCGCTCGAGTCGTTCGTGCGCGCTCTCTAGCGATCCGCGGAAGAAGTTCCGTCGCGAGCTAAAGCCATTTCGTCGTGGCGGGCACCGCACTGTCGCGGCAGGGCGCTTTTTCGACAGGCTTCTAGTCGCTCGTGCCCGGTCCGTCACCGAGCGCCTTCTTGCGCAGGTGACTGCCGTAGAGCGCGAGTCCCAGACCGGCCATCGCGCGGACGAAGGCGCCGAGGAACGAGTCGTGAACGGCCGAGCGCGCTTGGAAGTCCGTGGTGCGATAGGCGAACTCGCGCTTCACGGGCTTCGGCACGCTGTCGAGGACATGGAACACGCCCCACAGCATGCCGAGCACGCCGAGCACGACGAGAATCAACCCGAGTCGGGCCTGCTTGCGTCGTTCGTCGCGATCGAGTTGCTGCGCGTCGTGCACTTCGAGGACTGTAGCGCCGTTCTGTCCGGGATTGCACACCTTCGCGGTCGCGCTAGAGTCGAATCAATGGACGGGATTTCTTTGCTCGTGGGGATCGGTGTCGGCGCGGTTGCTGGTTTCCTGATCGCGAATCTGCTGTCGCGCGGCAAGTCGACCGCTGCGGCCGCCACGCTTCAGGCTCAGCTGGACGCCGCGAAGTCCGAGCTTGGAGCGCTGCGGACGGAAGTGTCGAACTTGCGCGCGCGCGACACCGACCTCACGGCTCGCGAGGGTGCTGCTCGAGCCAGCGCCGATGGTCTCCAAGCGCAAGTTCGCGACTTGAGCGCGAAGCTCGAGCAGGAACGGGGCGCCACGCGCGCCGAAGCCAGCGAGCGCGCGAAGATCGCGGCCAGTCTTGCCGCGTTGCAGACGAGTCTCGACGAGCGCGAGCGATCGCTGCGCGAATTGCGTGCCACCGTGGAGCAGTCCAAGCAGCAACTCGTCGACGTGTTCAAGGCCACGGGCGGCGACGTGCTCAAGCAACAGGCCGAGCAGCTCCTCAAGCAGGCCAAGGAGCAATTCGAGGGCCACAAGCAGCTCTCGCAGCAGGAGCTCGAGGCACGCCAGCAGGCCATCCAGTCTCTGGTCCAGCCGCTCAAGGAACAGCTCGAGAAGCAGGAGAAGCTCGTCAAGGAGCTCGGCGAGAAGCGCGAGGGTGACTCGAAGTCCCTCTCCGAGCAGCTCAAACAGATCGCGGAGCTGCAGCAGAAGGCATCGACGGCTGCGCTGACGCTCTCGAGCGCCATGCGCGACAACCGCCAGCGGGGCCAGTGGGGCGAGATCACGCTGCGCAACGTGGTGGAGATGGCTGGACTCGGCGCACACGTCGACTTCACCGAGCAGGCCAGCATCGAATCGGAGGACGGCGCGCGCCTGCGGCCAGACATGATCGTGCGGCTGCCGGGCGATCGCTCGATTCCGATCGACGCCAAGGTTCCGATGAGCGCATACCTCGAATCGATCGACGCCACCCAGACGGACGCGGAGCGCGCGCGCAAGCGCCTGTCCCACGCCGATGCGGTGCGCTGCCACGTTCGCACGCTCAAGTCGCGCGACTACGCTGCGTCCGTGGAAGGCGAGATCGAGCTCACCGTGATGTTCGTGCCGGTCGAGAGCGCGCTGGTCGCGGCGCTGGAGGCCGACGGCACGCTCTTCAAGGAGGCGCTCGACTCGCGAGTGATCATCACCACGCCTTCGACGTTGCTCGCACTCCTGCGAACCTGCGCGATGCAGTGGCAGCAGGCCAAGCTCAACGAGAACGCGCTCAAGATCGGCGCGCATGCCAAGGAGCTCTTGGTGCGCATCCAGAACGTCGCGGAAGACCTGCACAAGGTCGGCAAGGGACTCAAGGGCGCGACCGACGCCTTCAATGCCGCAGTGGGCTCGTACAACCTCCGCCTCGTGCCGAAGGCACGCGCCACGGCCGAGCTCGCCGGCGAGCTCGAGGCAGTGCCAGAGGAACTCGAGATGCAGTCGCGCAACGTGCGGACCGACATCGTCGGCGGGCCTTCGACGCCGAAGCTCCTGCCGGAAGCCTGAGCGCCGTTCAGGGGCGCGCTTGCGCCTCGTACTTGTCGAAGGTGAGGGCGCGCTCGAGGGCGGCGACATCGACCTGCGAGCCCACCAGCAGGGTGGCCGTGCCCGCTTCCTGATCGACCGCGGCCTCGCGCACGCCAGCAACCCCGAGTGCCGCGGCATGAACCTTGGGACGGCAACCGCCACAGCACATTCCCTCGATCTCGAACACGCGCACGATCTCGCCCGCGGCCGGCTCCGAGGCGAGCACGAACGGGATCGTGGCCTGCTGTACCTTCGGGGGCGCCACGTAGCTGGGCGCCTTGGCCCGCAGGGCCACGACGGTGGCAGCGGAGCCGGCGACGGCGAGCAAGGCTACGAGCGCGTATTTGTTCATAGGACCCCCTAGAAGATCGAACACAGAGTGGCTGCTGTCCAGAGGTGCGCGCGCTTGAGGCTTTCGCGCAACTGGGAGAGAATCGGCCGCATGAACCAGAACGACCCCGTGCGCGCGTCATTCGAGGAGGCGCTGGCGACCTTGCAGGCCTTCCTGGCATCGCCCGAAGCGCTCCCCAACGTGCAGCGTTTCGTCGAAGCGGCCGCGACGACCCTCGCGCGCGGCGGCAAGCTACTCTCGTGCGGCAACGGCGGGAGCATGTGCGACGCGATGCACTTCGCCGAGGAGTGGACCGGCCGCTTCCGCGGCAACCGCGACGCGCTGCCGGCGATCGCCTTCTCCGACCCGAGTCAGCTGACGTGCATCGCCAATGACTTTGGCTTTGACGAGGTCTTCGCGCGCCAAGTCGAGGCCCTCGGGCGACCCGGCGACCTGCTCGTGATGATGTCGACCTCGGGCAACTCGCCGAACTGCCTGCGCGCGGTCGAAGTGGCGCGCGCACGCGGCATCACCGTCGTGGGCTTGCTCGGCAAGGGCGGCGGCAAGCTGCAGTCGCTGGTCGACATCCCGATCGTCGTGCCGCTCGCGCAGACTTCCGACCGCATCCAAGAAGTGCACATCAAGGTGCTGCACATCGTGATCGAGGCGGTCGAGCGCCGCATGTTCCCGAAAAACTACGAGCGATTCTGCAAGGCACGTCGCCCCGCGAGCACGTCCGTGACGCGCGCGCGGGGCGAGTTCGTTCGTAGGTGAGCTAGCGACGGCGTGACAGGCGCCAGCCGAGGCGAGCTGCGGCACGATCCTCGTCGAAGCTGCGGCCGCGACGCTCCAGCGAACGCTCGATCTTCCCGCGCTGCTCCGGCGTGAGCGATTCGATCAGGGGGCGGGTCGGCGGCAGCATGCGCTCGCGCGCCGATTGCAGCAGAGGGCGCAGCCCGTCGCGCAGGATCGCCTTCGCGCCTTCGCGGTCGCCCGCGTCGCGCAGGGCGCGAGCTCGCTCGACGATCTCGCGCGCCTTCGTCCGGGTCTCCTCGGCGATGGGCGCAAGCTCGCGGGCGACGTCGCGACCGGCTGCGCGCTGTTCGTCGGTGATGCCGAGGTGCTCGCGGATCCGCTCGCGCACACCCTCGCGACGCTGGCGGGAGCGTTGGTGGCGGGCGCGTTGGTGGCGGCGAGCGCCGTCGCGATCGCGGCGTACGCCCTGCTCGGAGCGCTGGCCGCCCGGGGCTTCCCGGCGACCTTCCTGAAGGGCCGCGAAGGCCGTGCTTCCGGCGAAGACCAAGGCTGCGAGTGCGAGAACGATGTGTTTCTTCATGGCGAGTCTCTCCGTGGTGACGCCCTGTGAAACCTCGCTACGGAATGCGGGTTCCGGCGTTGGCGCGCCCGTACATGGCTTTTTCAAGGCCGCGAGAGGGCCTGCAGGAACGCGACCAGCGCCGCCCGCTCCTCCGAGGTCGCGTCGAACGCACGCAGCTCTGGGTCGAGCTGCGGATGGGGGTTCCCGCCACGTGCGTAGAACTCGACGACCTCCTCGAGGGTCGCGAGGCTGCCGTCGTGCATGTAGGGCGCTGTGAGCGCGAGCGCTCGCAGGCTGGCGGTCTTGAAGCGTCCTCGATCCGCCGCATCGCCCGTGATCGCCGCGCGGCCCGGCTCGGCCTCGCCGTCTCGCACTCCGATGCCCGTGGAGTGAAAGCGCTCGTCGGAGAAGTTCGGACCCGAGTGGCAGCGCCAGCAACCGGCGCGGCTCTCGAAGAGCCACATGCCCGTACGCTCCTGCAGGCTCAACCCGGTCACATCGCCGGCGCGGAAGCGATCCACGGGGCTGTTGCCGAGCTGAAGCCGTCGCACGAACTGGGCCAGCGCGCGGGCCAGCGAGTCGCGCGTGAGGGCTCCGTACGCGGCTTCGAAACGCGCCGCATGGCGCGGCTCCGCGCGCAGTCGCGCCAGCGCATCCTCGACCGGCAGCGCCATCTCGTCGGGATTCTCGAGCGGCATGAGCGCCTGCTCCTCGAGGCTCTCCGCAGCGCCGTCCCACATCTGCGTACTCGCGTGGCCGCGATTGAAGAGCGTCGGCGCGTTGCGACGCGAGAGCTTGCCGTCGACACCCAGCGAGCGAGCTCGCGGGTCCGCCATGCCGTGCTCGGGCTGATGGCAGCTCGCACACGCGACCGTGCGATCGCGCGAGAGCAGCGGATCGAAGAACAGCGCGCGGCCGAGAGCGGTGCGCTCGTCGGTGAACTCGTTGCCAACCGGCGCGACCAGCTCATCCGGGAAGCCCAGCGGCGCCGCGAGCGGCAACGTCGCGGGCAGCGTGTCGCGCGGCAGTGGCCCCGGCCCCTGAACCAGGGTCGCGACCGCGAGCATCACGATGGAAAAAGCTGCGCGGAGCGCCATGCGCACAGGGTACGACAGGGAATGTGCGCTGGCAGCAGCGCCGACACGTGACGTACAACAGACAGGGCCCATGGACACAGACCAACCGCCGACCACGACCACGCGCCTCCTCGGCTGGCTCGGCGCACTGGCCATCGTCGCGTTCCTCGGTGTCGCCGTGGGGGCCACGCTGGGAGACGTGCGCTACCAGCCGTCGTCGGACGAGGGCTTCTACCTGAAGTACATGCAGGAGGTGTGCGGCCGCGGGCCCGGCGCGCTGCCCGACCTGTTTCGCTTCTACCTTGGCGACACGCGGGCCCACATCTTCCCGCCGCCCAGTCGCGTCGGCTTCGTCGCCGTGAGCGCCGCGTGGGGCGGGCTGACCGAGACGACGCTGCCCGCGCTGTCACGCCTCTCGCTCGCGTCGCACCTCGCGCTCATCCTCGCGGTGTACGCCTTCGCATCGCGCTGGTTCGGACCGCTGAAGGGACTGCTCGCCACCGCACTGGTCGCGACATCGACGCTCGGCCTGGGTCTGTCGCGCCACGCGCTGACCGACAGCTTCATCACGCTGTCCCAGTTCGTGACGGTGGCGCTGTTCATCGAGTACGTGCGCGAGCCGTCGCGTCTGGGGCGGGCGCTCGCGTTCGCGCTGGCCTTCACCTTCGCGATCCTGACCAAGGAGATCGCGGTGCTGCTCGCCGTCCCATTCGTGGCCTTCGCCGCGGTCGAGCGCTGGTACGCGCGCCGGGACGTGCCGATCGTACGTACCGCGCTGGTCCTCGCGCTGCCCGTGCTCGCGAGCATCGCGGTCTGGGTGCTCGCCGCCGGAAGCCCGATCCTGCTCTTCAAGGTCATGAAGATCGTGTTGCTCTCGCCGGCCACGAACGAGTACGCGATCCGCTACGGCTCCGGAGCGTGGTTCCGCTACCCGATCGACGAGCTGCTGATGTCGCCGTGGGCGACGCTGCTCGGACTGATGGCGATCGGCGTCGCGCTATGGCGCTGGCGCCGAGGAGAGTACGGCTCGCTCGCCGTCGCGCTCTCGCTCGTCTACGTCGGCCAGATCGCGGCGCTCGGGCCGTTCACCAAGAACCTGCGCTACGTCGCGCTGCTGGAAGTGCCGCTGCGCATTCTCGCGGTGATGCTGCTGTGGGAGTTCTGCGACGCGAAGCGCTCGCGCGCGGGCCTCGCCGCGTGCTGCGCAGCCGTCGCGTTCCTGTGCTGGGCAAGCTGGGCGGACTTCCAGCTCATCTGGCTGCAATTCCACGCCTATGACCCGGTCACCGCGCTCCTCGTCGGCGTTCGCCAGATGGTGCCGACGACGCCCGGCAACTAGCGTCGCTCCGGCTCGAGCAGCGTGGCGACCTCGGCCTCGAGCAGGAACTGGTAGGCGAACATCTCGGGCCACAGGCGCGCGAGCGCGTGGTACGAGCTCGCCAGCGCGCGCACGAGCGCACTGCGACCGGTCGACTCGAACACCACCTCGAAGGGCAGCGCGGTGACGCGCTCCTTCACGACGCGGAAGGCCGCGTTCTCGATCTCGCGTCGGAACGTGGCGCGCGTGAAGAGGTGCACGTGCGTCTCGTCGAGCACGCCGCGCGGCCCGTACTCGAAGCGGCCCGCGAGCAGCGAGAGTCGATAGAACCAGATCGCGATGTTGGGCGTCGAGATCAGGAGCTTGCCCTCGGGCTTGAGGTAGCGGCGCACGCTCGCGAGCAGCTCGGGGCGGTGGATGACGTGTTCGATCACATCCGAGCACACCACATAGTCGAACACGCGCTCTTCCGGAATCTCCAGCGGCCGCTCAAGATCGCGCTGGTAGTAGCGCGCGAGCGCGAAGGACACGCCCGCGGGTTCGCGCACGTCCACTCCGACGACTTGCACGCCCTTCGCCGCGAGGGGGGCCGCGAGCAACCCCTGCGAGCAGCCGAGATCGAGCACGAGCGAACCGGGCCGGATCGCGTCGAGTACCTGCATGTGCGAGCTCGACGGGTGCGACTTGAGCGTGTAGTGCACGTCGTGGTCGACGAACCACTGGCCGCGGCGCGTGAGGTGCAGCTGGTGAGCGCGGTAATCGAGCGCGACCTTCAGCGCCTCGAGCGGCGCGAACGACGGGTCGAGCTTCACGTCGCACTCCACGCTCGCGATGCGCGCGCCGAGTGCCCGCATCTGGATCACGAGCTCGGTGTCGAAGGCCCGGCTGTCTCGATTCTGGTGGAAGGGCACGCGTCGCAGCGCATCGCACGAGATGACTCGATAGGGCGACGTGTAGTCGCCGACCTCGAGCGCGAGCACGCGGTTGATGAGCCCGCCACCCTGACCGTGACCGCGGCGCGCAGCGATGACGAGTGCGGCCCCAGCGTCGCTCGCATCGAGCAGGTCGCCGAGCGCCTCGGGCGGATGGCGCTCGTCCGGGCGCAGCACGGCGACGCGCTCGAAGCCGTGCGTGAGCGCGTACTCGTAGGCCATCTTGCGTCGCCCGCCGTGCCCGTAGCGCCGGACGTCCGCGTGGACTCGAACCAGCGCGTCGGATGCAGTCAGCGCCCGAAGCTCGTGCGGCAAGGCCGCGCCGTCGCTCTCGACCCCGACGAGCACCGCCAGCTCGGCGATTCGCTCTCGAATCTCGCGCGGCACGCGCGCCACGGCACGCACGAGCGCCACAGCGTCCCCGGCATCGCCGAGAAACACCGCCACCGTGCGTGCAGCCCGCTTCGTCTCGCTCGCCATGGTCGGAGGTCAGCTTTCGGACACCCCCGCCGCCGAGCGCGAGCGTGTCGCGCACGGAGTTTCACCTGCGTCCACCCCATCGCGCCAGCGGCGCCCCAGCGCCTCAGGTCCGGAACTTGATTCCGGTGCCTTGCGCCCACCGCAACGACGCGAGGCGCCCCCGATCCCGAGAGCGCCTCGCCGTTCGAACGCGGGTTCAGGCCCGTCGCGTCGGATCAACCGCCGCCGCGGCCGCCACC
>SXKQ01000146.1 GCA_005778045.1 Planctomycetia bacterium
CGCAGCGGCTACGTCAACCACGGCAACGCCATGGACACCGACAACGGCCTGATCGTGCCGGTGATCAAGGACGTGCAGTCGAAGGGCATCCTGCAGCTCGCGGTTGAGCTGAATGAGCTCGCCGAGCGCACGCGCTCGGGCAAGGTCAAGCCGGACGAGCTCAAGGGCTCGACCTTCTCGATCACCAACGCCGGCAACATCGGCGGCATCCTCGCCACGCCGATCATCAACTTCCCCGACATCGCCATCATGGGCGTGCACCGCATCGTGAAGCGCCCGGGCGTCGTCGAGACCCCGCAGGGCGACAAGATCGAGGTGCGCCAGTACATGAACTTCTCGGCCTCCGTCGACCACCGCTTGGCCGACGGCGCCGACGGCGCGCGCTTCCTCGTCCACATCAAGCGCCTGCTCGAAAACCCCGGCCTGCTCGCGCTCTAGCCGCCCGCGCTGGCTGCGCTACAACTTCCGACGGCGGTGGGGCTCGCCCCTGCCGCCGTCGCTGCTTGGACCGAGGGCTCGCACTGGGCGGGCCCCCGGATCGCGGAAAGCGTGCGAGAGTCTCGCGGCGCGGCCTGTTCAGTTCAGGACGGGTGCGCCACTTGGTTCGCACCATGGAGTACCTCCTGATTCCGTCTGCACTTCTCCTCGCTGTTCCCGCCTCTGCCCAGAGCCTGATCCAGCGCATCGACGGCAGTGATCCCGGCGACCGGCGCGGTCAGGCGCTGCTCGGCGGCATCGACTTCAACGCGGACGGGCACGCGGACCTCGTGATCGGCGCGCCCTTCGACGACGCGAATGGCCTCGTCGACAACGGCTCGACCTCGCTCGTGTCGGAAGCGACGGGGCAGGTGCTCGTGACCCGCGCGGGGCTCGCGCCCGACGACCACTTCGGATTTGCGCTGGCGCTCGCGGGCGATCTCAACGCCCATGGTGAGACGGACATCTCGGTCGGCGCACCCCATGCGCTTGGCCCGGGCGGTCCGTCCGGGCAGCGTGCGCGTGCTCTCCGGGGCCACGCTCCAGCCGCTGCTCACGGTGTTCGGCGAGCTCGACGGCGAGGAGTTTGGCTACTCGGTCGCCGGCGGCACGGACGAAAATGGCGATGGCGTGCCCGACCTCGTCGTGGGCGCTCCCTCCAGCGACTATCCACTCGGTCCGAGCGGCCTCCACGTGGTCGATGCGGGCTATGCGGGCTTCATCTCGGGGGCGACGGGTGTGATGGGTGCGCGGATCGTCTTCACCACAGCTGGCAGTCGCTGCGGGCATGCGGTCGCCAACGCCGGGGACGTCAATGGCGACGGTGACGCGGACTTCAGCGTCGGAGTTCCGGGTCCGGGCGGGCAGTGCATCTGGGTCGGGGATGACGTGTCTTCCTCGCAGTCTTTCATTGCGGGGGTCTGCGGTAGCCAGTCGCTGTCGAGCTTCGGCGCGTCCTTGGCCGGAGGAATGGATCTCGACGGAGACGGTCGTTCGGAACTCCTCATCGGCGCGCCGACCCAAGACCTTGGGACGCGCACCGATGCGGGCGCGGTGTTTCACTTCAACCCCACGACGCTGGCGCTCGCGCCTGTGCTCGAGGGAAGCGCCGCGAATGACCAGTTCGGGTTCTCCGTGGCGACGCTCGCGGACCTCAACGGTGATGGGAAGCGCGAGCTTGGCGTGGGAGCGAAGGGCGGGAGCTACGTCGCGATCGAGGACCTCGCGCGCGGGGAGCGCATGAGCCTGCTCGACGTCGGCGTGCTCGGCTTCAGCTTCGGGACCGCAATCTGCGCGGCCGGCGACTTCGATGCCGACGGGCTCGCGGACTATGCGGTGGGCGCGCCGCAGATGGCTCCGGGTGCGAACCTGCTCGCGGGTTCCGTGTTCGTGTTCTCGAGCGCGCCGTGGAGCGTGGCGTACTGCACCGCGGGCACGACCTCGAATGGCTGCAACGCCGCGCTCAGCGCTTCCGGCGTGCCGAGCCTCACCGCGACGAGCGGCTTCACGCTCACGGCCATCGACGTCGAAGGCGACAAGTCGGGTCTGATCTTCTACGGCCTGAGCGGCCGCACGGCCCTGCCCTGGGGCCTCTCCACGAGCTTCCTGTGCGTGAAGTCCCCGACGCAGCGTACCTCGACCCTCTCGTCCGGTGGCACCGCCGGTACCTGCACGGGCACGATCTCGCTCGACTTGCTCGACTGGCTCGCGTCCCACCCCGGCGCCCTCGGCACCGGCGCCAGCGTCGGCACCATCGTCGACGCCCAATGCTGGTTCCGCGACCCGCCCTCGCCGAAGACCACCCAGCTCTCCAACGCCCTCGAGTTCATCCTCGTCCCCTAGCGCGTCGCGCACGAAGACTTCAGGCCGCCGCGGATTGCACTCCGTGGCGGCCTGATGCGTTGTGGGCGTGGTGGGGCTAGCGGCCGCCCTTGCGCTGGCGGTCGAGGATTTCCTGCACGCTGTCGAGGTCGGCGTCCCAGGCGCGCTTGCGGTCGGAGTCGGTGGGGGCGGCGAGGGGGCGGGCGAGGCGGAAGCCGACGAACTTGGCGTCGGTGAGGTACCAGATCGACTTGGGCAGCTGGGGGTCCTGCACCTTCCAGTTGGCGCTCGAGCCGCGGCGGGCGGCGGAGCGCAGGCGGTCGGGGTCGTCGTCCCAGGAACCGCCGCGCACGACGCGCGGGTAGAGCTGCGTGGGCCAGTTGCAGGGGTTCGACGCGAGCTGGTCCTTGGCGCGCGCGTAGAAGTCCTTGTCGTGCTGGTCGAGCACCCACTCGGCCACGTTGCCGTGCATGTCGTAGAGGCCCCACGGGTTGGGCTTCTTCTGCTTCACCTTCTGGTACTTGCCGTCGGCGTTGTCGAAGTGCCACGCGTGCTCGCCCAGCGCCTGCGCGTCGTCGCCGAAGGAGTAGGCGGTCTTCGTGCCCGCGCGGCAGGCGTATTCCCACTCGCCCTCGGTCGGCAGGCGATAGAAGCGCCCGGTCTTCATCGAGAGCCACTTCGTGTAGTGGCGCGCGGCGAACTCGGTCATGCACACGGCGGGAAAGCCCTCGATGCCCATGCCGAAGTCCATCGGCACGTAAGGCGGCGTGGGGCGGCTCACGGCGTCGGCCCACGTGTCGTTCTCGCCCGCGGCGAAGCGCCCCGACTTGCGCAGCTCGATATCGAGCTTGAACTGGAACAGGCGGAACTCGTCCCACGTGAGCTCGTGCTCCTCGAGCCAGAAGGGCGCGATCTCGACTTCGTGCACGGGTCCCTCGTCGGGCTTGCGTTCCGCCTCGCTGTCGGGGCTTCCCATGGCGAACTTGCCGCCGGGAATCGGGAGCATGGTGAAGCTCACGTCGGAGCCCGGAATGCGCTCGACGTAGCGCTTCATGTCCTTCTCGCTCGCGGCCTCGGCGTCCGGGTTGGGGAGCGGTGCGGGCAGGCCCGCGGGAAGGTCCGGGTAGACGAAGACCTCGCCCTGCGGGGCGAGCGGGAGCGCGAGCGCGACGGCGGCGAAGGCGAACGTGAGCATCACGGGAGAGGTTAGGCTGCTCGCGCCATCCCGTCACCGGAGGCCCTGTATGGAAATCGTGCGAAGGACCGTCCTTTGGCTTGCGCTGGCGCTATTTATCGCTGGCTGCGCGGCTCCGCAGCGCTTCGAGTTCGAGGACGCGGCGATGGGGACGCAGTTTCGCGTCGTGCTGTATGCACCGAGCGAGAGCCTGGCGGGCCGCGCGGCGGCGGACGCGTTCGCGCACGTGAAGGAGCTCGATGCGCTCCTCAGCGACTACCGCGACGACAGCGAGGTGGCGCGCATCTCGCAGCGGAGCGGGAACGGCGAGCCTGTGGTGGTGTCCGAGCACACGTGGCGCGTGAGCGCGCTCGCGCAGTTGTACGCGCAGCTCTCGGGAGGGGCCTTCGATCCGACGGTCGGGCCGCTGGTCGCGCTGTGGCGGCGCGCGCGGCGGCAGGGCGAGCTGCCCGACGCAGCTCGGCTGGCCGACGCGCTCGCGCGCACGGGCTGGCAGGCGCTCGAGCTCGAGCCGCGGTCTCGCAGCGTCGCGCTCGCGCGGCCCGGCATGCAGCTCGACTTCGGCGGCATCGCGAAGGGCTACGCGCTCGACGTTGCGCTCGACACGCTCGCGCGCCACGGGATCGAGAGCGCGCTCGTCGATGGTGGCGGCGACATCGCCGTCCGCGCTGCGCCGCCCGGGCGCGCCGGGTGGCTCGTGACGGTCCGGCCTTTCAGCGATGAAATCGCCAGCCTGTCGCTCGAACTCTCCCACGCGGCGATCGCGACGTCGGGTGACGCATTCCAATCCCTCGAGCTCGACGGAGTGCGCCACTCGCACATCGTCGACCCGCGCACGGGACGCGCGCTCGTCTCGCGCACCTCGGCCTCGGTTCTCGCCGCGGACGGGGCCTCGGCGGACGCGCTCGCGACGGCGCTGTGCGTGCTCGGGCCGCAGGCCGGGCTCTCGCTCGCCGCGCGCGCCGGCTGCGAGGCCCGCATCGCGCGCGAGACACCCATCGGGATCGAAAGCGTCGCCACGAAGGGCTTCGAGGCGCGTATCCTGTCTCCGTTGATCGCCCCCGCGAACTGCAGTCCCTGAGGAGCATCTTTCGATGACGAGCGAGCCCCAGAAGAACGTGTCGAGCCCGAGCCGCCGCGACGTCCTGCGCACCGGTGGCGTGGTAATCGCGACCGGAGCCGTCGCCAGCGCTCTGCCCGCAGGCACGCTCGGTTTCCACTCGAGCGGCACCGACGTGCTGCGCGTGGGCCTCGTGGGCTGCGGCGGCCGCGGCACGGGTGCGGCGGCGCAAGCGCTGAGCGCCGATCCGCAGGTGGAGCTCGTGGCGATGGGGGACGCGTTCGCGGACCACGTCGAGACGGCGCTCAAGTCCCTCAAGGCGAACCCCGAGTTCGGCGCGCGCGTCAAGGTGGACGACGATCACAAGTTCACGGGCTTCGACAACTACAAGCGCGTGATCGACGCCGTCGACGTCGTGCTCTTTGCCACGTCGCCGCACTTCCGGCCCATGCAGGTCGAGTACGCGGCGCAGTCGGGCAAGCACATGTTCGTCGAGAAGCCGATCGCGACCGACTCGCCCGGCGTACGGCGCGTGATGGCCGCCTGCGAGCTCGCACGGCAGAAGAAGCTCAACGTCGTCTCGGGCCTGTGCTACCGCTACGAAAAGAAGAAGCGCGAGACGATCCGGCGCGTGCACGATGGCGCGATCGGCAAGATCCTCGCGGCGCAGACCACCTACAACACGGGCGGCCTGTGGCATCGCGGGCGGCAGCCGGAGTGGAGCGACATGGAGTGGCAGATGCGCAACTGGCTCTACTTCACGTGGCTCTCGGGCGACCACATCGTCGAGCAGCACATCCACTCGCTCGACAAGGTCGCGTGGGCGCTCGGCGACAAGTACCCCGAGCGCGTGACGGCCAGCGGCGGGCGCGCCCAGCGCACCGAGGAGAAGTGGGGCAACATCTACGACCATTTCAACACGGTCTTCGACTACGAAGACGGCGTGAAGGTGTTCAGTTCCTGCCGCCAGTGGAACGGCGCGTCGAGCGACGTCAGCGACCAGGTGTTCGGCACGCAGGGCATCGCGCACCTGCAGTCGCACTCGATCGAGGGCGAGAAGGCTTGGCGCTACCGCGAGGTCGAGGGCGAGCAGGACGACATGTACCAGAACGAGCACGACGAGCTGTTTGCCGCGATTCGCAAGGGCGCGGTGATCGACAACTCGGACTACATGTGCAAGTCGACGATGATGGCGATCATGGCTCGCATGGCCGCCTACACGGGCCAGACGCTGACGTGGGAGCAGGCGTGGAACAGCCAGGAAAACCTCGCCCCGGCCTCCTACGAGTGGACTTCGATCGCGACGCCGCCCGTCGCGATCCCGGGCATCACCAAGTTCATCTGACGCGCGCTCAGAGATAGCCGAGCTTGCGGAGCTGCTCGACGACATCGTCGCGCAGCTCCGCATCATGTTCGGCGCTGCCGGTGCGCTCGCGCCACGTGGATAGGTCGCGCTGTAGCTCGTCGAAGGGCTGGAACGGGACCGCTCCGTTCGAGCGCAGGTCTCGCAGCTCGCCGGGGTCCGTGTCGAGCGTGTAGAACTCCTCGCGCTCCCGGACACGCTCGGCGTCGAGCCAGTGCGACGAGGTCCAGACGAGCTTGCAGCGCGCAGTGCGCAGCGACTGGCGCTGGCCGCGCAGCTGGAATCCAGAGAGCGAGCCCGCGAGGTCGGCGAGCGCGAAGGACGGGCGGCGACGGTCGTCGGGCAGGCCCTGTGCGAGAGGCAAGAGGCTCGCCCCGGAGAGCGGCGTCGCGGGCTGCAGTCCGAGTACATCGAGCACGGTTGGGGCAACGTCGAGCAAGCGCACCTGCTCCGTCACGCGACGTCCCGCGTGCGCAGCGTCCGGCAAGCGCAGCACGAGCGGTACGTGCAGCTCCTCGTCGAACAGGAACGTCCCATGGTCGAACCAGTAGCCGTGGGAGCCCATGCCCTCGCCGTGGTCGCTGGCGAGGATCACCAGCGTGCGCTCGAGGCGTCCCGAGGCGCGCAGGCCTTCGAGCAGGCGCGCGAGCTGCGCATCCGCGTAGCTCACCTCTCCGGCGTAGAGCGCCCTCATGTACGCGACTTGCGCCGGATCCTGCACCAGTCGCTCCCGCGCTCCCGCGTCGAGCTCGTACCAGTTGCGTGAGCCCTCGTAGTTCGCGTCGTGCAGGCGCGCGAACTCCGAAGGCGGCTCGTAGGGCACGTGCGGGTCGTAGAGGTGCACGAACGTGAAGAGCGGCTCGTCGCCGCGCGTGCCGAGCCACTCGAGCGCCGCGTCCACGGTCTCCGCGGCCGGCCGGTCCGCGCGGCGAATGTCGAGCCCGCGCCGCTCGACGAAGCGGATCAGTGCGCCGACGAGGTGCAGGCGCTCGACGACTCTCGGGAGCCAGCGCCACGCGAGCAGCTGGTCGTCGTACCAGTCGAAGCGCGAGGCGAGGCCACACGACTCGTCGACGAGCGTGAAGCCGGACACGAAGGCGCCCGACTGGTGCGTGCGCGCGAGCAGGTCACCGAGAGTTCGCGCGCGACTGGAGATCGGTCGGCCGTTCGACACGGCGCCATGCTCGATCGGGTAGAGGCCCGAGAGCATCGTCACGTGCGAAGGCACGGTGGTGTTCGCCTGCGAGGTCGCGTCCTCGAACAGCACGCCTTCGCCCGCGAGCGCATCGATCGTCGGCGTCTGCGCGCGCGGATTGCCGTAGCACCCGAGCGCATCGGCGCGCAGCGTGTCGATGCTCACGAGCAGCACGTCCGTCTTTCCGGCGCTCGAGATCTCGGGCACACGACGGTGCGGTGCGGCCAGCGACACGAGCGCGATGAGGGCCAGTCCGCCGAGCGTCGCGGCGTGCGGTGCGCGGCGACCGCGAAAGCTCGCGATCGCGAGCCCGAGGTTGGCGAGCGCGAGCGCTCCCGCGAGCCACTGCACCGGGCCCTCGGCGAGACGCACGGCCACGAGGGCGATGCACGCCGCGGAGCCGAGGCCAAAGAGGGACCACCACGTCGCGACGCGCGTCGCGAGCGGCCACCACGCGAGGATCTCCTTGAGCGCGAGCATCACCGCCGTCGCCGCGAGCGCGCAGGGCAGTGCGAGCTCCGCGGGTACCCAGCCCGCGAGCGCGAACAGCGCGACGGACAGCGCGGAGCCGAGAGCGGCGCAGGTGGAGGCCGGTGCGGCGCGGAACTGGGGCCGGCCGAAGAGCGCGAGCGCGAACAGCGCGCAGGGCAGCGCGAGCAGGGCGGCGACCAGCGCGTAGCCGAGCGCGCCGGTGCTGACGAGGCGCGCGGCCCACTGGACGTAGCGCGCATCGGACGTGGCGAGCACCTTGGCGCTCTCGAGCAGTCCGATGGCGGCGCCGCACAGCGCGGCCAGACCCGTGGCGCGACCGAGGGCGGCGGCGACGGGCTCGCGCAGGAGCGGAGCGGCTTCCGTGGAGCTCATGGGGGCCGTGGAACGGACGATAGACGTTATCGACCCTGCTCCCAAGCGCCCGTGGCCGGCGCGGCACGGCGGCTCGCCTGTCCCGACCTTGGGAGCGCTCGCCGCGCTCGACGTCCGGCCTGCACTTCCGAGGGGGCCGACGACCCGACATGATGGGGCCCGCCCGGACCTCGGTGGCCGCCCTGACGATGCACGAGACGCGTTCGCAATCGACCCTGCTGGAGAAGCTGCTCGTCGTCGTGGGCATCGGCTTCCTCGCGTGGTTGTTCGCGTGTGTGGTCGCGGACCACAAGGACGAGCCGGCGGACGACGCCTACATCACGTACGTCTACGCGCGCAACGTGGCCGAGGGGCACGGGCTGCGCTACAACGCGACGGACGCGGAGCCGACTTCGGGCGCGTCGAGCCTCCTGCACGTGTTCGCCTGCGCCGCGGCCATCGAGCTCGGGATCGATCCGTTGGCATTCACGCGGGCCTTGGGTATCGCGCTCCTGATCGCCATGGGACTCGGCCTCGGCGGGGTCGGAGCTTCCATCGCCCGTGCTCCACCGTGGTCGGGCTGCCTAGCGGGGCTGGCGGTGATGCTGCTCGTCGGGCTGCTGCCCGAGACCGCGACTCACCTTGCATCGGGCATGGACTCGCTGCTCTTCCTCGGCGCACACGTCGGCGTGGTCGCGTGGGCCGCGCTGGTCGTGGCGAGCGAGGAGCGCAGGCTCGGGCCCTGGAGGTCCGCGCTCGGACTCGTGGCGTTCGTGACGCTTGCGCTCACGCGGCCCGAAGGCGGGTTGCTCGGCCTCCTGTACCTTGCCGCGCTCGCCTTCCTCGGTCGCGAGAATCTAGGCTGGTCGGCCAGCGTGCGACGCGTGCTGCCCCTAGGCCTGTCCCTGATCGGTGCACTCTCCCTGCTCGCGCTCTGGCGCTGGAGCTACTTCGGACATGTCCTTTCGAACTCCTTCCACGTGAAGGTGTCGAACGGGATCTTCGGCTCGAGCGGCTCCGCGCTGCCCGGCGCCGGTGTAACCGCGCGATTCGCGGTGCAGCGGCTGATTCCGCTCGGACTCGTCGTGCTCGCGCTGGCGGCAGCCGTGCGGGCGCCTTCCGAGGCCGTGCGACGCGGGTTCTGGCTGCTGCTTCCGGCCACCCTCGTGGCGCTGGCCTTTGCGCGAGCCATTCACGAGATGGCCGCCGGATTCCGCTACGAGTACCCGCTCCTCGCGCCCTTCTTCGCGGCGCTGGTAGCCGCGCTCTGCTGGCTTCGCAGCCGCTCGCTCGCGGGCTTCGCGACCACCTTGGGGTGCGGCGCATTCGCGCTGCCGCTGCTGGCAAGCTCGCCGGGCGCTCCGCTCATGCGCTGGGTCTCGCATCCGCGCAGCGTGGCCACGTCGTGGTGGCCCGAGCATCGGCCGAGAAACGCGCTCGCGCGACTCGGATTAGACCTCGGCGAGACCGCTCTCGGTCAGGACGCCTCGATCCTGCTCTCGGCAGCCGGCCAGGTGCCGTGGTTCTCGCGCCTGCGCGCGATCGACTGGATCGGGCTCAACAACAATCGCGCCAGCGGTCGCAGCGCCGTCAGCGTGGCCGAGCTCTGGTCGTACCTCGAGTCGCTGCAGCCCGACCTCACGTTCTCGCTCCTCCCGCCGGCGGCGCCGGGATCGACGACCGCGGCGGACGACCCGAACTTCAACTGCGCACACGTGCGTCGCACGCGCAGTGGTCGCGGCAGCGTGCTGTTCGAGTACTGGGATCCGGCGCGCGTCGATGAGTCGTTCTGGTGCGAGATGGTGTGGCTGCGCGACCGCTGCGAGTTCGTCGCGAGCTACCGGCTCGGCGACGCGTGGGGCGAGCCCTGGTGGGTGCTCGTGTACGTCCGCAAGGACTCGCCGCACCGTGCGTTGCTCACGGAGTGCTTTGCGCGCTCCCGACGCGCGGACAAGCCAAGCGAAAACCTCTCGGGCGCCTTCTCGGTGCCTCCCAGCAGGAAGAATGACCTAGAAATCGGGCGCTGAGCCCGAGAACGGCCGCGCAGCTTTTCGGACCTGCAAAATGGGTTGAGGGCGTGGGGACAATGGGAGGCCGCCCCCCGGCTGCGTCCGCGCAGGACTCTCACGCCCCACCATGCTCTGGATCCGCAACCTCTCCGTCGCCCGCAAGCTCTACCTGCTCGTCTCCCTCGCGCTCCTCGGCATCGGCTTCGTGGGAGCGGCCGGGCTCTTGGTCACGAGACGCCTGAGCGAGGCGACCATCGATGCCGGCTGCACGCAGCTCCCCGCCGTCCGTAGTACGACGTGTGCGACATGAGGCACGACGGCATGCTCGCGTGCGTCGATCGCACGCTGTTCGTCGGGGAAGACGGCGATGCGCAGGCCATGGAGGCCGCGGTGCAGGAGACGGCGGCGTTCTCGGAGAACTTCCGCGGCTATCTCGGAGCGCTCGGCGCGATCGACCTCGCGCCGCGCATGCGCGCTGCCATCGAGCGTGCGCGGCCCGACGTGGAGGAGTACATCTAGGCTTGGACGCAGCTGGTCGACCTGCGCGCGCAGGGACGGCCGGCGCAAGCCGGCGAGCGCATCCCGGAGGTGCAAGCGGTGTTTGACCGGCTCGAGACCAGCCTCGGCGAGTTCATCGCGGAAGACGCGCACGTCGCGCTCGCGTGCCTCGCCACCTGCACCGCTCTGGCGTTCGCGCCCGGACTCTGCGTCGCACGCCTCATCGCCCGTCCGCTCGACATGGCCGTGACGGTACTCGAGTCCGACGACATCGCCGCGCTCGCCGGCTTCGACAGCAAGGACGAGATCGGGCGCATGGCCCAGCCCGCCGCGGCCACCGTGCGACGTCTGGAAGAGAGCGCCGCCGCGCTTTCCGCGAGGAAGCAAACCACCGAGGCCAGCGCGGTCGCTATGGGGCGCACTGCACGCAACGCGGAAGAGGCCGCACAGCGGACCCAGATGCTGGACGCGGAAGCAGTGCGCGTCGCCGCCCTAGTCGAGAACTCGGCAGCGTGCGTGACGCACGCCAACGATTCGCGGACGCTCGTTCACATCAATCCGGCTGCGCGCCGTGCGCTTGCGCGACTTGGCGCCGACATGTCTCCCGAGCGACTGCAGAGCCAGCCGCTGGCGCGGTTCTTCCGCGATCCGCGCGGGCAGGCGCGCTTCCTGCGCGACGAAGACAAGCTGTCGCTCGAGGTGCCGGTCGACATCGGCGGAGAGAGCATCGAGCTCGTTCTCTGCGCGGTCCACGGCGACGCTGACCGGTGCGCCGGGACTCTGGTGAGCCGATAGACTGGCACCAAGAAGTTCGCGGCCGAGCGTCGTGCGCGCGCGCTGTCAGAGTGCGAGGTGCGCAGCGCGCAGGAGCTCCAGCAGAAGGTCGAGCGCATGCTTCAGAGCGTAGACGCGACCTCGCACGGCGACCTCACGGTTCAGACCGACATGCGCGGCGAAGACGCGATCGGGCGCATGGACGAGGCTCTCGCACGCCTGCTCGTCGACCTCCGCGGCAGCCTGCAGCGCACCCGATACTCGGCCAAAGCGCGCGTGCGCTCCTCCGAGACACTAGGTGCCGTCAGCCAGCAGATGAGCTCGGAGGCGCGTCGGACCGCGACGCAGGTTCACGTGGTCGCCGACGCGGCCTCCAAGCTCTCGGGCTCGATACTCACGATCACCGAGAACACTGGCGGCATGAGCCAGTCGATCGGGGACAACGCGCGCAGCGCCTGCGCGACGGCCAAGGTGGCGCGCGCGGCCGTGGAAACCGCGGACGCGCCCAACGGGACCGTATCCGAGCTCGATCGCTCCAGCGAGGAGATCGGCAAGATTCTGCGGACGATCAATGCCATCGCGCAGCAGGCCAACGTGCTCGCGCTCAACGCGACGACCGAGGCGGCGCGCGC
>SXKQ01000147.1 GCA_005778045.1 Planctomycetia bacterium
CGCGATGGGCTCGAACCCGTCCGCCGAGTCGAGAGAGCCTCAGGCTCCGGTGGACACCGTGAGCCACGACGACATCGCCAGCTTCCTCCAGAAAACGGGCCTGCGTCTGCCGACGGAAGCGGAGTGGGAGTATGCCTGCCGCGCCGGTAGCACGGCCGCTCGCTACGGCGAGCTGGACGCCGTCGCGTGGCACAGGGGCAACTCCGGCTCGACCACGCACCCCGTGGGCCAGAAGCGTGCCAACGCGCTGGGCTTCCACGACATGCTGGGCAACGTCTGGGAGTGGTGCTCGGACTGGTACTCCGACAGCGAGTACGCTCGCTGCTCCGGCGGAGTGGTAGATCCCGCGGGGCCGAGCACGGGGGATACCCGCGTGTTGCGCGGCGGCTCCTGGAGCTTCGACGACAGGTACTGCCGTGCCTCGATTCGCCTCGTCGACAGGCCGGCCAGCCGCGGCGACAGCCGCGGGTTCCGTGCCTCGAGGACTCCGTAGTTACTTTTTCTCTTTTCCATATTTCTTTTTCAAAAAAATGAAAAGCGAGTCTTGGGATCCAACAGAATCCGCTTTACCGATCGGGCAGTCGCCGTCGGGTTCGCACGCGGCCCGCAGGTCCGAGCCTGCCGCGGTGGTGTTGGCATCCGACCTTGTACGCTGGCTCATTCCGGCCGTCGGGAAGTTCCCCCGCACGACTCGCTATGGGATGGGTACGCGGCTGGAGGCTGCGATGCTCGACGTATTGGAGAACTTGGTGATCGCTCAGTACTCCAAAGGCGCGGCACGCGAATCTGCCCTGTCCATCGGGAACGCTCGTCTTCAGTCCGCGCGTCATTTGGTTCGCATTGCCTTCGAGTTGCACTTGCTCTCTGAGCGGCAGTGGATCTACGCAGCCCGAAATATGCATGAGCTCGGAAATCAGGTGGGAGCATGGCGAAAGGTATCGGCCGCAACGGTGAACTCTTCCGGCAGATCTGCGACCCAGGCTACCTGATGCGCTGTTCGCGGCGTGCGGCGCGAGGCAAGCGTCACAAGCGGGATGTATCCGCCTTCTTGCTCAATCTCGAACCTAGTTGCTTCGAGCTTGCGAAGTCGCTTGCCACGGAAGTATGGAATCCGGGAGCCTACAAGTCTTTTTGGATTCACGACCCGAAGCGGCGCCTGATCAGCGCGGCTCCATTCGCCGACCGCGTTGTGCATCACGCTCTAGTTGGTATTCTCGAACCACATTTCGAGCGCCGGTTCATCTTTCACAGTTATGCATGTCGGCGCGGCAAAGGCACGCATCGGGCGCTGCGTCAAGCTGTCCAATGGAGCCGTCAATATAAATATGTGCTGAAAGGCGACATCGCCAAGTTTTTTCCAAGCATGGATCACGAAGTGGCGAAGGCCTGCCTGCGGAGCGTGATTCAGGATAGGTCGTTTCTCGATGTAATGGAGCGGGTCGTTGATCGCAGCAACCCTCAGGAACATGTGCAGCTTTGGTTTTCTGGTGATGACTTGCTGACGCCGCTCACGCGCAGGGTTGGCCTGCCGATCGGGAACCTGACCTCGCAGTTTCTGGCCAACGTCGTGCTCGACCGCTTGGATCATGAGATCACGGACAGATGGGGCGCCGGCGCCTACCTGCGGTATTGCGACGACTTTCTCGTGTTCGCGGATGACAAGGATGCTCTCTGGGAGACTCGCGGACGCATCGAGCAAGCACTAGCCGGGCTGAGATTGAAGCTGCACGCTCGCAAGGGAGGGGTTCACAGCTGTGAAGCAGAGGTTCCGTTCCTCGGCTTCACCGTACAGAAGGGACGCGTGCGGCTCGGAGGTCGCTCGATCCGCAGGGCGACGCTCAGGCTCCGAAAACTACACAATCTGGTGCTCGCACAGCAGATTGCGCCTCAGCGCCTGTCCGCCTCCGTGTGTGCTTGGCTCTCTCATGCTGGGCAGGCAACTGGCAAGGGCCTGCAGCGGCGTGTCTTGGCACGGGCTGGCGTGGGCGCCTGTCTCGGATAGACTCTGCCGCGGGTCTTCGCCCCACTACACGGCACCGCGTGTTGCGCGGCGGCTCCTGGAACAACGACGACAGGAACTGCCGTGCCTCGAATCGCAACGACGACAGGCCGGCCAACCGCAACGACAACAACGGGTTCCGTGCCTCGAGTACCCACGAGCCAGAATCGCAGTCGCCAACGGCGCAGGCGAGCGCGCTCCGAGGAGTCCAGGGCAAGGGTCCAGGGTTGCACCATGGCGTGTGGCCCGAATCGATGTGCGCCGCGCCGCGAGCCGGGAATCCAGCTGGCGGTGCGGCCTCTAACGCTCGCTTCAACCAGCTGAGGACTCGGAGCGGAGAAGACGGAATGATGAATGGCAACGACATGTGGCCGAGAAGGGTGCCGCTCCCCTCTGGGCGGGTGACGAGCGTGGGGCGTTCGCGTGAGAACGATGTGGTGCTGGCGCATCCTTCCGTTTCGGGGCAGCACTGTCGGGTGGAGCCGGACGCGGCGGGTTGGCTGCTGGTCGATGCGGGCGCGAAGTTCGGCACGACGGTGAACGGCACGCGCGTGGTACGCGTCGCGTTGAAGAACGGCGACGTGGTGCGCTTTGCCTCCGGACCGGACTACCGCTTCGACGATCAGGCACTGCAGCTGCTCGATGCCGGAGTAGGAGATGGGATCGAGCTCGCGGGCGTCGGTGTCATTCGCGACGGTCTGGTGTTGCTGAAGGGCATCGACTGCAGGCTGCGCGCGGGCAGCTTCGTCGGGGTGCTCGGGCCGAGCGGCGCGGGGAAGAGCCTGCTGGTGGGGTGTCTCTCGAGCACGATTGCTCCAGATCAGGGCGAGATTCGCTTCGGAGATGGCAAGACCGTTCGCGAGCACGAGGACGAGTACCGCGCGCGACTGGGCGTTGTGACGCAGGAGGACCTCGTCCAACTCACCTTGACGGTGGAAGAGAGCATCGAGCTCGCGGGTCGGCTGCGCTTGCCCGAGGTGGCGCCCGAGGAGCGGCGGCAGAGACTGGCAGCGGTCCTCGAGGAAGTCGATCTGGCGCAGCACCGGGCGAAGCAGGTGGGGGTGCTGTCCGGCGGGCAGCGCAAGCGGGTGAGCGTGGCGATCGAGCTCTTGATGAGGCCGCAGGTGCTACTGCTCGACGAGCCGACGAGCGGCCTCGACCCGGGAGTGGCGGCGCGGCTGATGGACGTGCTTCGCGGGCTGGCGCGGCGCGGGCTGACAGTCGTGTGCACGACTCACACGCTCGACACGATGAACTACTTCGACGATGTCTTCGTGCTTGGGCTGGAGCCGCGCACGAACGGCAAGGGCAAGTGCGGGACCCTGGCGTACTTCGGAGCACCTTCGGAGTTGCTCCCGCGTTTCGGCGTGCGCAACCTCGTCGATCTGTTCGAGCGGCTGCAGGACCTGCGCCAAGGCGTGAGCAGCACCGTGGTGCGAGCATCCGACTCGGACTCGGACAGCGGCGATGGAGCGAGCGGACGGGCAAGGCGCGGGCTGCGAGCGCCGGAGCGACGGCGGGCTGACCCGCGCCTGCTCGAGCAACTGCCGGTCGTGGTGCGTCGCTCGAACCTCGGATTCTGGCGCGATCCCGGCTCTGCCGCACTCAACCTCTCTCAACCGTTCCTGCTCGCACTGCTGACGATCCTCGCCCAGCACGAAGCTCCAAACTCCGCTCCGATTCACTTCTTCCTCGTGGTGGCTGCCCTGTGGATGGGCATGACCCTGACCGTGCGCGAGGTGGTGCGCGAGCGCAAGCTCTATGTGCGCGATCGTCTCGTGGCGTTGACGCCAGGTGCCTACATCATTGGCAAGGTCGTGTGGGCTGCGGCGACGCTCACGCTCGTCGCATTGTGCCTGCAGGTGGCGGCCTCGATCTTCGCTCCGCTGATTCTGGTGGAGCCCGAAGGCGCCGCAGCAGCGGCGCGTGCCGCGCTCGGACTTGGATCCACCGCAGACCAGCTCGCGCGCGTCCCATTCCTCGGCTCGTGGCTCGTGCTGTGGCTCACGTCCGTGGCCGGAGCGCTCGTCGGCCTCGTGCTCTCGACGCGTTCTCCGAGCGAGCGCGTGGCCGTGATGCTCCTCCCGATCGCGTTGCTGCTGCAGGTCCTGCTCAGTCGCGTCGTGTTCGGTCACGCCACGCTCCCGTGGGACGACCCCTCGTCGCCGTACGGCCCCGTGGGGGATTTCTCGGCGTACCTCGAGTCCTCCGCTTCGACATGGCAAGGCTCGTTGACGGGCCTACTGTCGTTGGCAACCGTCTCTCGGCCCGCGACGGCCGTGCTCGAGTACTGGGTGCGCGAGGAGTCCACGACTGCTGCCGCCACCAGCGAGTGGCTCTACTTCGCGACGGTATGCGGGCTCTACATGCTCGTCGCCTACGGGGCCTTCCGCGTGACCGAGCGTCGCTGGATTCACGAGCTGCGCTAGTACGGATGCCCGTTCGCCGCTTGGTGGACGGGGCGGCTGAGCGCGCGGACGAGGGTTCGCCGCCGTGGCGTACGGCGCGGCACGCGGGACGGACAGGAACCCGCGGTGATTCCCAGATCCGAATGTCCCCGACGTCGGCCCGTGGCGCCCGCGCGCCACGACGGTGAACGTGTGTCGTATCGTGGGTGTTGAGCACCCCATGACAGACCGGTAATCGGCCTTCCGGCTCGGCTGCCCTGAAGGAAAGCGGGCATTGTGGAGCGGTCGGAGTCGGAGGGCGCGAGGGCGGTGGTGAGAACTTCTAAGGGTGTCCGAGCGAGCGGGCGGCGTGCGTCCTCCCGCCGGCGCGAGCAACCGCCGTGCTGGGGCTGAGCAGGGCTGCGACATGGCTCGCTTCCTTGCCCGCGGGGAGCAGTTCCTGAAGCTGCGCGCGCTCGCGTCGTTCGCATGGGCGGCGAGTCCGCGAGCGCGCTCCCGCAGGAATGAAAACGCTCGGCCCGCGTTCGAGCGGCTTGGCGCGACCTGCTACTGTCTCGCGCAGCATGCGCACGGCAGGTGTGGTGGTCGTGGGTGGCGGGATCGTCGGGCTGGCGACCGCGTGGATGATGGCCCGCGCCCGCAGCGGCTCGCGCGTCGTGGTGCTCGAAAAGGAAGCCGACCTCGCGCTCCACCAGACCGGGCGCAACTCCGGCGTCATCCACTCCGGGATCTACTACAAGCCCGGCTCGATGAAGGCGCGCACGTGCCTGCGGGGCAAGGAGCTGCTCGAGAGCTTCTGTCGCGAGCGCGAGGTGCGCTTCGAGACCTGCGGCAAGGTCGTGGTGGCGACGAGCGAGGCCGAGCTTCCGCAGCTCGCGAAGATCGCTGAGCGTGCGCGGGCCAATGGCGTGCCGAACGAGGAGATCGGCCCCGAGCGCCTGCGCGAGCTCGAGCCGCACTGCGCGGGCGTGCGCGCGCTGCACGTGCCGGTGACAGGCATCGTCGACTACCGCGGCATGTGCCGAGCGCTCGCGGCCGACCTGCGCGTGTCGGGCGGCGAGGTCGTGTTCGGTGCGCGCGTGACGGGACTCGCATCGCGCTCCGGTTCCGTCGTGGTCGAGAGCACGGCAGGCGAGTTCGAGACGCCCGTCGCGATCAACTGCGCCGGCCTGCACAGTGACCGCGTGCTGCAGCTCTCCGGCGCGCGCCGCCCCGCGCGCATCGTGCCCTTCCGCGGCGAGTACTTCGAGCTCGTGCCGTCCGCGTGGCACCTCGTGCGCCATCTCATCTACCCCGTGCCGGACCCGAGCTTCCCGTTCCTCGGCGTGCACGTCACGCGCATGGCGCTCGGCGGCGTCGAGTGCGGCCCGAACGCGGTGCTCGCGCTCGCGCGCGAGGGCTACCACTGGGACGACATCCGCCTGACCGAGCTCGCCGATGCGCTGGGCTATCCGGGCTTCTGGAAGCTCGCCGCGAAGCACTGGCGCGCCGGCATGGGCGAGATGTGGCGCTCGTTCTCCAAGCGCGCCT
The DNA here is from genome assembly GCA_005778045.1 of Planctomycetia bacterium. The sequence continues at coordinate 5,938 of SXKQ01000147.1, forward strand.
TCACGAAGGCGCTGCAGCGGCTCGTGCCCGACATTCGCGAAGAGTACCTCGTCCCCGCCGACGCGGGCGTGCGCGCGCAGGCGCTCGGGCCCGACGGCAGCCTCGTCGACGACTTCCTCGTGCAGCGCGAGGGCCGCGTCGTGCACGTTCTCAACGCACCTTCGCCTGCCGCCACCGCGTCGCTCGCCATTGGCGAGCACATCGCGACCCACGCCCAGCCGCTCCTCTAGCCATGGTCGAGACACGCAACTTCGCTCCCGAGCGCCTGCGCGAGTTCAGCGCGCGCGTGTTCCAGCACTTTGGCGTGTCGCGTCGCGATGCCGAGCTCGCCGCCGAGGTGCTCTCCGCCGCCGACCTGCGCGGCATCGACTCGCATGGCGTCGCGCGCCTGCATACGTACTTCGACATGCTCGAGCTCGGGCGCATCAACCCGCGCCCGCAGCCGAAGGTCGTGCGGCAGACGGCGAGCACCGCGACCGTCGACGGCGACAACGGGCTCGGCCTCGTCGTCGGTCCGTGGGCCAACGAGATCGCAATGGAGAAGGCCGCCGCCGTCGGCTCCGGCTGGGTGAGCGTGTGCAACACGAACCACTACGGCATCGCGGGCTACTACCCGCTGAAGGCGCTCGAGCGCGACCTGATCGGCTGGTCGATGACGAACTCGACCAAGCTCGTGGCGCCGTTGTGGGGCGCGGAACGCATGCTCGGCACCAACCCGATCGCGATCGCGTTCCCCGGACTCGAGGAGCCGCCGATCGTGATCGACCTCGCCACGCCCGCCGTGGCGTACGGCAAGATCGAGATCGCCAAGCGCAAGGGTGAGAAGATCCCGCACGGCTGGGCCATCGACCGCCATGGCCGCGTCACGGACGATCCGCAGGGCATGATCGACGGCGGTGCGCTGCTGCCGCTCGGCTCCGATCGCGAGCACGGAGGTCACAAGGGCTACGCGCTGGGCATGATGGTCGACGTGCTCGTCGCCGTGCTCTCCGGCGCCAACTGGGGCCCGTTCACGCCGCCCTTCGCGCTGCGCCAAGAGATTCCCGCGCGCTCCGTCGGCAAGGGCATCGGCCACTTCTTCGGCGCGATGCAGATCGCGGGCTTTATCGATCCGACCGAGTTCAAGCGCCAGATCGACGACCTCGTCCGCACCTTCCGTGCGACGAAGCCCGCCCCCGGAACCACGGGCCCGCTGATCCCCGGCGACCCCGAGCGCGAATCCGAGCGCGAGCGTTCCCGCAACGGCATCCCGCTCGTCCTCCCGGTCGTCGAGGACCTGCGCGACATCTCCAACCGCACCGGCATTCCGCTGGAGTAGCTCCCGGCCCGGCCCGGCGCGACGCGACAGCGGGAACGCTAGGCTCGCGCACAACACGAACGAGAGGCGGAGCATGAGGATCGGGCGAGGCGGAAGCGTGGTGCTGTGGGCGGCGATGCTCGCGGGTTGCAGGAGCGAGCCGCAGGGGACGCATCGGGGTCCGGACAGCTGCGTGCCGCCGAAGGGTGAGAGCGCGGATCGCGCGGCGGGGCCTGCGAGTCAGGACGAGCGCATGGCGTGGTGGCGCGAGGCGCGCTTTGGGATGTTCATCCACTGGGGCCTGTATGCGATTCCGGCGGGCGAGTGGGGCGAGCGCACGGGGTACGGCGAGTGGATCCGCGACTCGGCGCGCATTCCGCTCGCGGAATACGAGCGCTTCTTGCCGCAGTTCGATCCGGTGAGCTTCGACGCCGACGCGTGGGCGCGCATGGCGGCGGACGCCGGCATGAAGTACCTCGTGATCACGAGCAAGCACCACGACGGCTTCGCGCTGTACGACTCGCGTTGGAGCGAGTGGGACATGGGCAGCACCAGGTCGAAGCGCGACCTGCTCGGCGAGCTCAAGGCCGCCTGCGATCGCCACGGCGTGCGCTTTGCGACCTATCACTCGATCATGGACTGGCAACACCCCGACTACCTGCCGCGGCGCCCGTGGGAGACGCGCTCGAGCGAGGGCGCCGACTTCGCGCGCTTCCGCGCCCACTTGCGCGGCCAGGTGACGGAGCTCGTCGAGCGCTACCAGCCAGCGGTGATGTGGTTCGACGGCGAGTGGGAGAGCACGTGGACGCACGAGCAGGGCGTGGAGCTGTTCGAGCTGTGCCGCAACCTCGATCCGTGGATGCTCGTCAACAACCGCGTCGATGTGCACCGTGGCGGCATGGCGGGCTTCTCGAGTTCGAGCGAGGCCGTCGGCGACTTCGGCACGCCCGAGCAGGAAATCCCGGCGACCGGCATGGCTGGCGTCGACTGGGAGACCTGCATGACGATGAACGATCACTGGGGCTACAACGCCGCCGACGCAAACTGGAAGAGCGCGCGCGACTGCATTCGCATGCTCGTCGACGTGGCCTCGAAGGGCGGCAACTACCTGCTCAACGTCGGGCCGCGCGCGGACGGCACCTTCCCACCCGAGGCTGTCGAGCGACTCGCCGCGATCGGCGCGTGGATGAAGAAGCACCAGGGCGCGATCCACGGCACGCAGGCGAGCCCCTTCGGCTCGCTCCCGTGGGGACGCGTCACCACGCGGCGCGACGGCGACGACACGATCCTCTATCTGCACGTGTTCGAGCGCCCGGATTCGGGCGAGCTCGTGCTCCCAGGGATCGGCAACGAGGCGCTCTCGGCCGGCTTCCTCGCGGGGCCGCGACTCGCGCTGCATGCCGAGCGTCGCGGGGCGGATCTCGCCATCGCGCTGCCGCCGACCCTGCCCGACAGCGACTGCAGCGTCGTGACCGTGCGCATCGCCGGCGCGCCCGTCGTGTATCGAGCGCCGCGCATCGTCGCGGAGTCCGACGAGTTCGTCACGCGCCTGAGTGTGGACCTCGCAGACGTGTCGGACGGGCTCGAGCTGCGCTTCACGCTCGATGGAAGCGAGCCGCTCCACCGCTCGTCGAGCTGGCCCGGCACGCTCGAGCTGCTCTCGAGCGTCACCCTGCGCGTGCGCGGCTTCCACAAGGGCGAGCCCGTGACGCCGATCGTTGAACGCACGTTCCGACGCGTGCAACCGCGCGCCGCGATGGAGGCTGGTCCCACGCGCCCCGGCCTGCGTCGACAGCTCTATGCGGGCGATTGGGACCGAGTGCCGGACTTCGCGTCGCTCCCCGAGCGCGAGGCCGCCATCGTGCCGCACGTCGGCCCGCCCCCGCGCGAGGAGCGCATCGGCACGCGCACCAGCGGCTGGGTCGAGGTGCCCGCCGACGAGTACTACCTCTTCGCGCTCGCGAGCGACGACGGCAGCGTGCTCTGGATCGACGGCCAGCTGGTCGTCGACAACGACGGTCTGCATGGCACGGTCGAGAAGCGCGGCGGCATCGCGCTCGCCCGCGGCCGGCACTCTCTGCGTCTCGACTGGATCAACAAGGCTGGCGGCGCCGAGCTCGACCTGCGCATGGCGCCCCTCGGCCAGTCTTCCGCTCCCCTCGACCCCGCCTCCCTCTCGCATTCCCCCTGACGCGCGGGCCGCGCGGCATCCGGCGCGGCGCGATGGCTGCATGAACGCGCGTCTTGCTCCAATTTGAATGCACTCTCTTGCACGCCTATCGCAACGCTTCTACGATCCGGCGCATCCGGGATCGCTCTCGGCCTTTCCTTTTTGCAGGTCTCGGTATATCCGCCGAGGGAGATTTCGAATGAGACTCGCACGGTTGCCTCTGAGTTCGATTTTGTTGCTGTGCTTTGCATGTGGTGGCGGGGGCGGCGGCGGCGGGGCCCCCCCGCCGAATCCGCCGACGAACTTTTCGGCGAACTTGGGAGCAACGACGATCGCGCTCGCTTGGGACGAGGTGCCCGGGGCCGCGTCGTACTCTATTTACTATAGTCCGATCGCCGGAGTCGTCCGCACGCCACTCGCCCGCATCGCGCAGGGGATCGCGACTTCCCTGCAGGCCAATTCCTCTCGTCTGGCATCGTTCGACGGCTTCTTGGCGGTGACGGCCATGGTCGGCGGGGTGGAGACGGGACTTTCCAACGAGGTGCCGGTGTCGGTCCCGGTGGTGGCGGATCTCGATCCGCTACTTTCGGAGCAGTGGCACCTGAACAACACTGGCCAAGGCGGAGGCGTCGTCGGGGAGGATGCGCGGCTCTTCGCTCCCTACAACCTAGATCGCTTCGGCACAGGCGTGCGCATCGCGATCATCGACGATGGGCTCGAGGTGCAGCATGAGGACCTGATCGCGAATACGATTCCCGGTCTATGCCATGACTACGTCAGTGGGACACCCAACATCAATGCGGGCGACCACGGATCGAGCTGCGCAGGTGTCGCCGCTGCTGTCGGCGGGAATGGGATCGGCGTCATCGGCGCTGCTTTTGAAGCTCATCTGGTCGGATACAACCTGCTTGAGACCGACACGAGCGCCAACGAAGTCGACGCGATGACGCGAGGCAGCAATCAGATCTCGATCTCCTCCAACTCGTGGGGGCCCACCGACGGAACCGGCATTCCCACGCCATCCGCCGCGATCTGGCAGGCTGCGATCGACTTGGGTACGTCCACCGGTCGAAACGGCCTTGGGACCATCTATACGTGGGCTGCCGGAAACGGCGCTGCGGACGACGGGGGATTTCCTACGGACAACGCCAACTTGGACGGCTACGCAAACTACAGGGGCGTAATCGCCGTGGGCGCCATCGGAGATGATGGGCGGAAGGCGAATTACTCGGAGAGCGGCGCCAATGTGTGGATAAGTGCACACTCGATGGGCAGCAACGACCGCGGGATTACCACGGTGGACCTCCAAGGCACAGCCGGTTCGAATACCGGCGCTTCACCGAGCGACTACGCCGATACGAACTACACGAACACGTTCAGTGGTACGTCCTCGGCTACTCCGCTCGTGACGGGCGTTGTGGCGCTGATTCTCGAGGAGGCTCCTCAGCTGACGGAGCGCGACGTGCGGCGTGTGCTGGCACTTTCTGCGCGCCGCAACGATCCGACGGATCCGGACTGGTCCGTGAATGGTGCAGGGATCTTCGTCAACCACAAGTACGGCTTCGGTGCGCTCGATGCGTCAGAAGCTTTTGCGCTCCTGCCGAGTTACACGCTCCTCGGGCCGCAACTTCCGCCGTTCGTGTCGTTGATCCGCACGCCGAACGTGGCTATCCCGGACGAGAGCTTGTCCTACGTTTCGGACGTGATTTCCGTCAGCACGGCGATCACCAAGTTGGAGCATGTCGAAGTGCTCTTCTCCGCCGCGAACCATCCGTTCCTCGGCGATCTGCGTGTCGAGCTCATCTCGCCGCAGGCCACGGTGAGTGTCCTCTCCGAGCCGCACGAAATGCCCAATGGTGGCGCGAGTTTCTCCAACTGGACCTTTGGCGTCGTCCGATGCCTCGACGAGAACCCGAATGGCAACTGGCAGCTCCGCGTGCGAGACGAGGCCGGGGGCGATGTCGGCACCTTCCAGAGCTGGCGTCTCACGATCCGGGGGCGAGCCCAATGAACCGTTTCCACTTCCAAGCATCGGAGTCACCGCTCATGAACCACGTTCTTGCTTCGGCCGCACTGATCCTTCTCGTGAGCTGCGGGATCTCGGACGCGCGACCTGAGGCTCCCGCTCAGGTCAACTCCTCGTCGAAGGCCACGGCTTCGCTCGCGCGACAGGTGTCTTTATCGGCGTCGAGCCAGTCCTCGAAGTCGGCGGCCACTGGCTTCCAGCCCCTCCCGCGCAGCGTCGAGTACTACGACGGAGAGTTCCGGCGGACCCTGTGGCTGTCCGAGGAGCTCGTCGTGGACATGGGTGTCGAATCGGCGGATGCAGCAGTGCAGGAGGAAGCGCCGGAGAGCGTGGGTACCGCGCAGGAACTGCGTGGTGCGCGCACCTTCCGAGTGCGGCGCGGTCGTGCTGACGTCGTGGCCGCACAGGTCGCGCAGCGCGGGCACCGGCTTTCCCCTGCCTTGCACGTGGCCAGCACGGAAGCGGCTCCGTTCGTCAGCCTGCCGGGAGGCGTGATCGTGACCGTGCCGCGCGAGTGGAGCCGGGAGATGGTCGATGCTTGGGCGTCCGGCTGGGGACGCTCGATCGAGAAGGTCGTCCAACCCCAACTGGGGCTCTACCTCGTCGCGACGGGGCCGGGACTCGAGAGCCTGGAGCTCGCGAATCGCATGCACGAGTCCGGCGAGATCCTCGCTGCGACGCCCAATATCCTCCACTTCGCGTCCACGCGCTGAGTCGCAGCGGGAGCGCGAAGCATGCGAAAGCGGAGAACGTGGGTGTACGTCGAGCGCGTCTTGGCCGGAGTCGGTGTCGCCGCGGTCCTCGTCGTGTCCCACGGCTGTCGTTCGCGTCGCGAGCAGCCGGTGAATGAGCCGTCGCAGCTGAGTGTCTCCCCGTCCAAGGATGTCGCGAACGCGGACGCGACGGGCAATGATCCCGCGGCGTCGAAGGACGAGCGCCCCCCGCATTTCCCAGCTCCGACGAAGCGTCCGCCCTCGCTGACCGAGTCCATCGAGTACACGGAAGGCGGTGTCCGGCATACGGCTTGGCTCTCGACTGAGCTGGTCGTCGAGCTTCGTCCGTCTCCGGAGGGTGCGCGGACGGTGCAGCGGCTACAGCCTTCGGCGGAAGAGGTGCCGACGCAGCTCCGAGGCGTACGGGTGTGGAAGATCCGGGGGCGTTCGCCGGTGGAGCTTGCCAACGACCTCACTCGCAGCGGCGTGGCGGCTTCACCCGCTTTCCATCCGAGTCCAGCTCCCAGTCCGCAGTTGTCCGCCTTACCTGGCGGCGTGCTGGCGAAGTTTCCGCCGGACTGGAACGAAGGGCGCGTTGCGGCATGGCTGGCGGCACAGGGTGCGGCCGCAGGCGAGAAGCTTGCTGCAAGTCCGGGCGTGTTCTTGGTGCCGAGCGACCCTGGCATGAAGACCCTCGAACTTGTGCGAAAGCTTGAACGCACGGGTGTTCTGCTCGAGTGTTACCCCAACTGGATTCGCAGCACAACGTTGCGTTGAGCCCACTCTTGTCCGGCCGCCGCGCGGCATCCGGCGCGGGGTGGGGCGCGTAGAGCGGGTCATGCAGCGGTTTTGGAAGCAGCTTGGGAAGCAGCCGGCCAAGGGGCGGCGGCGCTGGGTGTACGTGCCCTATGACCAGCTGAGCGCGCGCATCGGGCCGCTGGCTCAGGGTGGGCCGAAGGAGCTCGGCATCGTGCTGGTCGAGAGCCCTTGGAGGGCGGCGCAGAGGCCGTACCACCGCCAGAAGCTCGCGCTCGTGCTCGCGAACCAGCGGCACTTCGCGCTCGAGCAGGCGGAGCGTGGGGTGGCGGTGCGCTACGTCGTGCACGACGGGCCCTACCGCGACGCGCTCGCGAGCGTGCAGAGCGAGCTCGGTGCGTTCGAGTGCATGGAGCCGGCGGAGCGCGAGCTGCGCGAGGACCTTGCGCCGCTCGTGAAGTCCGGTGCGCTCAAGTACTTGCCACACGAGGGCTGGCTCACGACGCGCGAGCAGTTCGTCGCCGGCGCGGGCGAGAGCGCGCCGTGGCGCATGGACGCCTTCTACCGCGAGGTACGGCGCACGAGCGGCGTGCTGATGGAGAAGGGCAAGCCCGTCGGCGGCAAGTGGAGCTTCGACACGGAGAATCGCCGCGCCTGGAAGGGCGACCCCCCGGCGCCACAGCCGCCGCGCTTCGAGCCCGATGTGATCACGCGTGAGGTGGGGGAGCTCGTCGAGAGCCGCTTCGCCTCGCACCCGGGTCGACTCGATCTCGAGTCCTTGCCGGCGACCCAGCCGGATGCGGACAAGCTGTGGCGCTGGGCGCTCGCGCGCTGCCTGCCGAACTTCGGGCCCTTCGAGGACGCGATGAGCACGCGCTCGAGCGGCCTGTTCCACACGCGCATCGCGCCGCTGCTCAATCTCCACCGGCTGCTGCCCCGCGACGTCGTGCGCGATGCCATGGCGAGCAAGCTCGAGCTCGCGAGCAAGGAAGGCTTCGTGCGCCAGGTGCTCGGCTGGCGCGAGTTCGTGCGCCACGTGCACCGCGAGACCGACGGCTTTCGCACGCTCGCGCCCGATGCGCGGCCGAGCCACCTAGGCGCGCACCGGCCGTTACCGGCGGCCTTCTGGGGCGAGCGACCGAGCGGACTTGCGTGTCTCGACAGCGTCGTCGCCGACGTGTGGCGCGAGGGCTGGACACACCACATTCCGCGTCTGATGGTGCTCGCCAACCTCGCCACGTTGCTCGATCTGGAGCCGCGCGAGGTCGCGGACTGGTTCTGGGTCGCCTACACGGATGCCTACGACTGGGTGGTCGAGCCCAACGTGCTCGCGATGGGCATGTACGCGGTCGGCGGGCTGATGACGACCAAGCCCTATGTCTCCGGCGCGGCTTACCTCGACCGCATGGGAGACTTCTGCAAGGGCTGTCGCTTCGATCCGAAGGTCGACTGCCCGATCACGCCGCTCTACTGGGCCTTCCTGGCACGCCATGGCGAGCGCCTCGGTCAGAGCGCGCGCATGGACATGCCGCTGCGCAGCGCGGCGAAGCGCACGGCGGCGCAGCGCTCGCGCGACCAGCGCGTGTTCGAGCGCACGAGCGAGGCCCTCACGGCCGGACGCGAAGTGCCGCCGGCCCCGTAACGCGGGGGTTTTCGGAAGGGCGCGAGGGCTCCCCGAAAAGAAAGCGGCGCAGAGCCGCTCTCAGGAAGCGGCTCCGCGCCTTCGGCACAGAAGCTGGCTCCTGCCGCTCAGGACGGGGGGAGCCGATTTCGGTCCGCGGCGACCGCTCTCGCGCACAGGACTCAGGATTCCTGCCCGCCTTCGGCCGCCGGTTCGAACTCCAACCTTGACGGGCCGGAGTTCGAGGGCGAAGAGGGGAACAATTCGAGCGCGGGTTGTCCAGCGCTTTTCCCGCAGCCGCGCGGCCTTCCCGAAGTCGAGACGCACGCGTCATGCCTACACCGGTCAGTCCCGGGCAAGCTGCGCCCGCCCTCGGCGTGAACGAAACCTCCGTCAAGCGCTGGTGCGACATGGGCCTGCTCGAGCCAATGCGCACGACGGGTGGTCATCGTCGCATCGCGCACGCCGAGGTCGTGCGCTTCGCGCGCGCGAGCGAGAGTCCGCTCGTGCGCCCCGAGCTCGTGGGGCTTCCGTCCGCGTCAACGGCGGGACCGGTGGCGAGGGAGCGCGCGCTCAAGGAAGCGCTCGAAGCGCTCAAGAATGACGAAGAGAAACAGCTGGTCGCGCTCGTGGCACACCTGTTCGGCGCGGGACGCAGCGCGCCGGATATCTGCGTGCGCGTGCTGGCGCCAGCTTTGCACGAGCTCGGAGCCGCTGGCAGCACGGGGACGTCGAGAGCTACGAGGAACGGCGCGCCTGCGAGATCGTGCAGGCCGCGCTGTACGAGCCAGGCCACCTACTGCCGGCGCCGCCGCGCTCGGCACCGCGTGCGCTCGGCGGAACGCTCGAAGCCGATCCGTACATGCGGTCGAGTTCGATGTGCGCGCTCGTGCTGCGCGAGCTTGGCTGGCGCGCGGAGAACCTCGGGGCTGGGTTGCCGACGGAGCAGCCCGCGCGCCGGCCGCCCGACGCAAGCCCGCGCTCCTGTGGGTTAGCGTGTCGGGCTGGCTTGACTCCCCGGAGCTCATCAGGGCCCTGCTTACGGTGGCGGAAGCCGCGCGCCGTTGCGGAGCGGGCTCGTGCTCGGAGGGGCGGGCGCTGCCGGCGGGGGCCTAGCTGGGACGCGGCATTGCGAGCGGCCCGGGGACCTCTCGCCCTCGCGCCGCGACCGACCGCGCTGCAAAGTCACGGGCTCGCAACGGACTCAGGGTCCCGTCATCCGACCGCTCGACGGACTGCTCCGGGGCTTCGGGAGGGCCCCTGCAGACGCGGTGGGCGATTTGAGCGGCGGCTTTGGGCCGATATTGGGCTCAAAAGGTCGATTGGGCGGACGAATCCGGGTTGAGCGCTCCTGCGTAGCCTCCCATACGTGCCTGCGCGATTCGCAAGCTGTGTGGCCGGGGCCCTGCCCCCGAACCCCTTGGAGCCCGATGTCCGCTTACATGACCAACCTCGACCGTCGCCTCGCCTCCCATAGCCATGACTGTGATCACGACCACGACGCGGCCCCGGATGTTGCGGAGGACGGCGTCGATCGGCCGCGCATCGAGCGCGCGGTGCGCGACATCCTGATTGCCCTCGGCGTGGACCCCGACCGCGAGGGCCTGCAAGAGACGCCGATGCGTGCCGCCAAGGCGTGGCGCGAACTGACCGCAGGCTTCCGCGACAGCGCACAGCGCCACCTCGGCAAGCAGTTCGAGCACCGCACTTCGGGCGGACACGATCTAGTGGCTGTGCGCGAAGTCGAGTTCTACAGCCTTTGCGAGCACCACCTGCTCCCGTTC
>SXKQ01000148.1 GCA_005778045.1 Planctomycetia bacterium
CGGGCCGCTGCCGACTGGCGGCCCTTTCGGGCCGTTGCCGTCTCGCGGCCCTGCCGGGCCGATGCCGACTCGCGGCCCTTACGGGCCGACGCGCATCCAGCGCACCACGAAGTCGTTCTGGTCGCCGTCGCCGTTGAGGTCCACGCGCGCCGCGGATTCCTCGGCGAGGAAGGCCGCCGCCACGTTGGCGGAGTCCGCCACGACCACCGGGCCAGGCACGTCCGTGGAGGGCGAGAGGTAGTAGCTGTCGCCGAGCGTCGAGACGGTCGTGCGGAACAGCACGCGGTCGAGCTTGTCGCCGTCGTTGTTCCAGTCGAAGTTGTCGCCCGCCTCATCGACGCGGTAGTAGGCGATGTTGTTCGAGATCACCGTGCCGACGTTGTCGGCATCCACGGCGACGGCCGGGCCGGGGAAGTCGAAGTCGTTGGCGTTCGACGGATCGAAGCGCGAGAACACCGGCACGCTGTCGAGCTGGTCCGTGTCGCGCCCGTTGATCGGCGCGCCGAACACGCTCTCCTCGAAGCCGATCGGCACGCGCGCGCGATCTTCAAGCTCGCCCATCCAGCTCGAGCCGCCGCACTGGAAGCCCGGCGAAGGCGAGTGATCCGAGATCCACTGGGCGGAGTTGCCGTCCGCCGGGTTGAGCCACGCCACGAGATGCTCGACGTTGTTGGTCGGATTCGAGGGCTCCCCGTCCCACGAGCGACCGTCGGCGGCCTCGTCGATCACCACGATCCAGCGGCCGTTGAAGTCCGTCGCGCCGTGGGTGCCACCCGGCACGTCCTCGAGCGCCACCAGCCCGATCGCCGCCGTGAACACGCCCGACGTGCCCAGCGGGTTCTCGACCTTGACCCAGCGCAGGACGTCGTCGTCCGTGTCGCCGTCGTTGTTGAGGCCCGCCGTCGCGCAGTTGCCGTCGTCGGACTCCGGCACGATCGAGGCCACGAAGGCCGCCGTGCCGCTCGAGGCCACCAGCACCCGCTCCGCGCCCGCGAGCGCCGTGTTCACTGGCTGGGTGGTGCCTGCGAGGAACGAGCTCAGCCAGATGTAGTGCAGGACCTCGTCCGTCGTGTCCGTGTCGTTCGCGGTGCAGTGTGCAGGCCGCCAGTTGGCGAACGCCCCAGCGTAGTTGTTGAGCGACCCGCCACCCTGCGCGGCCTCGTCGGCGAGGAACGCCACCACGGTCTCGCCACCGATGCCCGGACCCGCACGCAGGGGCGCGTCGTGATCCGCCATGGCCTTCGCCGTGGACTTCACGCGCGGAGTCCCGAGGGCAGCGTTGGCGAGCGCCAGCACGTGTCCGTCCGTGCTGTCTCCGTCTCCGTTGAGGTCGCGGCCCTCGTCGCTCTCGTCGAGCCCGAGGAACAGCACGTTGCCGTCGCTCCCGATCAGCTCGGGCACGAGCGTCGTCAGCGGATCGTCGTGCAGCACGCGCACCGGGACATTGGGCGCTCCACCCGTCAACGTGATGACCGAGATGCCGGTCTCGCCCGCGGCGAGCGGCGTGCTCCCCGGCGCCGCACAGTAGAAGACCTTCTCGTTGTCGGTCGCGACCAGCGCGGGTCCCTGGGCCGTGCGCTTCAGCTCCGCCACGAACGCCACGCTGCCGGCGGACGGCGAGCCGGTCGCGACGCGCAAGAGGACGAGGTCGAGCGCATCGGTGTCCGTGTTCCAGTCCGTGTTGTCCTCCACCTCGTCGACGACCATGTAGAGGCTGTTGCCCGCCAGCGCGAGCTCGCGTGCCGCGACGTCGAGCCGCACCTCGCTGCCGTTCACCATGTCGGCGACCATCGCGATGCGATCGAGCTTGTCGCCGTCGCCGTTCATGTCCGTGCCACCGGCACCGGTCGTGAGCTCGTCGGCGAGGAAGGCCAGCTGCCGCTCGCGCACGAGGATCGGCGTCGAGGCCCCCGACGACACGCTCGCGGAGCGAGCCTGGAACAGGAGCGGCGCGTCCTCCTGCTCGATGCAGGCGGCGAGAGCGAGGGGCAGGGCAAGGAGGAGCGTGCGAGCGGTCAGATTCATGCGTGTGGAAAGCGCCCGAGGGCGGCAGGGACTCTAGCCCCACCGCCCTCGTCGTGCTACCGCCCTCGTGCGAGGACTGTCCGCGTGCCCGCGACAGCTACCGGCAGACCGTGAAGCGCACGGCGTTCGAGAGGCCCGTGGTGCTCGTGCTGCCCGGGTCGCGCATCCACCACTGGGCGTACACGGTGTCGCCCGGGTTGAGCCCGACCGAGTTCATGTACGCCGTCGTGAACTGGAACGCGTAGCTGCCCGTGCAGGAGTTGCCCGTCGCGGCACCGCCCGAGTTCACGGCCGTCGTGCGCACCGTCGGGTTGCCGACGCACTTGTAGCCGCCCTGGAACGGCGTCGTGAACGAGTTCGAGCCCCAGAAGAGCAGGCCCGACTTCTGGTTGAGCACGTTGTTGCAAGTCACCGTGAAGGTGCCCGTGCTCTTCGAGGGCTGCGCGCCGTTCGTGCCGATCGCGGGCAGGCAGCCGAGCGAGTTGGTCTTCGCCGTGCAGAAGGTGAAGACCGAGAAAGCGTCCACGAGCAGCGGCCCAAAGGTGCGCGTCGGACCACGGTTGCCGGCCGCGTCGACCGCGCGCACGTGGAAGTAACGTGCGGAGGCCGAGGACGGCAGGATGAACGTGGCCCCGGTCGCGGCCGAAGGCAGGCTCGTGCCGGACGTCGGATCCCACGCCGGCAGCGTGTTGATCAAGTACAGGTAGCTCGCGAGCCCCGAGGTAGCGTCGCTCGACGCCGCCCAGCTGAGCGTGACCGTGGTCGCGCACGACTGCACGCCCGCGAGGTGAGTCGACGACGAGATCACCCCGGGCTGCGACGGCGGCGTGACGTCGACGCGGATCGGGCCGTAGCTTGCAGCCGTCGTGCCCCAGTTGCCCGAGTTGTCGACGGCCTTGATGCCCCAGTACCACGTGCCGTCCGGCAGCGAGCGCGAGAACGTGCTGCCTTCCTCAAGGTCCTTGACGGCGGCGATCGCGCCCGGGGTGATCGCCGCGATCCCGTAGGTCTCGCCGTAGCCGTCGACTCCCGAGAGGCTGTCGGTGGCGGCCGTCCAGTTGAACGTCGCCGTCGACACCTTGACCCACGTGTTCAGCGGGTGCGTCGCCGAGGTGATGTTCGAGGGCGCCCCCGGAGCCGTGCCGTCGACGTAGATGGACACCGCGTCGGACTTGTCGACCCAGTTGTCCGAGCGCGCGTCCGCGGACCAGCTCTTGAGGCCCTCGGTCGCCCAGCGCGTGACCCACGTGACGGTCTTGCTGTCGCCCGAGATCAGGTCGCCGAGCAGGACGTCGCGCCCGGCGTGCTGGTTGCCCTCGAGATCGGCCACGACGCCATCGTCGAGCGTCACCGACGACGACTGCAAGGTATCGCCGCTCGAACTCGAGTCGACGAACACCGCCGAGCCCACCGAGCCGGCCGCAGGGTTGGTCGCCGTCGCCGTGATGATCACGTTCTCGTTCGGCTTGGCGTAGATGTCGGTGGCCGCCACGTCGAAGGTGCCGTCCGGGGTCGTGTCGCCATAGATCACCTGCACGGCGACGCCGGCATAGATCTGACCCGTGGCGGACCGGTTGTAGAGCTTCCAGCGCCACGTGCCGACGGGCGGGTTGTTGATGATGCGAATCTCGCAGTTGTCGATGCTCGACTGTTGGGCGATGTACTCGCCGGTGTTGTTGGCCGTCGTTTCGATCGGCGGCGAGTCGAGGTACAGGTCGTAGTCGTTCACGAGCGCCCGCGAGGCGCCGGCCGAGGCCGCCCCTTCGCTGTAGAACACGCAGGCCACGAGGCGCGTGGCGCCCGCGTTGACCGTGAAGTCCGCGTTGGTCGCGGAATTGTTGAGGCCCTGCAGCCACAGGTACCAGCCCGTGTTCGAGCTCGGATAGTGTGCGCGCCAGGCCTGCACGCGGCCGGCCCCGTAGTTGTCGAGGTGCGTGTCCGAGGGCGCCGTGAGCGCGACGTCGCCCTTGGTGGTCGCCGAGGCCATCAGCAAGGCCGCGACGCCCTCCGGCCAGCCGCGCAGCCACGTGTGGTGGTCGAGCACCTGCGCCGCGAGGCCCGCGACGTGCGGCGCCGCCATCGAGGTGCCGGTCTTGTTCGAGTAGCCGTTGGTGGTCGTGGCGTCGACGGAGCTGATCCAGCGCCCGGGCGCCGTCACGTTGGGCTTCCAGCGGCCGTCGCCGGCGGGACCGGTGCTCGAGTTCGACCAGAGCGTGCCCGGATCGCCGATCGCGTCGCGGTAGTCGAGCACGTTGCCGACCGTGAACGCGTTCTTCGCGCTCGACTGCACGAGCAGCGAACCGGCCACGTTGTTGCCGTTGTTGCCCGCCGCCCACACGTGCAACTGGGCCTCGTTGTGCACCTGGTTGTCGATCGTGCGGCAGTCGGCCTCGCTGCCGATCCAGCCGCCGGCACCGCCGCCCCACGAGTGGTTGCACAGGTCCGGCTTGGGCGTGACGCTCGTGCCGTCGTTGATCGGGTTCGTGAAGTTCGCCATGACGGTCGGCAGCGACACCGGGCCCGAGCCCGACGCGTCGAAGATGCGGTTGTTGTAGAAGCGGCTCGTGCCGCCCCACGTCGCGAGGCCCGGGGCGTTGCCGATCTTCTGCGCGCTGCCGAAGCCACGTCCGAGGATCGTGCCGGCGACGTGCGAACCGTGTGTGTTCTCGTCGTTCCACGCACCGGTCGTGCCGGCGAGGTCCCAGCCCCAACCCCAGATGTTGAGGTCGGAGTGCGCCGTCTCGAGGCCGGAGTCCGCGAAGCCGGCGATGACGACGTCGTTCCACCCGCCGTCGTAGGCCGCGCGCGTGCGGTCGCTCGAGATCATGGGCTGCGATTCTTCGTGCGGCTCGGGCGCGCTGAGCGTGCTCGCGGGCAGATCGGGCTCGACGAACTGCACGAAGTCGCTGGCGAGCAGCGCCTCGAGCGCGGCCTTCGGCATGCGCGCGCGGAAGGCCCGGATGGAGTCGGCGTACTCGAGGACGTCGAGACCAAGCTCGACGAGGCGCTTTTCCTGCCAGCCACGCGACATCCACTTCACCGCGGGCGCGACGCCCGGCAGCACGCGCTCGGTCCCGTCGGGGTCCACGCTCGAGAGCTCGGCCACGACGATGCGCTCCGACGCAGCGCACAGGTCCGAGTCGTACACCGACACGTACACGTCGAGCGGCGCGCCCTCCTGCGCGTCGGCGAGCTGGCGCGCGAGCGCGGGGTGCAGCTTCTGCAGGCTGCGCGGCGTGCCGATCCAGTGCACGAAGTCGAGCGCCGCCACGCGCGCGAGCGCCTCGCGCCCGAGCGCGACCTTCATCGTGTAGTGCGGGTGGAACTCGAGCACGCGCGCGCCCGCGGCGCGCAGCGCGTCGAGGCGCGCGTCCGTGATGCGCTTCTCGAACATCACGAAGGCCCACGTCATGTCCTGCGGACGGCCGTCGGCATGCGTGCGCGCGAGCTCGGCTTCGAGCAGCGGGTCGATGCGCTCGCCCACCGGCGGGTAGTGCGCGCCGCCCGCGAATCCGAGGAAGTAGGGATCGCCCGAGGCGGGCTCGAGCACGCGGTCACCGGCATCGCTCGCCGCGACGACGGCGCGCACGGGCAGCGGTACCGAGTCCGGGAGTTCGCTATCGAACGGACCGGCGGGGACGAACTCCGCGGGCGGGGTCGAGCGCGAGCGGGGCCCGACGTCCTGCAGGCCGAACGCGGCGGGCGCGAGGAGAGAGCAAGCGACCAGTGAGCGAGTGAGCGGGTGCAGCATGATGGAGAGACTTTGCAGGAGCCGGAGAATCGCCGCCGAGACGGCCAACCCCGATGATTGGGTATGATAACGAAACTGTCGGGGCGGCAAGTTCCCTTCCGCGGTTCCGTTTCCAGGTGAAGGCCGTTCCGCAGACCCACGAGCGGGACGCTGCCCCGCGACGCTCACTCCCTCCCCGCGCTTCTCCTTCGGACAAGAGCGGATCGACGGCCACGCAGGGGCGCGCCCAGACGGCGGCGGCTCCAGACCCTTTGCAACACTCGACGCTGGCTCATACCCTCGGCGGAGCCGCCGCAGCACGTGCGAGGCTCCACTCCTATGAGGTCGTTGATGCTCCTTCGTCTCTCGCGCGCCACGCTTGCGCTGGCGCTCGCAACCCCCGTTGTCTTCTCCCAAGACCTGCCGTGCGGCTCCGACATCGGCTCGCGCCGCACCCCGGAAACCTCGCGCGGCCCAGCGCACCTGCTCGGCTCAGGGGCGACATCGTCGCCCTTCACGCCCCCGCTCGCGAGCGACATCCAGTTCGTCGTCAACTCCGGTGGCGGCCTCGACACGGGCTGCACCTTCCGCTCCGGAGGCCCGCTCCTGATCGACGTGCCGATCGACCGCTACCTCGGCCCCGTCGACGCCAACGGCTTCCTGATCGACGCCACTGCCATGCGCAACGCGGGGCTGCTCTCGGAGTTCGCCACGCTGATCCTGCCGGTGTTCGACATCGACAACCTCGCGGACGTCAAGCCGCCGGACCAGCCCGAGATCGACCGCGTCTCCCTCAACGACGCCGAGGTCGGGTTCCTCTCGGGTCTCAACCGCGAGTGGAAGCTCAACTCGTTCCAGATCCCGATCGAGCGCCTCAAGTTCCCGGCGGCCCCGGGGGTCGGAGGCGCGCGCCCCGCCCCGGCGCAGAACCGCATCCGCATCGACATCGACGTCGGCAACGAGCCCTCGGGCAACGAGCTGTGGTGCATGTCCGCCGACTGGGTGGCCATCTCGTTCAAGGCCATCTCGCCGGTGATCCTGATCCACGGGAACAACAGCAACGGTGGCTTCTGGGAGCGGCAGGGCTTCACCGCCCGCCTCGCCCAAGGGCTGATCCCGTTCGACAACTCGATCTCGATGCCGACATCCACCGTCGCGATCAACTCCGTGCGCCTCCTTGGCCGCCTGCGGGAGATCACGGCCGGATTCGGGGTCGACAGCGTGCACCTCGTGTGCCACTCGAAGGGTGGCCTCGACACCCGGGCCTACCTGCAGAACTTCTACTTCGGCGAGCCGTTCCGGGTCCTGTCGGCCTCGACCTGTTCCTCGCCGCACAACGGCAGCGCCGGGGCCGACCTGCTCGTGGCGCAGGCCGTCGAGGCGGCACGCGTCGATGAGGTCGAGTTCTCAGGATTCCCGACCTTCACGCAGACGCTGGTCCAGGCGCTCGGCGTGGACGCCGGCACCCCCAATCTCACCACGCACTTCACCGCGCAGTTCAACGCGCAGAACGTGCCGGCGCTGCCGACGGACATCCTCTTCAACACGGTCGGAGGAGACGCGGACACCAACAACTCGCTGTCGATCGACACCGAGGCCGAGATCGCGGCCCTGCGCCCGGAGAGCGACGCGCTCTCGTTCATGCCGACCTTCGTCGCGACGACCGTGGTCAACCGCCTCTACCAGATCCTGCGCAGCACGAGCACCGTGCAGGTGCGGTACCGGATCGACACGGGGTTCTTCGGCGGGACGACGCTCGTGGCAGAGATCGTCAACGTGCCCACCCCGGCCCCCCTTGGGAACGACACGCTGGTCACCATCCCGAGCGCCATGGGCGCCGGCACCTTCGCAAGCCGCGTCACCAACACGGCGGTCTTCACCGGCGCCAACGGGCGCAACCACTCGAACATCGCGAACGGCGGCGTGGCGGACACGATCCTGCCGTGGATCCTGCAGGCCGAGCGCCAGAACGGGGACCTGAAGTGATGTCGCCCCAGAACCCCGGAGCCAGCCCGATGAAGTTCATCCTCGCCCTGCTCGCCCTCGCCCCATTCGCCACTCCCGCGAGCGCCCAAGGCACCGCGCCGACGCTGCAGCTCAGCCTGCAGAACCAGCTCGTGGCAGTGGACCGTCTCGCGCCGGGATCGACCACGGCCACGGCCGTCTTTCCGGTCGATGCGCTCGGCACGCAGCTGGTGCTCGACATCAGCACCTCGATCTCGAACCTGCAGACCTCGATCTCCGTCCCCGGCGGGCAGACGATCACGCAAGCCAACGTCGCGACCTTCGGCGGGAGCTTCTCGACCTTCGAGGGCGCGCTCGCTGCAGACGAGCCGACGTTCTCGGCGCTCGCCCGTCCGGGCTTCCACCACCTGTACGTGTTCAACGCGCCGGCCGCCGGTTCGTACACAGTGAACCTCGACGGCGGTGCGGGCCTCGCGCAGGAGATCGCGGTGCTCTCGACCCTGATCTCCTCGAGCTCGCTCGGCGCGGCGGTGTTCACCACGGCCGACACGGTCATCGTGGGCGCTCCGGCGGTCATCGGGTACGCGCTGTTCAACGGCGCGACCCCTGTCACGGGCGCGACCGTCACCGCCAGCCTGCTCGCCGACAGCGGCGAGAGCGCCAGCGTGACGCTGCTCGACGATGGCGCGGGGACCGATGTCGCGGCAGCCGACGGCATCTACTCGGGCAGCTACGTGCCGCTCGCCGCCGGGACCTTCGGGATCAGCGCCGTCGCCACGGGCACCACGCCCCAGACGGGCGCCTTCACGCGCGGTGGCGGCGCGCAGTTCCTCGCCGTGCCCCCGAGCGCGCTGATCGCGGGGACGTTCACGGAAGTGGGCATCGACACCAACGGCAACAGCCTGTTCGACCTGCTGCGCATCTCGATCGCGCTCAACATCGTCAACGCCGGCGACTACGTGACGCAGGTGACGCTCCGACCGGCCGGAGGCGAAGCGATCGTCGCGGGCGCCAACGCCACGTTGGCCGTCGGCGCGTCGTCCGTGCCCGTGGACTTCCCGGCGCTCGCCTTCGTCACCGAAGGCAGCGGCGGCCCCTACGCGGTCGAGCGCGTCGAAGTCACCTTCGTCGATCCGGTGCTCGGACCGGTCCCTGCGGACAACGCCAGCAACCTCGGCAACACGCAGGCCTACACCCTGACGCAGTTCGAGCGCGACCCGATCGTGCTCACGGGCGTGATCGAGGATCAGGGCTTCGACGACAATGGCAACGGCCAGTTCGACCGCTTCCGCGTGCGCGTCGGCGTCGACCTGCTCGAGGACGGCTTCTACAGCTGGTCCTTCAAGCTCGCGCGCGCCACCGGCGAGGAGATCGTGTTCGCGGCGAACTCGGCGACCTTCGGCATCAACAACCTCGTGCCGGGCGCGCAGCTGCTCGAGGTGGAGTTCGACGGGCTCGCCATCGGCCAGACCGGCGCCAACGGGCCGTTCCGCATCACCGACCTGCTGATCGAGGGGCCCGGCGGGGCCAACCTCGTGCGCACGGAGGTCGGACAGACGGGCGCCTACACCTCGCCGCAGTTCGAGGGCGGCTTCGTGGCCAACACGCCGCCGACCATCTCGCTCGAGGGCGCGACCTGCGGCAGCGAGGTCTTGGTCACGTTCCCCAATGAGCTGGTGCTGGTGGTGACGGCCACCGACGCGGATGCCGGCGACGACGTCACCCTGACGATCTCGGGCCTGCCCGCGGGCGCGGAGCTCACGCCGAACCCGCCGCAGAGTGGCAACCCGGCGCGCTTTACCGTGCGCTGGAAGCCGAGTGGCGTCGCGCGCGCGGACGTCACCATCACCGCCGTCGATTCGAGCGACCTGACCTCGACCTGCACGCTCACGCTGCGCGCCAAGGGCGAAGGCTGCAACTGCAGCGTCCCTGCGGGCGAGGAGGGTGCGACGTGGCAGCTGCCGCTCGCGCTCGCCGTGCTCGTCGTGCTCGGGTTCTACGCGCGGCGCTCCCTGCGCGTTGGCTAGCCGAGCCAAGCTCGACCTTCTCGAGAGCGTCGCCGCGATCACGCTGGTCGCGGCGACGCTCGACTTGTTTCCGTCGGCGTGGGTCCCGCTCGCGCTGGGCCTGCCCCTCGCCTCGAGCTGGCTGCGAGGCGAGCCGCCCGCAGCGCTGGTCGGACCGCTCGAGCCCTGGCGAGCTTTGCGACAGGCGCTGCTCGTGCTCGCCGTGACGCTGCCGCTCTGGGGCCTTGGCACTGTCCTCGCCCTGCGCGGCGGCTGGGTCTTCCCGGCGCTCGGAACGACCGGCGGCGCGACGCCCATCGCGCTCGTGACCCTGCCGCTCGTCGAGGAGTTCTTCTTTCGCGGCTACCTGCAGCCGCGGCTCGAGCGCGTGTGGCCCGAGCGACGCACGCTGCTCGGTGCGCAGGTGAGCCGGGGCTGGCTGGTCGCCGCGCTGGCGTTCGGCCTCGCTCACCTGCAGCTCGGTTCGCTCGCGGCCGCAAGCCGCGTCGTACCGGGACTCGTGCTCGGCCACTGTCGCGCGGCGACCGGCTCGATCTGGGCCGGCTGGCTCGTGCACGTCGCTTACAACCTCGCCGGCTCGCTGTTCGCTGGCTGACGGACGCGGGCGACCGAGAGCGCCACGAGCGCGCCGAGACAGCTCCACTGCGCGAACGTGAGGCCGCCCCAGCGCGGGTCGACATCCGCCGCCGCGATCGCGCCGCTCGCGATCGCCGCAAGCGCGTCGTCACCGTCGATGCGCAGGAAGTCGAGCAGGAAGCGCGCGGGTGCGTAGGCGAGCACGAAGGTCGCGAGCACCGCACCATCCGACCTCCGGCGCTGGAAGGCACGCACGCACAGCGCGAGCACGGGCAGGGCGAGCAGGGCCTCGTACAGTCCGAGGTCGTGGCGCAGGCCATCCGGGTAGGCGCAGGCCAGCACGAACTCGCTGCGCGCTCCGGGGTGATCGTGGGCGAGAAAGCACCCAAGGCGCGCGAGCGGCCACGCGGCCGCGAGCCCGAGCAGCACGAGCTCCGCCGCTGCGGCGAAGCTCCTGCGCGCGAGTCGCGCGAACACCAGCGTCCCGAGCGCACCCCCGAGGAACCCGCCCGCGGACGACAGTCCGTACGTGAGTGAGAGGAGCGCCACCCACGGACGCTCGCCGAGCCCGTCGGGCGAGTGGAACAGCAGCGCGGCAAGGTGCGCGCCGATGAGACCGCTGCCGAGTGCCATCGAGGCCGCCACGAGCCCCACCGAGGCCCGTTCGCCGCGCGCGCACGCGGCCCACGCGCTCGTCGCGAGCCCGAGCGCCGCAGCAGCCGTGGAGGTGACGACGAAGCTCATCGCAGGACCGTGGGCCCCATCCTACGGCGACGCCGCGGGGGACTGGTATGCTCGGCAGCTAGCGATGGAAGCGGCCTCGCAGGAACTCGAGCGACTGGCGCAGCGCGCGGCGGCGGGCGATCGCGGGGCCGTCGACGTGCTCATCGCGCGCTACCTGCCGGAGCTGCACGCCTTCGTCCGCCTGCGCGCGGGCCCGGTGGTGCGTGCGCGCGAATCGAGCTCGGACATCGTGCAGTCCGTGTGCCGCGAGGCGCTCGAGCACATCGACCGCTTCCAGTTCCCGAGCGAGTCCGCGTTCGAGCAGTGGCACTGCACGACCGCACTGCGCAAGATCCTCAACCGCCACGACTACTGGCTCGCGCAGAAGCGCGACGCGCAGCGCGAGATCGGGCTCGGCGCGAACGCGAGCGGCTCGTTCGACGAAGGCGCCCTGCTCGACTGCGACGGGCGCTTCTCCTCACCGAGCCACGGCGCCGTGCGGCGCGAGGAGCTCGAGCGCATCGAGCGCGCCTTCGAGCAGATGCCCGAGGAGTACCGCGAGGTGATCACGCTCGCGCACTTGGTCGGGCTCTCGCGCGCCGAGATCGCGCAGCAGCTTGGCAAGAGCGAGGGAGCCGTGCGCGTGCTGCTGCACCGCGCGCTCGCGCGCATGTCGTCGATCCTGAGCAAACCTGGCGCGGTCGAAGAGAAACAGTGATCCATGGAGATCGAGTTCCACGGCGCGACGGACGGGACCACGGGCAGCTGCCACGTGCTGCGCGCGGGCGGGCGGCAGGTGCTGCTCGAGTGCGGGCTCTTTCAGGGCCACCGCGAGACTACCTACAAGCGCAACTCGCAGTTCCGCTTCGACCCGCGCGCGATCGACGCGGTGATCCTCTCGCACGCGCACATCGACCACTCCGGACGCCTGCCCATGCTCGTGCGCGGCGGCTTCAAGGGTCCGATCCACTCGACCGGCGCGACGGTCGACCTCGCCGAGCCGATGCTGCTCGACAGCGCCAGCATCCAGCTCAAGGACGCCGAGTTCCTCAACAAGCGTCGCGTGATGGACAAGGTGCGCGCGCGGCGCGAGCGTCGCGAGGAGCGCTGCGAGGCCCGCCACGCGCTGGCGCACTTCCACACCCACGACGACGCCCCGGCGCTCGCGGTCTCCAACCCGCCCAAGCGCGAGGTGCTGCCGCTGTACCTCGAGGAGGACGTGCGCGACACGCTGCCCTTGTTCGTCCCCCACCGCTGGGGCGACTGGTTTCAGATCGGCCCGTCCCTGCGCGTGCGGCTGCACGACGCCGGGCACATCCTCGGCGCCTCGTGGGTCGAGCTCGAGGCTCGCGAGCGCGGCAAGACGGTGCGAGTCGTGTTCTCTGGTGACTACGGGCGCCCGCAGCCGATCCTGCGCGATCCCGTGCCGCTCGCACCCGCCGACATCGTGATCTGCGAGAGCACCTACGGCGACCGCTGCCATCCACCGGTCGACGACACCGAGGCGCAGCTCTCGCTCGCCGTCGAGCGGCTCCACAAGCGTCGTCGCGGCAAGCTGCTCATCCCGGCCTTCGCCGTGGGCCGAACGCAGCACATCCTGTACGCACTCTCGCGCATCTTCGAGCGCAAGAAGATCGCGGACATTCCGGTGTACGTGGACAGCCCGCTCGCCAAGCGCGCGACGGAGATCGTCTACAAGCACCGCGAGTGCTTCGACGACGACGCGCTGGCGCGGCTGCGCAAGGCCGAGTCGGGCGAGCATCGCCTCAAGGTGCACTTCACCCAGACCGTCGACGACAGCAAGGCGCTCAATCAGGCCAAGGGCCCGATGGTGGTCGTCTCGGCCTCGGGGATGATGGAGTCGGGCCGCATCCTGCACCACCTCGCATGGGCGGTCGGCAGCCCGGAAACCGAAGTCGCGGTGGTCGGCTACCAAGCGCAAGGCACGCTCGGCCGCCGGCTCGTGGAAGGCGCGCTCGAGGTCAACATCCTCGGCATGCTGCGTACCGTGCGCGCGCGTGTGACCGTGATGAACGGCTTCTCCGCTCACGCCGACCGCGATGAGCTGCTGCAGACGCTGCTCCCCATCGCACCGCAGTGCAAGTCGCTATTTCTCGTGCACGGCGAGAACGACCAGCGCCTGCCGCTCGCCCGCACCCTCGGCCAGCGCGGCTTCGCGCGCGTCGAGTGCCCGCGCAACGCGGCCGTGTGGAAGCTGTGAGGCCGCTGCGCGCGCACGCGCCGCACGAGCTGCGCACGAACCTGTTCGAGCGCGCGCGCTCGGCCGCGCCGCGCGAGGCCTGCGGCCTGCTGCTCGGCCGCCGCACGCCGGACGGCATCGAATTAGAGTCGCTCGCCGAGCTGCCGAACCGTGCACGCACAGCCGCTGCGTTCGAGCTCGAGCCGCTCGACGTACTCGCCGCCGAGCGCGCGGCGCTCGCGAGCGGGCGCGAGGTGGTCGGAGCCTGGCATTCGCACGTCGACGCACCCGCGGTGCCCTCCGTGCGCGATCTCGCCGGAGCGGGCTACGGACTTTCGCTCGTGATTTCCCTGCGCGCGAACGAGCTGCGCGCCTGGCTGGGCGCGGTGGAGCTCGAGCTCGCCTGATCAGGCCGGGAGCGGCCCGTCCCAGTGACAAGTCGCGCGTGCGACGTTGCCGCGCGCGTTGAACTCGAGCGACTCGCACAGCTCCCGCACGATCGCGAGCCCGCGTCCGGAGCGACGTCCCGGTAGCGGTGCGCGCGGAGCGCGCGGATCGAAGCCCTTGCCGCTGTCCTCGACCTCGATCGAGAGCATCGGATCACCGTGCAGCGTCTCGAGCGCGAGCGCGATGCGCACTCGTCCCGTGCGGTTCTCGCTCAAGAGCCGCTCGCGCAGCACGTAGTAGTCGCTGAAGCCGCCGTCGCGCTCCTTGAGCGCCGAGTCGAGCCCGAGCACGCCATGCTCGAGAGCGTTGTGCCACAGTTCCGCGACCACGAGAGCCGCGGAATCGATCGAGTCACGGTTCCAGCCGGCCTCGGCGAGCGCTCCCTCGCAGGCGTGCACCGGGTCGGCGCCGCCGAGTTCGCTGCCGACGAACGTGAGTTCGAAGCTCCAGCCAGTCGACGGAGCGTGCGCGGACAGCGGGGCCATGGCGCACTCAGGCGACCGTGAACCAGTGGTCGAAGTCGCTCGCCGCCAGCAGGCGCGCCACCAGCGGTCGCGGGTGTTCAAGCGTTACCGAAGCTCCCTTCGAGGCTGCGAAGTCGCGCAGGAGCAGCAGCATCCCGAGCGCGGAGCTGTCGACGTACTCGGCGTCGCGCAGGTCGACTACGAAGGCGCAAGGCTCGCGCTCGCACTCCTCGTAGGAACGCAGGAAGGCCTCGCGGCAGCGGAAGTCGAAGCGTCCGGCGACGCGCAGCGTGAGGGTGCTGTCGGCGGAGAGGGTGGAGAAGATCGGCATACGTGCGGAGGTGGTTGTCGACCTCCGGAACAAGTTCCTTGGGGCGCGGGGGCCGCGCTTTCCCATCTCTGGGCCCGCCCCCCCCCCGCGACTGCGCTCGATGGCCCGCGCCCCGTCAGCGGGCGGCGAACTCGAATCAGGGGCTGGAACGAGTCTGGATCTGGACTAGCTCCAGTGCATGTCATCGCTGCCGCCGCCCGGTGCTCCTTCTGGCTTGCCGGGACTCCCAGCACTGCGTGCGCGCCTCGCCGCCGCCGGCATCGGCCCCTCGGCCCAGCGGCTCGCCATCGCCGAGGTGGTGCTCGCCACCGACCGCCATCCCTGCGCGGAAGCCGTGCTGGCGGCGGTGTCCGCGCGCCTGCCGAGCATCTCGCGCGCCACGGTCTACGCCAGCCTGGCGCTGTTCGCCGAGCGCGGGCTCCTGCGCGAGCTGGCGCTCGAGGAGGGCCGCGTGGTGTACGACCCCAAGCTCGAGCCCCACCACCACTTCATCGACGACGCAACCGGCGCGATCGTCGACGTGCCGTGGGATGCGCTCGCGGTGCGCGGCGTGCCCGCGCTGCCCGGCGTCGACGTGCGCGCATACGAGGTCGTCCTGCGCGGCTCGCTCCGCGCGGACAACCGTTGTTCCTCTCCTCCCACCCACCACCCGCGAGCCTGACCATGCTGACCATCGGAGACCGCCTCCCCGCCTTCCGCCTGCAAGCCGCCGTGTCCCTCGAGAAAGGCCAGGAATTTGCCGAGCTCACCCACGACAGCTACCCCGGCAAGTGGCTCGTGCTGTTCGCGTGGCCGCTCGACTTCACCTTCGTTTGCCCGACGGAAATCGCCGAGTTCGGACGCCGCAACGCTGATTTCCGCGAGCGTGACGCGCAGTTGCTCGGCCTGTCCTGCGACTCGCAGTTCGTGCACCTCGCGTGGCGCAAGGACCACGCGGACCTGAGGAACCTGCCCTACCCGATGCTCGCGGACCTCAGGCGCGAGCTGTGCGGCGCGCTCGGCATCCTGCACAAGGACGAGGGCATCCCGCTGCGCGCGACGTTCCTTGTCGATCCGCAGGGCGTGATCCGCTACGTGTCGGTGCACGACCTATCGGTGGGGCGCAACGTCGACGAGGTGCTGCGCACGCTCGACGCGCTGCAGACAGACGAGCTGTGCCCCTGCAACTGGAAGCCGGGCCAGGCCACGCTCAAGGTCTAGGCGCGCGATGGACGCCCTCGAAGCGCTGCGGACGGGCCTCCCAGAGGCCACCAAGGACATCCGCCTGAACCTCTCGAGCGTGCTCGCCGACGGCCCGCCGCTCGATCTCGACCAGCGACTCGGCTGCGCCTACGCCGTGGCGCTCGCCACCGGCTCGGTCGAGCTCGCGCACGCCATCCGTGTCGAGGCGCAGGGCAAGGCCTCGCCCGCGGCGCTCGAGGACGCCACCGCGGCCGCCGCGCTGGCGGCCATGAACAATGTCTACTACCGCTTCCGCCACAAGGTGGGTAACGATGCTTACGCACAGCGCAGCCCGCGCCTGCGCATGAATCGACTCGCGCAGACGGCCGGTCCGCGGACCAGCATGGAGCTCTACGTCCTCGCCGTCAGCGCCTACAACGACTGCGAGACCTGCGTGCAGGCTCACGAGCGGCTCGTGCGCGAAGGCGGGCTCGGCGAGGACGCCGTCCACGAGGCCGTGCGCATCGCCGCGGTCGTCGCCGGGGTGGCCACGGCCCTCGCGGCGGCGCGCGTCGAGCGCGCGAGCGCGTCCGAGCATCCCTAGGGAAAGCAGCGAAGGAGCCGTTCCGATGGCCCGTATCACGCTGAAGCTGGCTGCTCGGCGTTCGGCACCGTTGGACAGGCCGCGCCCGCCTCGCGCATCGACGGGTACCCGTGCGATGTCGCGCGCAGCTCTCGGCGAGGAGCAAAGCGACATCGACACCGCCGACCTGCTGACAGCGATGCCGCAGCAGCACGAGAAGCACGGCTGGCTCCTGCGGGCCACGCTCGGCGTCTAGCTCTCGGAGAGGCCCGCGGCCGCGATGCTGCAGCAGCCAAGGCCGGTCGTGTCGAGCGAGCGCCCATCGGGCAGTCCCGCCCGAAGCTGTGCGTGTGCCGCATGACTTCCGTGACAGCTGTCGAGTACCTTTGCGCGGCGAACATGACGCTCCGCACGCCGCTCGCCCTCGTCTCTCTCGTGGCGCTGTCCGCGACGCTCGTCGCGGCGGGCGTGGCGCTGCGGGACCGTGCGCCGTGGCCTCTCCGGCCCCCGGCCCCGGTACCGGACGGCCGACCCGACAAGCTCGCTCACGCCAGCTCCATCGCGTGCGCGGAGTGCCACGCCGCGCAGGTCGA
This sequence comes from Planctomycetia bacterium, assembly GCA_005778045.1. The sequence goes on from SXKQ01000148.1 coordinate 16,826, forward strand.
GGAGTGGGCCGGCACGACCCACGCGCTCGCGTGGGAGAACGAGCCGTACCAGGAGGACCTCGAAGGTCGCAAGAAGGCCGAGAGCTGCCACGGCTGCCACGCGCCGGTCGCGCTGCACGGCGCCGACGATGCGCTGCTCGCGGGCAAGCCCGAGGCGCGCAAGGACGCGCGGCACCTCGGTGTCTCGTGCGAGAGCTGTCACCTCGCGACGGATGGTGCCCTGCTGGGGCCGACGGGCGCCGCCACGGACAAGCACGCGACGCGCAAGGGCGCGAGCTTCTCGGGCTCGGGATCGAATGCGCTGTGCGCGAGCTGCCATCGCACCACGGTGGGGCCGGTGATCGGCCTCGCGCGCGATTTCGAGCAGTCCAAGGCCGCGGAGGAGGGTGCGACCTGCGTCAGCTGCCACATGGCGCCGCGCGCGGAGGTCTCGCACGACGGCGGCATGCGCGTCGTGCGCAGCCACGCACTGCAGACACCGCGAGACCCCTACTTCCTCGCGCTCGGCTTCGAGCTCGAGCTCGAGCTCGACCCGCTCGGCGCGCAACTGCGGGTGCGCAACCGCGCTGGACATCGCATTCCGGGCCTGATCGGCCGCGAGATCCAGTTCGTGGCGACCGCCCTCGATGCCTCGGGCTCCGCGCTCGGGGCCGAGACGCTCGCGCTCACCACCGAGAGCTACCTGCCCGTCGACGAAGATGCGGTGCTCGCGCTCCCAGTGCGCACGGCGCGCGTGCGCGTGCTCGGTCGCCACCACGACCCGCGCCTCGCGAAGCCCGTGACCTTCCTCGAGTGCGAGCTCGAGCCCGACCGAGAGCAGCGCTAGCGCGCAGCCCCGCTCCCGTGTCGCACCTTCTCTGCTCGCTGCTCCTCCTCATCGGCCTCGCCGGCGCGGCGCGCTCACAGTCGGGCAGCGAGGATTCCGTAGCGCGCGCGCAGGCGTGGCTCGCGCGCGCGAGCCGGCCGACGCTCGCGCTGTCCGACGACGAGGTGCTGCAGCTCGAGCGCTGGCTCGACGACCTGCGGCTCGTGCAGGTGATCCAGCCGGAGCGACGCACGACCGTGTTCGCGCTGCTGCTCGACCTGTCCGCGCTCGATCCCGGGGAGAGCCCGCCGCCGGCACTGCAGACGCCGTGGCAGCGCATGCGCGTCGGGCGCTCCGCCTTCGCCTCGCTCGGGCCGGCCCTCGACCTCTCGAAGGACGGGGCGACCCAGCGCTGGCTCGCGCGCGAGGTGCTCGCCCGCGGCGAGAGCGCGGCCCGCGCCCGGCGCATCGAGGCGCTCGAGTGCCTCGCGGGCCGTCGCGAGCAGGAGACACTCTCGGGGCTGCTGCACTGCGCCAGCGCTGCGGACGCGCAGGTGCGCGAGCTCGCGATGCGCGCGCTCGTCGGCTGGCCGGACGACGGCGTGCACCTGTTCATGCTCGCGCAACTCGCGAAAAACGTGCGCCAGCCGGGCTGGGTCAACGTTGCGCTCGTGCGCCAGCACTTCCAGTCGCTCGAGCGGCTCGGGACGGGTCGCGCGGCGCAGGCCGTGGTGGCCTTCGTGCGTCCGGCGCTGGTCTCGACGAACTGGCGCGACACCGTGCGCGCGCTGCCCTTGCTCGCGCGCATCGACGACACCCTCGCCGTGCCATTGCTGATCGAGAGCCTCGGCTTGTGGGTCGCGCGGCGCGAGGCCGGCGGCGGCTCGCGGCGGGTCGAGGCGGAGTTCGTGGCCGAGCTGCAGCGTCGCTCGGGGCGCACCATGGGCCCCTTCCCGGAGCGCTGGTCCCTGTGGTGGCGCGCCCGCAGCTCCGGCACGCTGGTCGATGGTCCCGGGGAGGTCGAGGCTCCGACCTCACGGGCGGGCTTCTACGGCCTGCGCCCGGAGACCGACCGGGTCACGTTCCTGATCGACGCCTCGGGCTCCATGAATCAGGCCGTGTCCGAGGGCGTCACGCGCTACGCCCAGGCGCTCGAGCAACTCGTCGGCTTCCTCGGGGGGCTCGAGCCGTGGGCGCGCTTCCGAGTGGTGCTGTTCGACACCAACCTGCGCGTCTGGAAGGACAGCCTGCAGCCCGCTAACCGCAGCTCGATCGAGGCCGCGGAGCGCTGGGTGGCCTACCAGCGCCCGGACGGAGGCACCTACCTGCGCCCCGGCGTGGAGACTTGCCTCAAGGTCGGATTGGACGGACGAATCGACCTCAAGGCCCTCGAGGAGGACACGGTCATCGTGCTGTGCGACGGCGAGACAGCCGAGGGTCGCGGCTGGGTGTGGCCCTGGTGGCGGGAGGTGGCTGAGGAATCCTGCGTGCGCTTCCACTGCGTGCAGCTCGGCGGAGGCGGCAACGGCACGCTCGAGGCGCTGGCCGAGGTCTCCGGGGGCAAGTTCGTACGCGTCCCCTAACCGCTCGGCGCGGGGCCGCGGACCTCGCGCCCGCGAGCGCGAGCGCGAAGCGTCCCGGCAATTCCATCGGCCCGGGCGCGCCGCTATGCTTTCGGCCCCGAGGTATCGACGGCAGAGGCCCGAGTGGACCTTCCGCGGTCGGTTCTTCCCACAGCCCCATACCCCGCCCTGACCGGCGTCCGCAGGCCTCCCCCCCAAGGCCAAGGCGATCGGTACGGGTGCACCCCCGCGAGCGCAGAGCCCACCGCTGGTGGCGGCCGCGCGCCCGCGCAGAAGCGATGCTCCAGAACTACGCCCCGATCCTGATCCTCGCGCTGGCCGTCGCGGGGTTCGCGATCGCGAACCTGATCATCTCAGACGTGCTCGGCAAGAAGCGCCGCGCCATCGGCAAGGCCGACGCCTACGAGTCGGGCATGGATCCACAGGGCAGCGCGCGCGTGCGCCTGTCGATCCACTTTTACCTCATCGCGGTGCTGTTCATCCTGTTCGACGTCGAGTCGATCTTCCTGATCCCGTGGGCCGCCACGGTGCGCTCGCTCTCCGCACAGGGTCTGGGACCAGTGATGTTCTTCGAGGTGCTGGCCTTCGTCGGCGTGCTCGCCGTGGGCCTCGCCTATGTCTGGCGCAAGGGAGGTCTCGAATGGGATCGCTGAAGCCTGTCGGTCCGGAGAGCAACGAGCAGCAAGGCTCGGGCTTCTTCGCGACGCGCGCGGATTTTCTGATCAACTGGGGCCGCAAGAACAGCCTGTGGCCGATGCCCTTGGGCCTCTCGTGCTGCGGCATCGAGCTCATGGGCCTGCTCGGGCCCAAGTTCGACCTCGCGCGCTTCGGCGCCGAGGCCGCGCGCTTCACGCCGCGCCAGTGCGACCTCCTGATCGTCGCCGGCACGCTGACGTGGAAGATGGCGCAGGCCGCGCGCACGATCTACGACCAGATGCCCGACCCGAAGTGGGTCGTGGCCATGGGCGTGTGCTCGAGTTCGGGCGGCATGTACGACAGCTACTCGGTCGTGCAGGGCATCGACTCGATCATGCCCGTCGACTTGTACGTGCCCGGCTGCCCGCCGCGCCCGGACGCGGTGATCGACGCGGTGCTCAAGCTGCAGAAGAAGATCGAGCGCGAGGACCCGCTCGGCCGCCTCCTCGGCCCGGCGACCGCGCCGCGCCCCGAGGAGGGCACCGGCAAGCTCCTGTTCCAGCCCAACCAAGGGCTCCCGAAGGGCGCTTGGGACAAGCACGCCCACGATCCCAAGTCGCGCATGCCGCTCTCCGACCCGCTGCCGCGCAAGACGGAGGTCAAGCCGTGAGCGAGGCCATCGCCAACGCCGCGAATACCGCGGCCGCGCCGCGCTTCGTCGCCGCGCTCGGGGCGCTCCCCCACTGCATCTCGCAGTCGCCGGACGGACCGGTGATCGAGGTCGACCTCGCGAACCTGCACGTCGTGCTGGCGGCACTGCGCGACCGCGCGGGCTTCGAGATGTGCAGCTTCGTAACGTGCATCGACCACTATCCGCAGGAGCCGCGCTTCGTGCTGCACCACCAGCTGCTCTCGCTCGCGCACGACGACCGCGTGCGCGTGCGCTGTGTGCTGCCCGGCGAGAGCGCGCCCACCTGCACGGACCTGTGGCCGGGCGCGAACTACATGGAGCGCGAGTGCTTCGACATGTTCGGCGTGCGCTTCGAGGGCCACCCCGACCTGCGCCGCTTGCTGATGCCCGAGGGCTACGACCACTACCCGCTCCGCAAGGAGTTCCCGCACCAAGGCATCGAACCCGATCGCCTGTACCGCGAGTGGGACCGCGCGCGTCGCGCGAGCTGGACGGAGGACGCCCAATGACGCTCACGAAGCAGGTCTTCGAGTACGTGCCCGCGCCGCCCCAGGGCGACGACCCGCTGCACGGCGAGCTCTTGACGCTCAACATGGGGCCGCAGCACCCGGCGACCCACGGCGTGCTGCGCATCGTCGTCACGCTCGACGGCGAGCGCATCGTCGAGTGCGATCCCGTGGTCGGCTACCTCCACCGCGGCAAGGAGAAGAGCGCCGAGTCGCTCGGCTGGCACAAGTTCTTCCCGCACACCGACCGCCTCGACTACGTGCAGCCGCTGATGAACAACGTCGGCTACGCGCTCGCGATCGAAAGGCTCGCCGGCCTCGAGGCACCGCCGCGCGCCCAAGTGATCCGCGTGCTCCTGATGGAGCTCTCGCGCATCATGGGGCACCTGATCTACCTCGGCACCCAGTCGATCGACCTCGGTGCCGTGACGATCTTCTTCTACGCCTTCAAGGAGCGCGAGAAGCTGTACGAGATCGTCGACGCCTACACCGGGCACCGCATGAACAACACCTACGTCCGCATCGGCGGGGTGTACGCGGACGTCGACGAGAAGGTCGAGCGCATCATCGAGGAGTTCCTCGTCGAGTTCCCCCAGGGCCTCGACGACATGGACAAGCTCTTGACGCGCAACCGCATCTGGAACGACCGCAATCGCGGCATCGGCGTGATCTCGCGCGAGGATGCACTCGCGATGTCGCTCACGGGCCCGGTGCTGCGCGGCTCGGGCGTGGAGTGGGACCTGCGCCGCGCGCAGCCCTACTGCGGCTACGAGAGCTACGACTTCGAGGTGCCGACGGGCGCGAGCGGCGACTGCTACGACCGCTACCTCGTGCGCCTCGAGGAGATGCGCCAGAGCTGCCGCATCGTGCGCCAGGCCCTCGATCGCCTCAAGACGATCAAAGGCGACGTGCTCGCCGAGGACCGGCGCTTCGTGCTGCCGCCCAAGGACCTCGTGCAAAAGTCGATGGAAGAACTGATCTTCCAGTTCAAGGTCGTGACCGACCTGCGCCTACCGAAGGGCCAGAGCTACCGCGGCATCGAGTCGTCGAAGGGCGAGCTCGGCTTCTTCGTGGCGAGCGACGGCAGCTCCAAGCCGCTGCGCTGCCACATCCGCGCGCCGGGCCTGATGAACATTCAGGCGCTTCCGATGCTGGCCAAGGGCCGGCTGTTCTCCGACATGGTCTCCCTGATCGGTTCCATGGACTTCGTCATGGGTGAGGTGGATCGCTGATGGCACTTCCCGACAAGCTCAAGGCCGAGTTCAACGAACTCGTCACGCACTACCCCGAGAAGCGCGCGGGCCTGATCCCCGCGCTGCATCGCTGCCAAGAGGAGCTCGGCGGCTGGCTGAGCCCGCAGACGATCGAGGACTTGGCCGAGTTCTTCGGCCTCGAGCCGGTCGAGGTGTTCGGCGTGGCGACCTTCTACCCGATGTTCCGCCTGACGCCGCGCGGCCGCCACTTGGTCAACGTGTGCCACAACATCTCGTGCACGCTGCGCGGCGCGGAAGAACTCCTCGCGCACGTGTGCCACCTCACCGGCTCGCCGGTCGGCGGCACGTCGCCCGACGGCAAGTTCAGCGTGGCGCGCGTCGAGTGCCAAGGCGCGTGCGCCAACGCGCCGATGTTTGAACTCGATGGGACCTACCACGAGGACCTCGACGCCGCGAAGGCCGCGCAGGTCCTGAGGAGCTGCAATTGAAGGACTTCCCGAAGTATCTCCTGAACCGCGTCGGGCTCCCGCAGTCCCACACGCTTACGACCTACCGCGCCGACGGCGGCTACCGCGCCATCGCGGACGTGCTCAAGACGCCTTGGACGCCCGAGCAGGTCATCGGCGTGATGAAGGACTCGGGCCTGCGCGGCCGCGGC
>SXKQ01000149.1 GCA_005778045.1 Planctomycetia bacterium
GCCGGGTGAGCGCCTCGACGCGCTCGCTCCGCTCGGCAACTACGAGCTGCGCTACGCCGCCGGCCAGACTTGGTACGGCACGACCCACCTCTGCGGGCCCGCGACGAGCTGCAGCCGCGCGGACTCGCTGTTCGAGTTCCGGGAGATGCCGGACGGCTACAGCGGCTACACGGTCGAGCTGTTCCTGCAGGTCAACGGGAACCTGCGCACGAGAGAGCTCGCGCGCGAGGATTTCTAGCGCCGGATCGGCTCGGGCTGCGCGTCGGCACGGGCGCGCCGGCGTGCCACGGCACGTTCGAGCAGCGGAATCGAGCGCATGGAGTCGAGGGCCGCGCGCACGGCCTCGCCGAGCCGAGTCTCCTCGGCGAGGAGCGGCGCGAGCGAGGCACGGCAGGTAGCGAGCACGCCGGCGGCGGCTTCGAGGTCGTCGATGCCGACGTAGAGGGCGCACCACTCGTCGAAGGCTCGGACTCGATCGAGCGCATGACCCGCGCGCTCGGTGGCGCGGCGCAGCCAGCGCTCGGCGTCCGAGAAGCGGCCGAGCTGCGCGTAGGTCTTGCCCACCCACAGGGCAGCCTCGTCGCGGCGCCGCGGCGGAGCGCTCGGGTCCGCGGAGAGTGCGAGGTAGAGATCGAGCGCACGCTCGCCATTGCGACGCCGACGCTCGATGTGCGCGGCCTCGAGCGACGCCTTGGCTCGCAGTGTGGGATCGGGAGACTCGGCGCGCACGAACTCGAGCTCGCGCAGCGCGACCGGGTCCTCCTCGAGGATGCGCAGCTGCTCGGCGGCGCGGAACGCAGCCTCGGCGGCGAGCGCACGCTCGAACGGGAAGCGCGCACGTACGGCGACCCACGCGGCGGCTGCTGCACGGCGCGCCGCGGGCTGGGATACGGCGCGTGCCTCGCGGATGCGAGCGGCGACGGAGACGGCGTGCTGCCACTGCTCGGCGGACGAGGCGAACGCTGGCACGGATGCCAGATCGCGCTCGAGCTCGGACGGCAGGGCGCAGGCGATCAGAGCGGGCAGCAGGTACGGGTGCATGGCTAGCACTGCTCCTCGCGACGCGCGCGCGACGCCGCGCAGGCGAGCGGCCCGTCGAGCGCGCGGCCGAGCCGACGGCGCATGCGATACAGGCGGTGCTTGTCCATGCCGGAAGCGACCGCCACGCGTGCGCCCGTGGGCGTCACGGAGTAGTGCGACTCGAGCGAAGCGCGCTCCTCGACATGCATCTGCTGCAACGCATCGCGCAGCAGGGCGAGCGCCGTGTCCTTGGCGACCACATGCGTCCCGAGCTGCCAGCGCTCGTCGCCCGGCTCGCCCACGCAGTCGGCCGCAGGCTCGGCCGCGGCGACGAGGTCGAGCTCGTCGGAGAGCTCGCAGCGCACCCGGCCGTCCCGTCGACCACGGTCGGCGAGCGCGTTGGCGGCGATCCTCAGCACCCACGCCTCGAGCCGGCGCGGACTGCGACCGCGGAGCCGCGAATGTACGGCCCGCAGCAGTGTCTCTTGCACGAGGTCCTCGACCTCGTGTCGATCCGCGCAGCGCCGCGCGCCGTAGGCACGCACCAGCGGCGCGAGCTCGGCCAGCCCTCCCCAGCAGTCCTCCACCCGTTCGTTCGACATAGCTTCGAGTTCTCCTGCGCCGCAGTCGCTCGCGCGGCGCGGGGCAGGAGACGCTCGTGGTGCGAACTCGTGGCGCTGTGGAGAACGGCGCGGAGAACGGGCGCACGGACCCTGGAATCGGAACCGGGGAAGTCGGGGCGGTGCGCGAGCTCCGCGAGCCCGGCTTCACCTGTGCGGCGAGCGGTCCACGGAGAAGTCCCACGGAAGCGTCGCGGGCGGCGGGGCGCCGAAGCACCCCGCCGCCCGCGGTGGAAGCAGAGTCCGTGACCGGGACCTAGCGACGAGAATCGCGCGCCTTGGCAGCCCACTCGGAGCCGGGGTACTCGGTGACAAGCATGCGGTACATCTTGGTCGAGCTCGGCTTGGCCGCCTCACCCATGAACTCGAACACCTTGCCGGCCTGATAAAGGGCGCGCGGCACGTAGCGCGTCTGGTCCTTGTAGACGACGACCACGCGCAGGTAGTTGAGCACCGCCTCCTCGAGGATCGCCGACGCGTCGCCGTTGGCGCGCAGCTTGTCGACGGCCTCCTGAAACAGGCAGTCGCCCATCCCCGCGTAGGCGCCCGCGAGGGTCGCGCCGTCGGCCTTGGGGTCCTTGGTGACCTGATCGTAGAGCTTGCGGGCCTTGCCGAAGTCCTTGGTCTCGCCCTCGATGTAGGTCTCGGCCTCGAGCACGCGCGCGCGGTTGCGCACGGCCGGGAAGGTCGAGCCGGCCTGCGTACCGATCTCGATGTAGCGATCGCGACGGGCCTGCGCCTTGGCGTTGCCTAACTCGACCTCGAGCATCTCGGCCTGCAGGCGGAAGGCGTCGGACAGCGCCTTCGACTGGACGAGGGCCTTGAGCGCGGCCGCGGTGGCGACGGCCTCATCGCCCTTCTTCAGGTCGCGCTGGGCGCCGGCCTTGGCGACGAACGCGAGCGGCACGTAGCGCGACTCGGGCACCTTCGAGGCGAGCAGGTCGGCGAGCGACACGACCTTCTCGAGCGACTCCTTGCTGCTCATGGCTTGGTGGGTCTCGATGGCGCGGTACAGCGCGTAGCCCGGGGCCCAAGCCTGCTTGTCCTTTTTGTTGGTGCCCGAAAACACCGTCTCGGCGAACTCCTCGAAGCCGTCGGCGGCCGACTCGAGGTTGCCTTCCTCGAGGTCGGAGTGGGCCGAGGCGATCAGGCCCGGGACCTTGTTCGTGTAGTTCACCGACAGAACCTGATCCGCGGCGATGTTCTGCTCGCCGGCCTTGCCCTTGGCCTTGTAGAGCACCCCGCCGAGGGTCTCGTTGGCGATCTCGACGTCCTCGAACGTCTTGCCGTCGGTGGTCGTGATGCGGTCGGCGAGGGCCGGGGTGGCGCAGGCGAGGAGGGCGAGGAGCGCCGCGGGGCGGAGATTGCGCATGGGTGGAACCGGGGGTCGGGCCGGGGGACCGGGGGATACCCGCCGGGGCGGCGGGGGTTACGGCCGCCCTAGGGGCCGCGTGGGGCGCGGAGGATACGGGGGGGCCCGGAAAACTGTCAACGCGGGCTGCAGGCGGGGTCGCGCGGGGCGTCGGGGCCGCGGCGAATTCCCTCGCCGCGCGCCGCGTCGCCGGGCACTCCGCCGAGGCGGCGGAAGCTGATCAGCTCGGCCGCGACCGCCACCGCGATCTCCTCGTGGGTGCGCGCGCCGATGGCGAGCCCCATGGGCGTCCGCGCGCGCTCAAGGAACGTGGCGGGGACGCCGCGGGCCGCGAGTTGCTCGAAGAGCTGCACCTTCTTGGCCTTGCTCCCGATCATGCCGAGGTACTTCGGCCGTGCGCCGGCGCGCGCGAGGGCCTCGAGCACCTCGCCGTCCTTGTCGTGGCCGCGCGTGACCGCGATCACGTACAGGTCCTCACCGGGCGCGAAGCGCGCCGCTAGCTCGCCGAACTCGCCGCACAGGTGCAGGTCCGCATCCGGATGGCGCTCGCGGGTCACGAACTCGGCGCGATCGTCGGCCACCGTGACGTGGAAGCCGGTCATGTGCGCGAGCTTCGCGATCGCTCCCGAGACGTGACCGCCGCCGAAGAGCACGAGGCGCGGCACGACGATCGGCTCGACGAAGATCTCGAGCTGGCCGCCGCACAGGAGCCCGCTGTCGGGGTAGTCGCGCTCGTTGAGCGCGAAGGCGAGCGTGCGCGAGCGCTCGTCCTTCATCGCCGCGAGCGCGGCCTCGAGCACCTCGGCCTCGAGGCATCCCCCCCCCACCGTGCCGACGAAGCTGCCGTCGCGCCGCACGAGCATCTTCATCGTCGTCTTGCCCGGCGTGGAGCCGACGGTCTTCGTGATCGTGCACAACGCGCACGGCTCGCCAGCGCGCTGCAACCGCACGATCTCCTCGTAGACGTCCGACATGCCATTACTCTAGCGCGCCGGGGTGCGGTCGCGCTCAGCGCCAGAAGTAGTGCCAGCCGGCGTCGAGCGTCGCCAACTTGCCCGGCTCGAGCCGCAGCTCCCAGCGGAACTCTCCGAAGCCATTGAAGCGGAACCACCAGTAGGGCCAGCTCCACCAGCCCCACCACGACACCGCGCGCGTCTCGCCCCACAGGGATGCGAGATCGAGCTGGCGCATGGTTCCACCCTGCCCAACCGAGGCGGTCGTGCCGAGCACGCGTCGACGCACCTCGATGTCGAGGGTGCGCTCCTTCTCGTTGCGCAGCGTGATGGCACCGGCGATATCGACGCGGCCGTAGCGCTCGTTGTTCCACTGCTCCGCATCGGGCACGCGACCGCGCTCCCGCTCCTCGAGCTCCACTCGCACATCGATCGCCGAGTTGATCGCGAGATCCGTCTCGAGTCCGCTCGGGGTGTAGCGCAGCTCGCCCTGCGCCAGCACGCGTCCATTGAGCAGCACCAGCGCCGGTCCCGTCGTCAGCGGTATGTCCGACGCGTTGCGCAGGCGCAGCGCATGCATCACCTTCGGTGCGGCGAGCGCCTTCGCGAGCTCCACCACGCGTTCGCTCTGTAATTGCTCGCGCAGCTCCATCGGCGGAGAGAACGGAATCTCGAGCGTGTACACGTCGCGGTACGAAAGCTCGAACTCGCGCAGCGGCAGGGTCATGCGCTCGCCCTTGGCCAGCGTGACGCGCTCGATCGTGAACACGAACAGATCCTCGGCGGCCCCGCCGCTCACCCCCGCGGCACTGTCACCTGCGGCACCGTCACCCACGCCATCGCCCTCCGCACGGAAACCAGCGACCTGCGTCCGGAGCGAGTTCGAAAGGACGTTGCTGAAGCTCTGCACGTAATCCATCTGCGCGGAGACGCGTGCCAGATCGTGCTCGAGCGCGATAGGGTCGATCAAGTCGGCATAACGGAAGCTCGGAACGCCGACCACGAGGTGCACGGTCGCATCGACGAGGTCGATCAGGTCATTCTGCAAGGCCGCCTGGAGCTGCACGCGCGCGCGGCCCGCACCGTCGATGTCGAGCTTGTAGCTCGGGATCCAGCGTAATCCCTGCTGCACGTAGACCACGCCGACCTTCGCGTCGACGCCGCCACCGTCGATCCGCAGCGTGAGCCGCTCCTTCGTCTCCTTGCGGCGCAGCGTGCGGACCGGCGTGCCCTCGATCTCGATCCATCGCACGGAGCCGAGCGGAAGCGCGCGCGCACCGACCTCGCTCTCGACGACGAGGATCGAGGCGCTCGCATCGGCATCGGCGCGACGCTTCAGCGGCCGCAGGACACCGGCGAATTCCTCGCCCTGGACGTCCTTGACCCGCGCCTTGCGTCCCATGTTGGCCTCGACCAACTCCTGCAGGTCCACCACGTCCGCATCCGTGTCCGATTCGACGCGCGCAGCTCTCGCATGCACAAGCTGCGCCCCGCCGCTCGCATAGGGCCAGAAGGTGCCGAGCACCGGAGTCGGGAGCTCGTCGAGCACGACCGAGCCGCGGTGATCGGCGGGCAGCGGCTCCTCGCGCAGTACGTACGCGTGCCCGTCCTTGAACACCGTGACCTCGCGTACGGGCAGGCTGGCCGCAGCGGCGACCGGACTCTCGACGCGCGCGGCGGCACAGGACACGAGAGCGAGCGAAAGGGATACGAGAAGCACAAACGGGCGCATGCGGATTCTTCTTTGCAGTGAGCATCAAGGCCAAAAGAAACCGACCCCCAAGTTATCGACGCAGCTCGCTCTGATTTCTTCCCCAACCTGGTGTAGGGGCCCTGTAACGAGGCGAGCATCGGTACGATGTGGCACCCCGCTACGGAGAACGCCTGCTTGCAACTTCGCTTCGCGCTGCTCGTCCTTGCCCTCTCAGTCGGCTGTTCGTACTCCTCGGAGTCCGCGCGCGAACCCGCGAGCACGCTGGAGTCGGCTGTCGACCGCTCGCTCTTCGATGGCCAGTCGCTCGCGAACTGGGACGGCGACTCGCGCTTCTGGCGCGTCGAGAACGGCTGCATCGTGGGCGAGAGCACGGCGACGAATCCGTGCGATGCGACGACGTACCTGCTGTGGCGCGGCGACGAGGTCGCGAACTTCGAGCTCTCGTTCGAGTACCGCATCGTGGGCGGCAACAGCGGCGTGCAGTTCCGCAGCGACGATCGCGGCGGCTGGCAGGTGGCCGGATTCCAAGCGGACATCGAGGACGGTCCTAATTGGACTGGCTGCCTGTACGAACAGGATGGCGCGGGCGTCGTCGCGACACGCGGCGAGGGCGTGACGCTCGACGGTGCCGGTGCGCGCAAGGAACGCTTCGCGGATGCGAGCGAGCTGCTCGCCAGCGTGCGCAAGCAGGACTGGAACCGCTACGTGATCCGCGCGCACGGCGAGCAAGTCGAGCTCGAGATCAACGGACACGTCACGGCCAAGGTGACGGACCTGCGAGCCACGCGACGGCTCGGTGGGAAGCTCGCGCTGCAGCTGCACGCGGGTCCGCCGATGCGCGTGGAGTACCGCGGCCTGCAGCTCCAGAGACTGCCGGATTCCGTTCCAACGCCGGTGGTCGCGAGCGCGTCAGGGACCGACGGCAAGAACCAATGGTCGCCCCGCTTCGATGGCGCGCGCCCACAGTGGCTGTGGACCTCCGCCGAGTCACCGGAAGGCGACATGGTCGCGCTGCGCCGCGAGTTCGAGCTCGTGGGCGAGCCGACCCGCGCGCTGCTGCGCTGCAGCGCGGACAATCACGTGCGAGTCTTCCTCGGCGACGAGCTGGTGCTCGCGCACGACGACTGGTCGCAAGCGGTCGAAGTCGACGTCACGAGGCAAGTCCGAAGCGGCGCGAACTCGCTCGTCGCGCTGTGCCGCAACGACGGAGGGCCCGCAGGCGCATGGTTCGAGCTCCTTGTCGAACGCAAGGACGCCAAGCCCCTGCGCTTGCAGTCGGACGGCAGCTGGGCGGTGCAGCGACTCGCGGCGAACGAGGAGTGGGAGAGTTGGAAGCCAGCACAGCACGCGTGGCGACTTTCTCCGCCGTACGTCGTCGGGAGCTTCGGAGTCTCGCCGTGGGGCTCGCTCTCGTGGGAGCCGCAGCCGCAGGAAGAGGTCGAGCAACGCGCCCTCGCTGCCGAGGAGCTCACGCTGCTGCCCGGCTTCCGCGCGCAGCTGCTCTACTCGGTCCCGCGTTCCGAGCAAGGCTCGTGGGTCTCGCTCGCCGAGGATCCAACCGGACGTCTCTACGCCAGCGACCAGTACGGCGCTCTGTTCCGCGTGTCCATCGGAGCGAGCGAGAGCGATACGCGCATCGAGCCGGTCGATGTCAACGTCGGCAGCGCCCACGGCCTGTGCTGGGCCCACGACTCGCTGTACGCCGTCGTCAGCGAAGGTGGCGGACGCGACAACGGCCTCTATCGCCTCCGCGATACCGACGGGGACGACCGACTCGATCATGCGCAGTTGCTGCGCAAGTTCGGCGGCGGGGGTGAGCACGGCCCGCACGCAGTGGTGCCCGGTCCCGACGGCGCGCTTTGGATCGTCGGCGGCAATCACACCGACCTGCCCGAGCCCATCGACACCTACGCGCGCCCGCGCAACTGGGCCGAAGACCTGCTCGAGCCGCGCATCGAGGATCCCAACGGGCACGCAGTCGGCATTCGCGCGCCGGCGGGCTGGGTGGTGCGTACCGATGCGGATGGCAAGCGCTGGGAACTGTGGGCCTGCGGCTTCCGCAATGCCTACGACATCGCCCTCGATCACGAGGGCGAGCTGTTCACGTTCGATTCCGACATGGAGTGGGACATCGGCGCGCCGTGGTACCGGCCCACGCGCGTCTTCCACGTCGTGCGCGGCGCCGACTTCGGCTGGCGCGGCGGACCGGGCAAGATGCCGCCCTGCTACCCCGACACGCTGCCGAGCGTCGTCGACATCGGACCGTCGTCCCCCACCGGCGTGACCTTTGGCTACGGCGCGAAGTTCCCTGCGCGCTACGAGCGCGCGCTCTACGCCCTCGACTGGGCCTACGGCACGATCTACGCGGTGCATCTCGAGGCGCAGGGCTCCACCTATGGCGCCACGTTCGAGAAGTTCGCCACGGGCAAGCCATTCCCCGTGACGGACGCAGTCATCGGGCGCGACGGCGCGATGTACGTCACGACTGGTGGACGGCGCACGCAGTCGGGCCTGTACCGCATCACGTCCGA
>SXKQ01000150.1 GCA_005778045.1 Planctomycetia bacterium
CTACCGCTGGCTTGGAGACTTCGTTGTGGCACGACTGAATTGGAGCGGAGAAGACGCGGCGCGAGGCTCCCGCAAGGGGCGCTGGACGCGGGCCGAGATCGACCGCCTCAAGGACATGTACGGGCTCCGGCCGGAGGCGGCGATCGCCCGCGATCTCGGTCGCTCGGTCGTGAGCGTGCGAAAAATGGTCGACGAGCTCTTTCGCACCGCCTCGCGCCAGCAGGGTCCGTGGACCGCCGGCGAGATCCAGGACCTGAAGCGCTACCTCGGAGCCTCCGGTCCCGAGGTGATCGCCCGCATCCTCGGCCGCGACCCCGCGGAGGTGAAGCAGCAGGTGTTCGAGCTCGGCCGCATCCAGCAGAACGGCCGCTGGACCCGCGACGAGGTCAACGAGCTGCGCCGGCTTTACGGTAGTCGCACGGACGACGACCTCGCCGCGATCTTTGGTCGCAGCCTCGACGCCGTCGAGCGCATCGCGAAGAGGTACTGCCTAGCGAAGGACAAGGCCTTCTTGAAGCGCCAGAACGGCGCGGGCGCGAGCCGCATGCCGCGTTGGGACGAGAAGGAGCTCGCGCTCTTGCGCGAGATCTACCCCAAGACGCCCAACCTCGAGATCGCTCAGCGGATGGACCGCTCGGTGAAGAGCATCGTCTCCAAGGCCCACAACCTTGGCCTCAAGAAGGAGATGGATCGCCTGCGCGATATGGGGCGCGAGAACGTCAGCCTGCGCTACCAATAGCGCGGGAAATCCAGGCGAAGCGAGCTTGATTGCGAGGGCGGTCCTCCCGTGGGCCGCCCGCGTGCGCTTTATGCCAGCAGCTTCATGCAGAACACGCTGCCACCGGACTTCAGGAACTCGTCGGTCTCGAGCTCGCGCACAGTGAAGCCCGCGGTGCGCACCGCGGCGTTCGTGCGCTCGCAGCCGCGCTGCAACAGGACGTTGCGTCCGTCGGGACAGCACGCGTTGCAGGCGAGTAGCGCATGCGCCTCGCGCGGGTCGGCCTCGATGCGCCGCGGCACGAGCCGCTCGACGAGCGCGCGCGAGCGGGCGCTGAGCGCGTCGGGCAGCCACAGGCAGGTGTCCTCGGCGAGCAGCGCGAGCGCAGTGTCGAGGTGATAGAAGGCCGGCGCGACGAGCTCGAGCAGGACGACGGGCGCCGTCACGTGCCGCGCAACCTCGCCCCACGCCTCCGCGCTCGAGCGCGGCCCGACGCCCGCCCACAGGAGCGCGCGCCCGGGATGCCACAGGCCATCGCCCATGCCCTCGAGGCGCTCGCGCGTCGCGAGCATGAGCGGCTCCATGCCGGCTGCTGAGAGCGCCTGCGCGACGTGCGGGACCTCGCCGCGCCGCTCGGTCCAGCGCATGTTCGACAGAACGAAGCGCGCGCGCCCGTCGCGCGTCACCTCGGCGGGCAGCGGCAGCGCTTGGTTCGCGCAGAACACGAGGTCAGGGTGGCCGGGAAGCGGCGCGATCGTGCGCACCTCGAGTCCGAGTCGCTCGAACTCGGCCCGCAGTGCGCGCCACTGCTCGCGCGCGAGTGCGCGGTCCACGCGCTTGAGCGTGCCGTCCTCGGCTCGCATGTGCGGGTTGATGTCATAGGCGACATCGAACTCCGCCGGGTCGGCCATCCATGCGCGGCGCGGCGGTGCCACGCGCGGCAGCTCTCGCAACTCGAAGTCGACCTCGCCCGCGTCGTGGTACAGCGCCATGCGCGCGATGCTAGCGCACGAGCGTGGGGTGCTTCGTGTCCAGCTCGCGCCGCAGGCGCTGCAGCGCTCCGGGCACGGCCGGATCCGTCGGCGGCCACGAGGCCAGCAGGTTGTTCTGCTCGAGCCAGTCGGGCGTCGGGGTCGGAGGGACCGTGGAGAGATCCGGAGGTCCGCCGTGCTGCAGGTCGTAGAGCTCTTCCACGAGCAGCGGCGCACTGCCAATAGGAGCGGTGCGCCACTTGCGCACGAGCTTGAAGCGCGCGTCGCGCAGGGCCTGGTCGTGCCGGTTGCAGGTGTAGCCGGGCGGCGGCCTGCCCGTGGCGGGATCGGGGACGAAGTTGGGGCCGAAGATCTCGGTGTAGACCGAGCGTCGCGCGCTCGCGCTCTCGCCGCGCAGGACCGGCAGCAGTGAGCGCGAGTCCTCCGCGAGCGTTGCCGCGGGCGCGCCCGCGAGCTCGCGCACCGTCTCGAACACGTCGGCGAGCGAGACGAGCGCATCGCTCGTGGTTCCCGCGAAGCCCGGCGCGAGGTGGGGGGAGCGCACGAGGAAGGGCACCTGCACGCCGGCTTGGTAGACGCTGCCCTTGACGCGCGACGGCTGGTACGGCGGCAGGGCCGCGAGCTCTCCGGTGCCGTTGTCGCTGACGAGGATTACCGTCGTGTCGCTGAAGTCGAGCTCGCAAAACAGGCGCGCGAGCTGCTGGTCGAGCGCGGTGAGCGAGCAGCGAATGCGACGGGCCTCGACCGTCATCACTTGGGCTGGGCGGTTTCCGAGGTTCGCGAAGCCGAAGCCGCACGGATCGCTCGGCAGGCCGACGGGCACCTCGTGGTCCGGACCGTGGGCCGCGTTGGGCGCGAGCCAGAGGAACCACGGCTCGGGCAGCTCGCGCACGAGGTCGAGCGCGTCGTCGACGGTGTCGACGCTCGGATAGTCGTACGCATCGAGGTTGACATTCATGGCGCGCACGCACGGCGGCTCGCCTGCCGCGCACGGGCTCGCGCTCGCCCGGACGCGCGTCGAGAAGGCCTTCTCCCAGACGTAGTAGCCGCTCGACCAGTAGGGGAGGCTGGGCTGGTTCTCGAAGTTGAACCACGCGCCCGCGTGGCGGTCGAACCAGCGACCGGCGGGGAGCCCCAGCGGATGCGTGGGCCATGTCTCGAGTTGCTCGCTCGAGGCGAGATGCCACTTGCCCACGGCGGCGCAGGTGTAGGGCACGGGAGCGAGATGCAGCAGCTGGGGCAGCAGCTCCACGCCCGGCTCGAGGCCGGGATTGTCGATGTCATCGCGCGGCATCAGGATGCGTCCGACGCCCGAGCGCGAACCGATGCGCCCCGTGAGCATCGCGGCGCGCGACGGCGTGCAGGTCGGCATCGACCACGCGTTCGTGAAGTACAGGCCCTGCGCAGCGAGGTACGCATCGATCGCGGGCGTCACCGCAGGCACTCCGCTCGGCCGACCGCGAGCGCGCAGCACTTCATCGCAGCTCGAGATCAACTCCGCGCCCACGTCGTCGAGCACGATGACGCACACGTTGCCGCCGCTCGTCGGCGACGACTGTGCGAGCGTGCTCGCAGCGAGCAGGAGGCAGGTGGGGAACATGGTGCGATGGTACGGCCGCGCCGTCGGGTCTGGCAGCCCGAGGTGCACCGCGCCTCACGAGTATCGAGGTACCGTGCAGATCCCGCAAGACGGCTCGCGGCTCGGCGTCCGCAGTCGGCTTTTTCTTGGCACTGTGCCTGTGGATTCAGTGGAAGTCGCGCGAGGCGATGCCGTCGGACGGCAGCTCGAGGTCGGGCCGCCACAGGCGCTCGGCGACGAGGTTCGTGACGCCATCCTGCGTCTCGACCCGGCCGGTGACGCCGAGGAAGGTCTCGGTCTTGGCGAGGAGCTCGAAGCGCTCGAAGACCTTCTTCCACACCACGAGGTTCACGAAGCCGCTCTCGTCCTCCAGCGTCATGAATGTCACGCCGCGCGCGGTCCCCGGGCGCTGGCGGCAGATCACAACGCCCGCGTAGCGCGCGCGCGTGCCGTGGGGGAGTGCGTTGAGCGTGCGTGCGTCGGGCAGATCCTTCGCCGCGAGCTGCGCGCGCAGCGCCGAGAGCGGATGACCGCGCGCGCTGTGGCGCGTGCGCTCGTAGTCCCAGCCGATTTCCTCGAACCGTGTCAGCGGCGCGAACTGCGGCTTGCGCTCGTCGAGCTCGAACAGGCTCGGCTGGTGCACCGCCTTCGTCGCCAGCGCGGTCCACAGTGCCGCACGGCGGCGATCCTCGAAGCCCTCGAGCGCGCCGGCTTCCGCCAGCGCGGACAGCGCGCCCGTGTCGAGCCCCGAGCGCCGCTGCAGGTCAGCGAGCGACGCGAACGGCGCCGCCTCGCGCGCGCGCAGCAGCCGTCGCGCGTCGGAGTGCGCGAGCGACTTCACCATCGCGAGCCCCATGCGTACCGCTCCGGGCGCAGGCACCGTGCATTCCCACTCGCTCTCGCGCACGTCGACGGGCCGCATGTCGAGCCCGTGCCGTCGCGCATCGTCGACGATCGTCGCGCTCGAGTAGAAGCCCATCGGCTGCGCGTTGAGCAGCGCGCACGTGAACTCGGTCATGTAGTGCCGCCGCAGCCACGCGCCTGCGTAGGAGAGCAGTGCGAAGCTCGCAGCGTGGCTCTCTGGGAAGCCGTATTCGCCGAAGCCCTGGATCTGCTGGAACACGCGCTCGGCGAACTCCGGCGCGATGCCCTTGCGCTGCATGCGCTCGACGAGGCGCTCGCGGTGCTGCCCGATGCGGCCGCTCTTCTTCCACGCCGCCATGTCGCGCCGCAGCTGGTCCGCCTCGCCCGGCGTGTAGTCGGCGGCGACGATCGCGAGCCGCATCACCTGGTCCTGGA
>SXKQ01000151.1 GCA_005778045.1 Planctomycetia bacterium
CCGCGCGCCAGGCCATCGTCCGCGAAGGCGAACCACGCTGCGCCTGCGCCGAGGGCGATCACCAGCACAGCTGGGACGAACCAGCGCGCGACGCGATCGGCGAGCGCCTGGATCGGTGCGCGGCTGCGCTGCGCGCTCGCCACGAGCGCGAGGATCTGCGCCAGCGCGGTCTCGCGCCCGACGCGCTCGGCGATCATGGTGAAGCTGCCGCCCTGCGCGAGGGTCGCGCCGGTCACGGCATCCCCGCGCTGCTTGCGCAGGGGCACCGACTCGCCCGTCAGCATCGACTCGTCGACGAAGGCCTCCCCCTCGAGCACGACTCCATCGACGGGAATCCGCATGCCGGGCTTCACGCGCAGCACGAACCCAGTTTCGACCTTCGCCAGCGGAATCTCGCGCTCGTTGCCGAGCGGGTCGACGAGCAGTGCCGTCTTGGGTGCGAGGTCCAGCAGCTCGCGCAGCGCGGCGCCGGTCCGGCGCCTCGCCTTCAGCTCGAGCACTTGCCCGAGCAACGCGAGCGTCGTGATCACCGCGGCGGATTCGAAGTACAGCGGTCCGTTGCTGCCCACGAGGGCCGCCGGAATGCTCGCGGCCCAGGCGGCCACCGTTCCGAGCCCGAGCAGCGTGAACATGTTCGGGGAGCGCGCGCGCAGCGAGGCCACGGCGCGCTCGAGGATCGGGCGACCCGCCCAGACCACGACCGGGCTCGCGAGCGCGAACTGCATGGCGCCGTCGAGCGCCGGCGGCAGCGGCGAGCCATGGTGCCCGAGCAGCATGCCGCCCATGGAGAGGGCGAAGAGCGGCAGCGTGAGCGCGATCCCCACACGCAGCCTGCGTGCGAGCTCGCGTTGCTCTTGCGCGAAGGGATCCTCGCGCGTGATCTCGACCGGCTCGAGCGCCATTCCGCACGTCGGGCACGTTCCGGGTCCGAGTCGCTCGATTCCCAGGCACATTGGGCACGTGTGGAGCACCTTCTCGAGCCCCGGCTCGGACGCCATCGTGTCCTTGGCGCCGGCGGTGTAGCGCGCTGGATCGGCCTGAAAGCGCTGCCGGCACGAGCGAGCACAGAACACGTACGTCGTGCCGTCGTGCTCGCAGCGCAGGACCGTGTCGAGCGCGACCTTCATGCCGCACACCGGATCGAGTGCGTGCCGGGCGCCGCCGTTCATCGCGCGTTGCGTACGAAGGCGCGGATGCCGAACACGGGCGCACGCGCGAGCGGCGGCTCGCCAGGCAGCGTGAGCCCGAGCGGGGGATCGCCGAACAGCGCGACGGGCCGATAGTTGTCCATGCACCAGCGCAGCAGCGCTTGCCCATAGTCGCGCCCAAACCACGGGAAGCCGTACTCCGCGGTGTTCTTGTGCGTGAGCAGCACGATGTCCGGCGGGCTCTCCCGCAGCGCGGCGAGAATGCGCTCCTCGCCGAACAGCACGAGCTCCGGCGGCATGAAGTTGAAGTACGGGGTCGGGTTCTCCGCGCGCGCGAGGTAGTTGATCATCACGCCCTCGGGCAGCGCGACCAGCGTGAGCGGCCGGTCGCTCGCCGCGCGCTGGCGCTCGAGCCACTCGAGGGTCGCGCCGATCACCTGTCCGCGCACGTCGGCGCGGAACGCATCCGCGCCGGTCCCAAGCCGCGTGAGCTTGCGCTGGTGGTAGCGGTGGGTCGCGGCGAGGCTCGAGACCACGAGAGCGAGCAGGAGCGCTCCACCGGCGGCGCGGGACACGAGCTCGGGCACGGCGCGCCGCGCGAGCAGCGTGGGCAGGCTGCTCCACAGCGAGACCGCGACGAGAGCGGTCGCTGGCAACGCCAGCGTGAAGCCGTATTGCACGAGCCGCGCGTTCAGGAGCATCTTCGCAAGCAGCGCCAGCGAGAGTGCCGCGAAGCCCGCGAGCACGGGCCGACGGTCGGCCCCGCGCTGGCGCAGGACGCACCACGTCGTCATTCCGAGCGCCGCGAGCGCCACGAGCGGCCAAGGTCGCGACGCTTGGCTCCACGGCAGCTTCGTCCACAGCCCCGCGAGCGCCAGCGACACCACGAGCACGGCCGTGCCAACTCCCGCCTTCTCGCCCGCCTTGCGCGTGACGAGGGTGCCCACGCCGATCCCGAGCGCGAGCAGCGCGATCGCACCCGCAGCCCACGCCAGCATCCAGCCGAGGTTCGCGAGCGGCGCGTCGACGCCCATGCCCTCGCGATAGAACTTGAGCTCGCTCACCGAGCTCGACGCGAGTTGCGGCCATGCGCCGAGCGTCGAGCGCCACGCGGCATCGCTGCCATGGGCTGGCACCTGCAGGCTCCACGCGAGCAGCACCGCCGTCAGCGCACCGAGCGCGAAGGCCACGAACGCTCGCGCCTGCCGGAAGCGCGCGTTGAAGCAGGCCAGCGCGAGCAGCACGACCGATCCCGCCAGCGCCGCGACGAACGTCTCGGGCTTGGTGAGGAACGCGAGGCCCGTCGTGAAGCCCGCGCCGAGCACGAGCAGGATCGAGCCGCGCCCGCTCCACGCCGTGAGCAACGCGAGCGACGCTAGCGCGAGGAACAGCCCGTGCGTCGCCTCGTGGGAATACGGCGCGAGCTGGTTGTAGTTGCCGATGCCGACGTGCTGGCCGAAGCCGCAGGTGGCGATCACGACGATGCACGCGACCGTGGCGGCTTGGCGGCTCGTCGCGCGTCGCAGCACGAAGTGCAGCAGGGCGAGCGTGCCCGCAAAGATCGCCGCGTTGGCCCAGACGAGCGTGGAGAGCCCGACCCCGAACAGCTCGAACAGGAGCGCGTTGACGTGCGGCGAGAGCGGTCCGTTGAACCATGCGAGGTCGCGCTGCAGGAGCGCTCCCTCGCTCATGCGCCAAGGCACGTAGAGCTCGCGGCCGAAGTCGACGATGGCGTCCGGCCACGTGCCCCACGTCCACGCCATCAGTGCGACGAAGGCGGCGCCGACGGCCGTGGCGTGCATGGCGCCCGGCAGCCGCCCCTGCGACTCCTCCGGGCTCATTCGCGCTGCTCGCTGTCCATCAGGTAGCCCGTCTCGCGCAGCGTGCGCTCGAGTTCGGGGTCCATGTCGGCCGAGGTCGCCTTCGCGCCCAGCCAGGTCCGCAGGGCCTGCGCCGACTCGAGCGTGCGATCGAGCCTGCGCAGTCCCTCGTCGACGCGCGCGTCGCCCCGACCTTCGCCGATGGGATGGCGCTCGAGCCGATCCTTCGCGAGGTCGAGCCCGACGCTGGGGAGCTCGCGCCCGTCGGGGCGCCGGCCGTAGCGGATGACCTTGAGCTCGTTCGTGCGCAAGGCGCGGAACTCGCGCTTGTCGGCGTGCAGCTCGAGCAGCGCGGGCGCGGACTCGAGCGACTGTCCACGCGCGAGCGGCAGGATGTCGCGGCCCGCCATGGTCGGCTTCTCGCGCACGCCCGCGGCCGCGAGCACGCTCGGCATCACGTCGACGATGCGGACCTGGTCGCTCACGACGCGCCCGCCCTCGAGCGTGCCCGCCCAGTGCAGCACGAGCGGGATCTTCACGACCTCGTCGAAGAGCGTCTTCTGGTGGCCCTTGGTGCCGTGCTCGAAGAACTCCTCGCCATGGTCGGCGGTGACGATCACGAGCGTGTTCTCGAGCATGCCCTTCGCGCGCAGCGAGTCGAGCACGCGCTTCAGGACGTCGTCAGTGAAGCGGATCTCGCCGTCGTACAGAGCGAGCAGGTGCTCGAGATCGCGCGGCGCCATGCCCGGATGCACCTCGGGGCGCCCCATGAAGTCCCGGCCGTCGAGCGCGCCCGCGTAGCCGGGGTCGAACATGCGGTCGTAGGGCGGCGGCGGGATGAAGTCGTAGTGGACATCCCACAGGTGCAGGAACAGGAAGTAGGGGCGGTCGGCGGGGCGTTCGCTCGTCCAGCGTTCGACCTCGTCCGCGGTGCGCGGCCCCGTGATGTCGTCGTGGGAGCGGCCCTCGGGCGCGCGCGACTCGCGACGCAGGTCCTCCTCCGAGAGCTCGGCCGGCACGGTCGTCATGCAGCTGCGGTACACGTCGAATCCGTCGCCGAGCCCGAAGGTCGGGTGCAGGTACGGACCTCCGAAGAAGCCGGCGGTGTGATAGCCCGCGCTCTGGAGTTCCTCCGCGAGCGTGCGGTGCTCCGGCGCGAGCCGCAGGCCATTGTCGAACAGGCCGTGGGTCGAGTCGTAGAGCCCCGTGAAGAGCGCTGCGTGCGCGGGGAGCGTCCACGACGAGGTGCTCACGGCGCTCTCGAAGCGCACACCCTCTGCGGCCAGGCGGTCGAGCTGCGGACTGGTCTCGCGTCCGTAGCCGTAGCAGCCGAGGTGGTCGGGGCGCAGGCTGTCGATCGAGACCAGCACGATGTTGGGGCGCCGCTCCGCTTCCTCGCCGCACGAGACGGAGGTTGCGGCGACGGCGGCCGCGAGCGCGAGGGGCACGAGGCGCTGCATCGCGGCCATCCTAATGGTCCGGGGCCGCGGTTCCACGCGCGCGAGCGGACCGGGCCCGCTGTAGACTCCCCGCCGACCATGCCGCTCCCGCCGCGCCCTCGCGGAGCCCCTGCGAGCTCCCTGTTTCCCGAGCCTGGACCGCCCGCGGCCGCCCCGGTTCCGGCGCCGCCCGCGGCGAGCGCGCCTCCGGCCGCCCCGCAGGGGCCAGCGCAGCTGCTCGAAGGCCTCAACGTCGAGCAGCGCGAGGCCGTCGAGCACGGCTCCGGCCCGCTCTTGATCCTCGCCGGCGCCGGCGCCGGCAAGACGCGCGTGATCACGCGCCGCATCGCCTGGCTGATGGCGGCCCGCGGCGCCC
>SXKQ01000152.1 GCA_005778045.1 Planctomycetia bacterium
CCGCGAGAAACAGCTGCCATTCTTCGGAATTTGCCTTGGCATGCAGTGCGCCACGATCGAGTTCGCGCGCAACGTGCTCGGTCTCGTCGGCGCCAACACCGAGGAGCTCGATCCGCAGTCGCCGCACCCGGTGATCCACCTGATGGCGGACCAAACCGAAGTGCACGAGAAGGGCGGCACCATGCGGCTGGGCGCCTGCGACTGCACTCTGGTGCCGAGCACGCTGGCGCAGCGCCTCTACAAGGCCAGCGCCATCCGCGAGCGCCACCGCCATCGCTTCGAATACAACAACGCCTACCGCGCGCGCTTCGAGGCTGCTGGTCTCGTGACGAGCGGCACCAACCCGCAGCGCGACCTCGTCGAGATCGTCGAGCTCAAGAACCACCCGTTCTTCATCGGCGTGCAGTTCCACCCCGAGTTCAAGTCGAAGCCGCTGCAACCGCACCCGGTCTTCGACGGCTTCGTCGCCGCCGCGCTGGCCCACGCACGCGGGACGACCAAGACCGGCAAGGTCGAGTGCTCGCGCGCCTGAGCGGGCGCGGCTAGCGGTTGCGGAAGACCTCGACCCAGCGGGCGAGATTGCCGTCGATCTTCTTGCCTGAGTGCAGGCTCTCCGCGGCGCGCAGGACGCCCGCGGAGTCGATGAACAGGAGCCACGACTGGCCCTCGTCGCCTGCCGTTCCGCGCGCCGCAGCTAGGTCTGCGGGACCGTACTCGTGCAGCGCGAGCCGCGGGCGGAACTCGGGATCGAGGCGCGCGTCGACCTCGGCGCGCGCGCGCGCGAGGGCCGTCTCGCCGAGCGAGCGCGGAAGCGCTAGCACCAGAGGAATCTGGATCGACTGGCGCGTGGCGATGCGCTCGAGCTCGACCGCGCGCTCGACGATCTTCTTGACCAGCCGGTCGCCGTCCAGCACCCCGTCTTCGGAAGCCTCCGGCAGCGGCAGCCAGGCGCACAGGGTGCCCTTCGCGGAGAGCGGCAGGCCGAGGAAACGCCGGTTGAGCGAGTCGCGGAAGGACGCTGCGCGCTCGCGATCGAGGAAGATCGGCGGCGGAACGCGCTCGAGCGGAGCAAACGTGGCGCTGCGGTCGAGGCGCTGCACGCTGACCTCGCTCGCCTTGTAGGAACCGAGTCCGCTGGCGAAGCCGAGGTAGCCCTCGATCGGCATGCCATCGGGCGTGTGGTAGGTCGCCAAGTACTCGTTCTCGAGGAACAGGTGCAGCGCACCCCCGTCGATCGCGAGCTCGACCACGAACGCGGCCACCGTGCGTCCAAAGCCGAAGTCGCCGCCACGATTCGCGCCGTCGAGGCCGCCGTCGCGCTCGTACAGGCCCGACAGTCCCCAGGCGACGCTGGCGAGCTCGGCGGGCTCCTCCTTGTCACCGATCGCGAAGGCATAGTCGCCGCCCGAGAAGCGCATGCGCGCCTGCCGGTCGCGGCGCTCGTAGCCGACGACGACCTCGCCGCTGAAGGCCGAGCTCGTGGGCGCGACGCGCATGCGCACGCGCCAGCGACCCGGCTCGATCCACAGGTTCGAGCGCACAAACGCCTCGTGCACGCCGCTCGCACGATCCTGCGAGCCGGTACCCACGCGTGGAGTCGAGCGCCCTACGTGCAGTGCGGAACGCTCGTCCACGCACCACAGCCCCGGCGAGCGGCGGTCGTCGTAGCCGACGAGCTTGTCCTCGATCCAGCCGAAAGGAGCGAGCGCACGGCGCGGCTCATCGAACGGATGCAGGCGCACACCCGCGAGGTCGGGAGCGGGCAAGGTTGCGGACAGGCGGGCGCTTCCGAGCAGGTCCGCGATGCGATCGTGGTCCGCCGCGTGCGCCGCCGCCGTCAGCGTGCGCCCGAGAGCGGACTCGCTAACAACAGCCGCCTTGAGCACATCGAGCAAGGCGCGCAGCTTGGGCAAGCGCGCGAGCATGGGTGCCGGGCCATTCAAGGCACCCGTCGAGAAGCCGCGCCGCTCGATGTCGCGCGCGAGCACCCACGCGCCGTCCTTCTTGCCCGCGCCGGCGAGCAGCTCGCGCAGCGCCGAGTCGACGGAGTTCCAGCGCTCGTCGACCGCGAGCGACCAGCCTAGCGCCGCCATCGCGCCCGGCTCTTCGCCGAGCTCGCGCAGCAGGAAGCCCGCTGTGCGCGCCTGATCCTGCCCCAGCCACGGCTCCGCGCGCCCGCGCGACCAGACCCAGGTGGGCTCGTCCAGCACGGTCTCGCTCCAGCGGCTCGCTCGGTAGTCACCCGCGCTCTCGGTGTAGCGCTCCGTGAACGGCTTGCGGTCGCGCCAGTAGAAACCCGCCACGAACGTGCCGAACGCCTCTGCAAAGGTGTCGAAGTCCTTCGGCCGCCCCTCCTTGCCGTCGCAGAAGTGCGTCTCGAAGGCGGCCATGGGCGTCTTGCGATCACCCGCGCGACTCTTCATGTAGCGTTCGAGCTGCGCTCGGTAGAGCGGCTTGCCCGGCGTGTCGTACCACGTATTCAAGTACACGTAGAGCGCATAGCCCGCGACGTAGTTGTCGCGATAGTCCTCGATCGTCCCGGCGACGAGCTCGGCGAGCTTGTCGCGCCCGCCGTAGCCGCGGTAGCGCGCGTCCTCGATCGTGCCGAAGCTCGCATGGTTCTCGACGAAGCGCGTGTCATCGATGTTGGCGTAGGCCGCACCGGTCCACACCGCGCGCCCTTCGGCCAGCCACGACGGGATGCCGGGGTGGAGCGCGCCATCGAAGCGGTGCGTGAGCTCGTGGGTCAGCCCGCGGCCGAGTCCCTCGATCGTTCCGATCGACATGCGCAGCGTCGTGACGTCTCCGGCCTGAAACCCGCCGACCCAGAAGAACGGAGCGCCCTCACTCTCGAGCCCGGCGGACTCGGCCACGAGTCGCACCAGTCCGGGTCGCCCGACGAAAGGGTCGCTGCCGTACCAGTTGGCCAGCCGCGTGTGATGGTCCTCCACGGTCGCGGCCGCGCCGAGCAAGGTCGAATGGCCGCACACGGTCTCGATGCGGTACCAGCGGCGCGGGGACGTCGCGACACCGGGGTTGGAGAAGCGTGCGTGCTCGCGCGTGAACGCGTCGCGCGCATCCCCATCGAGCTCATCGAGGCGCTCGACGGTCCATGGCTCGCCCTGCTTCTCCGCGAGCCTCTGCCGCGAGCGCTCGAGCACCGCCTCCGCCGTGCCGCGCACGCGCGAGAGATCCGGAGCCGCAGGGCCCTCGAGGTCCTGAAACGACGACTGGGCGCAGATGCCGCGCAGCACGAGCCCGAGCTCGATCGCACGCTCGAGATCGCCCGAGGCCTCGGCCGATCCAAGCTTCTTCTCCAGCGCGTCGAGCGTCGCCTTGCGCGCGCCCGCGGTGAGCGGGAAGCCCGGCGGGAAAGCGGCGGCATGGCGCGCGAGCAGGCTCGGCACGGCGTGGATCACCTCGCGCCCGACCGCGGAGGCCCAACCGGCTACCACCGCGCTCTCCACGGACTTCTCGGCCGCCTTACGCGCTCCCGACGCGAACTCGGCGAGTTCCTCGGCGGCTGCGGCGCGCGCCGACGCGAGCGCCGCGATCGAGGAGTCCTTGGGCGTGAGGCGCTCGGAGAGTTCGCGGGCGAGCGCAAGCTTGCCGCGCTCGTCGCACAGCGCCGCGGCAGCCTCGTGACTCCACAGAGCGCGCGCATCCGCGTCGTCGCGGGCCAGATCCAGCAACAGCGCGAGCGCCTTTTCGGAGCGCGGCTCGAGCTCGAGCGCCCGCAGCGCGTGCGAGCAGGCCTCGTCGATGGCCTTCGCGTCCAGCGCGCGGCGCCCCGCCTCGACCGCCAGCTCGCTCGGGCTCGCGCGCGCGAGCTCGACCGGAACCTGCGGCTCGACCTTGCCTTCCGGCTTCTGGGCGAGGAACGCCAGAGAGAGCGCGAGCAGGAACTCCATCACTCGGACGATACGCGATCTCCGCACACTTCGTCATGGCCCGGAATGCGAGCGCGGCGAGGGAGCCTCGAGCTCCCCCGCCGCGCGGTGCGATGAGATCGGGACTGCGCCTAGCGGTAGGCCGGAAGGCCCGTCAGCTCGTGGCCAATCGCCAGCGTGTGGATGTCGTGCGTGCCCTCGTAGGTCACCACGCTCTCCAAGTTGCACAGGTGGCGGCCGACCTGATACTCGAGGCTGATGCCGTTGGCACCGAGGATGTCGCGGCAGGTACGCGCGACCTCGAGGGCCAGCATCACATTGTTGCGCTTGCCCAACGAGACGTGGGACGGAGTGAGCTTGCCCTCGTCCTTGAGGCGACCGAGGCGCAGGGCGAGCATCTGGCCCATGGTGATCTGCGTCGCCATGTCCGCGAACTTCTTCTGCGGGATCTGGAAGCCCGCGAGTGGCTTGTCGAACACGATGCGCGACTTCGCGTACTGCAGCGCTTCGTCGAAGCAGGCGTAGGCGGCGCCGAGGCCACCCCAAGCGATGCCGTAGCGGGCCTGCGTGAGGCAGCCGAGCGGCGCCTTGAGGCCGGTGCCGCCGGGCAGCCGTGCGCTGTCCTTCACGACCACGTCCTGCAGCACGAGCTCGCTCGTGATCGAGGCACGCAGTGAGAACTTGTGCTTCTGCTCCGGCGCGCTGAAGCCCGGCGTGCCCTCCTCGACGAGGAAGCCGCGGATGCCGTCCGGCGTACGCGCCCAGACCACGGCGACCTGCGAGCAGGTGCCATTGGTGATCCACATCTTGCGGCCGTTGATGACCCAGTCATCGCCCTTCTTGACGGCCGTGGTGAGCATGCCGCCGGGGTTGGAGCCGAAGTCGGGCTCGGTCAGGCCGAAGCAACCGATGGCCTTGCCCGAGGCGAGCAGCGGCAGCCAGCGGCGCTTCTGCTCCTCGGAGCCGTAGGCGTAGATCGGCCACATGACGAGCGAGCCCTGCACGCTGACGAACGAGCGCAGGCCGCTGTCGCCACGCTCGAGTTCCTGACAGATCAGGCCGTAGGCGACGTTGTTGAGGCCCGCCCCGCCGTACTCGGCCGGGGTGGTCGGACCGAACACGCCGAGTTCCGCGAGCTCCGGAACAAGCTCCATTGGGAACGTGCCGGCCTCGAAGTGCTCCATCGCGATCGGGAGGTAGCGCTCGGTGACCCACGAGCGCACCGTGTCGCGCACCATCCGTTCGTCTTCGGAGAACTGGTCGTCGAGATCGAGGTAGTCGAGCTGGCGGAAGTTGGCGAAGGAACCCATGTCGGGAGGCGCTCTCGAAGGGGCCGGAGAAGGGCCGGACGAGGCCACCTTGGGGCAGCGCTCGACCGCGAAAGTACCCGGTAGTCTAGCCCGCCAAGGGGGCCGCGCGTAGGTTCGCGCCCGTGATCAAGCCCGCGATCTCGCCCTGCCCGCACTGCGGCTACGACTGGCCCTCGACGGCGAGCGGGCCCTGCGCGACCTGCGCTGGAGAGCCGCCGCAGGCCCTCCGGGGATACCGTGGAGGCTGGGGCGAGGTCCAAGACGGCCTCGCGGCCCTGTTCCACGGGGCGCGGCTGCTTGTCACGACACGGGGAACCAAGCGCTGGATCCTCCCGCCCGCACTCGGCACTTTCGCCGTATTCGCCGCAGTCAGCGTGTGGCTCTATCGCACGGTGGTGCAGTGGCTCGAGCGCGGCCGCGAGCTGGCGCTCGAGCAAATGCCCGAGCTCGACGGCTTCGAGCGCACGCTCGCGGAGTGGCTCGTCGACAACGCGCTCTCGCTCGCGGCGGCCAAGGCCTCGGCGTTCCTCGTTGCGACGTCGCTCACGCTGCTCGTATCCCTCTGGGTCTTCTCGCTGCTCTACGAGCTGCTCGCGGGACCGTTCCTCGACGAGGTCCACGGCGTGCTCGAGCGCAGCTGGTTCGGTTCCGACCCGCGCGCTGCGCGCGAACGACCGAGCGGCATCACGGCGCGCGAGTGCACGCTGCGCTCCCTCGCCTGCGCGGGCCTGCTGCTCGTCGGACTCGCGGCCGCATGGTTCGCAAGCTCCCGAGGCGCCGCATGGGCGAGCGTCGTCGTGGCGTTCGTCGGTATCGGCGCCTTGCTGGCGTTCCAGCCGCGCTACCGCGCCTGGCTGCGCTGGCGCTTCGTCGTCGAGCTGCGCACGGTACTCGCGAGCCTGCAGGCGACCGTCCTCTCGGCCGTGATGCTCGTGTTCGCGCTGCCGGTCCTTCTGGTGCCGATCGCCGGCCAGCCGCTCTTCGCCCTCGCCGCCGGCTTCACCACGGCACTCAGCCTGCTCGACATCCCGATGTCGCGCCGGCGCTGGAGCATCGGAACCCGCTGGCGCTTCCTCACACGCAACCCGCTGCCGCTCGTGGCCTTCGGCTCGACCGCTGCGCTGGGCTACCTGTTGCCGGTGTTCGGCCCCCTCGTGGTCGTGCCCTGCGCCTCGGCGGGCGGTCTGTGGCTGCTCGTGCGGCTCGACAAGTCCGGCCTGCGCCCCTAGCCCCCGACGGAGAGCGCGCAGGCCGCCCGTGCGCTACGCTCCTCGCTGCGATGACCCGTTACCTCGTCACCAGCGCGCTCCCCTACGCCAACGGCCCGATTCACTTCGGTCACGTCGTCGGCGCCTACCTGCCCGCCGATGTCTATGTCCGCACGCTGCGCATGCAGGGCGAAGAGGTGCTCTACGTGTGCGGCACCGACGAGCACGGCGTCGCCATCACGATCGGCGCTGAGAAGGACGGCATCGCTTATCCCGACTACGTCGCGCGCTGGCGCGGCGTGATCAAGGACACCTTCGATCGTCTCGGACTCGAGTTCGACGTCTGGTCGGGCACGAGCGCCTGCCCCCAGCACGCGGCCCTGAGCCAAGACTTCTTCCGGCGCATCGACGGCAACAGCTACCTGCTACAGCGCGAGACCGAGCAGCTTTACTGCACCACGGACGCCAAGTTCCTCGCCGACCGCTATGTCACCGGCACCTGCCCGAGCTGCGGCTACGAGGCCGCGCGCGGCGACGAGTGCCCGCGCTGCGCCAAGTGGCTCAACCCGCTCGACTTCGCCGACCCGCGCTGCAAGGTCTGCGGCTCGCGCCCCGAGCGCCGCCGTACGACGCACTGGTACCTCGATCTCCCGCAGGTGCGCGACGAGTTCCTCGGCGGCTGGATCTCCGGCCACGATTGGAAGCCCAACGTGGGCACCTTCGTCGAGAACCAGATGAAAGAGATCGAGCCGCGCCCCATCACGCGCGACATGAGCTGGGGCGTGCCGCTGCCGGCGGGCACGCGCGGGGACATCGCGGGCAAGGTGCTGTACGTGTGGTTCGACGCGCCGATCGGCTACGTGTCGTTCACGCAGGAGTGGGCCGCGCGCGCGGGTCGTCTCGACGACTGGAAGCGCTGGTGGAAGGACGCGGACACGCGCTTGGTGCACTTCATCGGCAAGGACAACATCCCGTTCCACTGCGTGGTGTTCCCCGCGATGCTCTACGCCACCAAGGACGGCTACGTGTTGCCGTGGCACGTGCCCGCCAACGAGTTCTACAACCTGCAGGGGCGCAAGTTCTCGACCTCGCAGGGCTGGACCATCCCGCTGGACGAGTTCTTCGCGCGCTACGACGCGCAGGCCGCGCGCTTCTACTTGCTGTCGAGCGCGCCGGAAACGAAGGACAGCGAGTGGAACTGGAAGGACTTCCAGTCCTGCAACAACGCGCAGCTCGCCGACGCCATCGGCAACCTCGTGACGCGCGTGCTGAAGTTCGTCGACAAGCACTACGCGGGCCAAATCCCCGCCTGCGCTCCCGAGCACGAGGCCGAGCTCGAGCGCGTGCTGTTCGGCGAGTGCGGCACCTTCGGCGACCCCGCGGAGCACGTGCGGGCCTTCAAGTTCCGGCGTGCGGCGGAGCAGCTGATCGAGAACGCGCGCGTGGCCAACGTGTTCGTCGACCGCTCGGCACCGTGGAGCCTGCAGAAGACCGATCCGGCGCGCGCGGCGAGCGTGCTCTCGACCTGCGCGGAGTGGATCGGCTACGTCGCGCGCTGGATGGCTCCCTTCATGCCACACAAGGCACAGGCGATCTGGGAGATGCTCGGCCAGTCCGATGCGGTCACGGCGCGTGGCTGGCCGCAGCGCCCCGGGCCCGGCGCGTGGCGCATCGGGCTCGCCGGCGCCAAGCTCGGCCCCGTCGCGGGCCTGTTCCCCAAGCTCGACGACAAGCAGATCGCAGCCGAGATCGCGGCCCTCGAAGAGCGCTCGAAGGCTGCCACGGGCGCCTAGGGAGCGCACGCCACGGGGCTGACCAAGGGCGGGGCAGACGCGGCGGTAATGGCGGCCCCGCTGGGAATGACGACGGGCTCCGACCAGTAAGTCGGAGCCCGTCGATGATCGAACATTACGGCACAGCCCTCGTCGGAGTGCGCGCGCAGGGGCCGGCTATCTCAGGGTGACCGAGTCCTTGAGGGACTTGCCCATCCGGAAGCCCACCCGGCGACCGGCCCCGATCCGGATCGGCTCCCCCGTGAGGGGATTGCGTCCGAGGCGGGCCTTGCGGGCTTTCACCTCGAACGTGCCGAATCCGGCGATCGTGACCGACTGGTCCTCGCGCAGACCCTTCTGGATGCCCTCGAGCACCTTGTCGATCAGGGTCGCCGCGCCGAGCCGCGAAAGGCGCAGATCTTCAGCGACGTATCCGACCAGTTGGCTCTTGTTCATCCAGAAGCGATCCGCTGCGGGGAGCTAGGCTGTCCGCCTAGGCCTTCTTCTTCGCGCCGGCCTTCTTCGCACCGGTCTTCTTCGCAGCCTTGCGGGTTGCCTTGCGGGTTGCCTTCTTCTTCGCCATGAGAGATCTCCTTCGAGTGGCTTGAGTTGTGGAACGGAGTGCCGCAATGGCACTGTTCCGGACACGTGAGACATCGGCGGCGCGTGCGCGACCCTTTCCAACTTCCGACAACTTTTTTTGAGAATCCGATCCAGACCGGACGGTCGCGCAGCAGCAACGAGTTGCGCGCGCATCGTCGTGGACGTTGTGCGTCGAGCTCGAGGCGGCGCGGATACAACGCGAGACGGCCCCCCGCGATTGCGGAGCGCCGTCCCGGATCGAACGCGGGAGAGTCGCGGCGCGCGGAAGTGTCCGCGCTGCGCGCGAGATTTAGGCCGTGGCCTTGGCGACGTTGCGCGGCTTGCGCACCTTGCCGCTCTTCATGCAGCGGGTGCAGACTTTGACGCGCGTGGTCTTGCCGTCGACCAGCGCGGCGATGCGCTGGATGTTCGGCTTGAACTTGCGCTTGGTGTGGCCGGTGACGCGCAGGCCGATGCCGCCCTTCTTCTTGGGCAGACCACGGCGGGCGATCTGGTAGCCGGTCTCGGTGCGCTTGTCGCAGTAGTCACAAACCCGGGCCATGTCGGATGCTCCGCTTCCTAGGGGATTCTTCGGTCCTCGCAGCGTCGACCCGGGATCGGACCGAACTTCGAGGGGGCAAAAGACTAGCGAGGGCCGCGCGCGCAGGCAAGGGGCCCGCTCGGCGCGGAGCCACGGGGCCGTCCACGGGGCCCGTCCTTGGGCCCCGTCCGTGGGGGCCTCGGTCGAGAGCCTAGAACAAGTTGTCGAGCACCGCGGCGGCGTCGGCCCCAAACTGCGCGGAGAGTCCCGCCCCCGCCGGCGCCGGCCGGTTGTGAATGTCGGCGAGGATCTCCTCGAGGTGCCGGGAGGTCTCCCCCGAGTAGTAGCGGACGAGCCCGAGGTTGGTGCGTTCGTCGAACAGCACGCCGAGCAGGGTGCGGTCCCCGACAAGCTGCAGCTGAATCGCGTCCCGCGCGCCCTGGTGCACCATCGTCGTGAACTGCGACTCGCCGAGCTGCCGGGCGAGCTCGCGCGTGGCCGCGAAGGAGCCCGCCACCAGCGCCGCGATCGAGTCCATCGAGCCCTGGTTCGCCGCCTCGCCGCGGCGCGTCACCATGTGGCCTTCCTTGTCGATCAAGAGCGCAGCCTTCGCGTTGCTGAGCTCGAGCAAGGAGTCGAGCTCCCCATCGAGCCGAGCCACGTCTTGAGCGTAGAAGACGAGCCGGTTGTTTCGCAGTTGCTGGTCGCGTGCCATCGAGTGCACTCCCTCGCGCCATCGCGCTCGAATCTCAGAGGAACGACATGACCACGTAGGTCAGACCCGCGGTCAGGATCACCCCGGCCACGATGAACAGGCCCACATAGAGCTTGCTCGAGCCCTGCTCAGTCGGAGCAGGGCGAACCTGCACGCGATTCGTGCTGGGAGTGCCCGCAACCGGGGTCGGTGCAGTGCGGGGACGAAAGCGAGAGCCGTCGAGCGGAGCCGTGGCGCGCGGCGCGGCCGTACCGCTGCTCGGGAGCGCCGTCACGCTCGGCGTCGCGCCGACGGTCGCGGCAGGGCGCTGGGTCGGCACGGGCGTGTTGGCGTGCAGGGTCGAGGGGCGCATCGCCATGTTGAGCGCCGCGCTCGGAGCGAGCGCGGCCTGCGCGTGGAAGCTCGTCTGCGACAGGCCCTGCTGCGGCGCCATCGGAGCGGCGTAGCCCGCCTGCGAAGCCATGCCGAGCGGAGCGGACTGCGGCGCGACGCCGCCGTGCATCGGCATCGCACCCGGAAAGCCGGGGGTCGCGCCCGTGCCCTGCGGAGTCGTCACGCCGCCGGGATGGAAGCCAGTGGCCTGCAGCGGACGCGCGGGCCTCTGCGCGTGGAAACCGGTATGGGCCAGCGCGGGCGCGGCGACGGCCGGAGCATGGACGGGAGCCGGCGCGCTCGCGCGCTGCGGCATCGGCGCAGGAAGCGCGGCGGCCGAAGCGTGGAAACCCGTGGTCCCGAGCGTGCTCGGCAGGGTCGCGGCCGGACGCGGCGGAGCGACCACCGGCGTCGGCGCGGTCGGGGCGGCGCTCGTGGCGTGGATCGCCTCGAGCACGCGCGCCGCGAGCGCCTTGAGGGTCGGGAATACGCCGTGACCCGAGCTCGCGACGGCCTCGAAGCAGGGAGCGCCGTAGGGATTGAGCAGTCGGTTGAGCTCTTCGAGCGGCAGCGCGTCCGGAAGGTCGCGCTTGTTGAACTGAATCACGTGCGGCAAGGTCGCGAGCGACTTGCCGTACTCGTTGAGGTTCTCCTCGAGGTTGCGCAGGCTCTCGAGGTTCTCCTGCACCATCGAAGCCGAGGAGTCGGCGACGAACACCACGCCGTCGACGCCCTGCAGCACGAGCTTGCGCGTCGAGTTGTAGTACACCTGCCCGGGCACAGTGTAGATCTGGAAGCAGGTGCGCATACCGGCGACCGTGCCGAGGTCGAGCGGCATGAAGTCGAAGAACAGCGTGCGATCGCCGTCCGTCGAGATGCTCGTCAGCTCGCCCTTGTTCCGGTCGGGCGCCTTCTGGTGCACGACCTCGAGGTTGGTCGTCTTGCCCGACATGCCGGGCCCGTAATAGACGATCTTCGCGCTGACTTGCTTCTGAGCGAAATTGATCTGAACCATGGAGCTTCCTGCGAACTAGTCCCCGGGGGGTATTTCGGTGGTGGTATCGTCCCGCGAGCGGGGTGCGGCTTGAGCGATTCGGCTGGGAAGGGGCGCCTGCGGCGCCGCCGCAAGCGCGCGTGTGCCGCGCGAGACGCGCGCGAGCCGGGAGAGCGCAGCCTCGAGCGGCAGGCGCAGCTCGTCGGCGCTGGTCCCCGGCTCGAGCACGGCGAACAGCAGGGCCGAGCCCGCGTTGCGCGCGACGAGCGTGCCGCGCGTACCGCGCAGCACCGCGCGCTGTCCGAACTCCCAGGACGCGAGCCCCAGTGCGGGCGCCAGCGCGCCGAGCCAGCCCGTGACATGGGCCGCGAGCGCCTGCGAATCCTCGCCCGACGGATCGGCGGCGCGAGTGCAAGCGGCGATCGGAACGCCGTCTGGCGTGGAGAGCAGCGCCAGGCGAACGCCGGGAATCGCGACGAGGGGCTCGAGAACTTCCTTCATGAACGGGTCTCCGTTGCTTCGACCTGAGCATGGGCGAGCGCGAGCAGCGCGGGCCGCAGGCCATCGGGCAGCTGCGCGCCGCTCGACTGCACGGCCGCGACGCCGGCCTCGTGAGGCAGCACCAGCAGGCTTCCCGAGGCGCCTTCGAGCTCGATCTCGACCACGCCGCCAAGCCCCATGCGTCGCGCGGCCGTGCGACTGCACACGGCGACCTCGCGCACCGCGCGCGCACAGCGCTCGGCCGTCGCACCGGCGGGCCCTTGGACCAGCGCAGTCG
Organism: Planctomycetia bacterium; assembly: GCA_005778045.1. The sequence goes on from SXKQ01000152.1 coordinate 12,163, forward strand.
CGCCGCGCTCGAATACCGCCACCTGGACGCCGGGCCGCGCGGCGAGTTGCTGGAGCTGCGGGCGCACCGGCCGAATGCCGCTGGCGCCGGCGCTCGCGCGCTCGGCCGTCGCTTCCTCGGGGAAGGTGCCGTTGCGCTCGACTTCGCGCAGCGCCGCTTCGATTGTGGGCCCGGCCTCGGCGAGCGCGGTGTACGTACGGTAGCGAGCCTCGAGCGCTGGCTCGCCCGGGCGCAGCTCGAGCAGCTGCGCCACGATGCGGCGAGACTCGGCCCACGCGCCGACGCGGCAAGCGAGGTCGAGGCGCAGCCGCAGCGGTCGCTCGTCGCGCGCGAGCGCCTGCTCGCAGCGCGCGAGGAGTTCGAGCGACTCGCGTCCGTCCTCGCGACGACGGTCGGCAAAGTAGCGCGCCACGCGAGCGCGGGCACGGATCCACTGGGCCTCACCCGAGCCGCCGCTCGCGAGCCACTGCTGGGCGAGTTCCTCGGCGCGCTCGAGGCGACCGCACTCGAGGTAGATCTCGGCGAGCTCGCGAAACAGCCCCGGGCGCGGCGACTCGCGCAGCTCGCTCGAAAGCGCGCGCGCACGGTCCTCGAGCTGCAGGGCACGCATACGCGAGCGCAGTCGCAGCAGCTCGGGGTGGGAAGCGAACGATGCAAGTCCCTCCGCGCACACGCGCTCCGCCTGCGCGTAGTCCTCGATCCGCACGTGCTCGAGCACCAGCGCGGCGAAGTTCACGGCACTCGGATCTCGCGCCAGCACCGTGCGTGCGTTGCGCAACCGGGTGCGCGCCATCCAGCGGTCGAGGAACTTCATTCTTGTGCTCCTTCGCGGCCCGTGCGCCACTCCTCGAGTAGCGCGACTTCGCGCCGCGTGGAGTCGCGGTGCTCCCAGTTCTCCGGCGCGATCTCCAGCGCGCCACGGAAGTGCACCAGCGCGGCATCGAAGTCCATTCGATCGGCCGCGACGAAGGCCTGCGAGCGCTGGGCATCGGCCAGCAGTGCGGCACGCGAACGCGCCACGATGCGTCGCTGCGCCTCTGCGACCTCGCGCAGCTCGAGACGCCCGATCTGGAGCTGCAGCAGCGTGCGCTCGCGCGAGACTGCGCCCATCCCGAGCCACAGCACGTTGCCCTCGAGCAGGTGGTCGAGCCCGGCGAGGCGCTCGCGCGTCGAGAGCAGGTCTCCGGGCCGGGCCGGTGGGAGAGCGGCACGTTCGGACTCGATCGCGCGCTCGCGACCGAGGAGCACGGCCAGCGCGACCACGGCCACGCAGGCGAGCGCCGCGAGCCGCGCGCGGCGGCGCCAGGCCTCGCGCGAGAGTTCCTCCTCGAAGCGCAGGTCGCGGATCATGCGCGCGACGTCACGCCGGCGCGGCTCGAGCGCGATCACCTCGCGCAGCCAGCGCAGCGCCTCGTCGCGACGACCGGCGCGCAGCGCTTCCTCGGCCGAGCGCAAGTGGCGCTCCACGCGCCGCCCCATGCTGCCGTCGCGGCGCTCGAGCGCCTCGAGCTCCGCCGTCAGCGTCTCGTTGCCCGGGAACATCTCAAGCAGCAGGCGCAGCATGTCCTCCGCGCGCTGCGCGTCGCCGGCGCGCTCGAGCAGGATCGCGAAGCGCCGCCCTTCCTGAGGCATGGAGATGCGATGGCGGTCGTGGACTTGCGGATGCGCGAGCCCGAGTACGAGCAGCGCTTCGAGCGCGAGTGCATCGTCGGGGTTCGCGGTCAGGTACGGCAGCAAGTCGAGGCACCACGCCTGCGCGGTCAGGCCATCGACCGCCGAGGCTGCGTGCTCGACGAGCGCCTTGAGCACGGGGCGCGGCGCACGGTCCGCCCCACACAGCTCGGACTTCAGTCGGGCGATGGCGAGGGAGACCTCGTTCGTTGCGCGCAGGGGTGCGGTGTCGGCGTTCGGCATGCGGGTTCGCCGCGCGGTCCCGCGATCGGAACTCGCGCGCTCATCTCGTTTCGACGCTCCGAGACGGACTTCTTGACGGGCGCGAAAGAACTTCTGACGGCCGCGCAACCTCACGCAGGTCATCTCGCCCCGCCGCACGGGCCGGACGAGAGAGGCGCGTGGCAAGCTGCCACGCCGGCCCCGGGGAGAACTCCGCGCGAAAACGGCGCGAGACTTCTAGAGCACCGCGATGCGCAGCACCTCGGGTGTGACCCGCGAAGGGCTTCCCGGGCTGCGCTCGACCGCCTGGATCGCGAGCTCGCACCCGGCCGCCGCCGCGGGCAAGGCGAGGTCGAGCCGTGCCACGCCGTCGGGATCGATACCTCGGATCCCCACGCTCGCCGCGCTGCGATCGACCCACCACGGCGTCCCGAGCAGCGACACCGGCGCGCTGCGCGCCGGGCCGATGAAGAACAGCACGCGCGTCGCGAGCGGCGCACGACGCGAGACGCGCAGGATGCCACCCGCTAGTGGCGCGTCCACGCACTGCAGGGCGCGCTCGCCAGTGTCATAGAGGCGTAGCTCGCCGGCGTTGGAGAACGTGCCCGCATGCGTCGACTTGCAGCCGACAGCGAGCCGCGTGCCGCTGGCGTCGAGAGCCAGCGAGCGCACGCTCCCCGGCAGGCTTGCAGCGAGCAGCTCACGCCCACTCGGGAGCTCGAACAGCCAAGCCTGAGACTGCCCATCGCCGCCCCAGCGACCGCAGGCGAGCCGCGTCCCGTCGCGCGCGAGAGCGAGCGCTTCGGGGAAGTCCTGCGGACCGCCGAGGGGGTTGGCGAACGAGCGCGAGAAGCTGCGCACACCGCTCGCGAGCGTCCAGCTCTCGAAACGCGCGCCGCGGCCGCTCGTCGCATGCCACCAGCCGAGCGCGAGCGTCGCGCCGAGATCGTCGAGCGCCGCTCGCACCGGCTCCTCCCCGGAACTGCCGAGTACTTGCGTGTCGAAAGCCCACCCTGAGGGGCTCGCACGCAGCACGCGCACGCGCCCCGGTGCGCCCACGGCGAGCACGGGTGCATGCGCCGCGAGCGCGAGCGCCGTGGTCGAGCCCGCGAGCGTCTCGACGTACTCGAGCGAGGCGTCCTCGCGCAGCACCCGCAGTACGTTGCCGCTCACGAACGCGAGTCGTGCGAGATCCGCGCTCGCCTCGCACGCCCGCAGCGGCCCCGCGCTCTCGACGCGGGCCGCGCTCACGCTGCCATTCTGCGCGGAGCGCCACTCGCACAGCAGCTGCTGCGAGCTCGCGTCCTGCAGCACCAGCGCCACGCGAGCGCCGTCGCGGGCGACCGCGAGACGCCCCGTGGTGTTGCCCACGCTGCCGACGGGAACGCGCCAGCGCTCGACCAGCGCTCCGCCCGAACCCGGTTCGAGGCGCACCAGCTCAGTGAGCTTCGACGACGGCCCGCCGACCGCAGTCTGCACGAGCGCGAACAGCTCGTCGGGAGCGTCCCCGGCCGCGACCGCAATCGCGCCGCTCGTCCCCGGCAACGCGAGCGCGCGAGCGGGAGCGAGCGTGCCGGTTCCAAGGAACGGAGCGGTCGAATGCAGGCTCGCTCGCGGAGCCAGCCCGGACGCGCTCCCGAACAGCGCTTCCCCCTGCTGCACGAAGGCCAGCGACCCGGGCAGCCACGGAGCTGCGGCGGGTGACGCCTCGCGCCAGCGCAAACCGGCGTCGAATGGGCCTTGGGGAAGGAGTGCGGCGAGCGCAGCGGCGAGCAGGGCGGCGACCATGGGACGGAGCCGCGAGTGCTCCCGTGAAGGTTACCCCCGACAAGGGGCGCAGGACGCGCCCGCGGCGCTTGGCTCGCCCCGCCCCGTTCGACTAGAGTCTGGCGCCCCGTTCCCAAGCTGGTGCTGCCCGGAAGATCCTTCCGCGCCCGCCCCGCTCCCCGCCCACGCAAGCCCGTTCCCAGCGATGAAGCAGACCGCCCTGCACGATGTCCACGCCGCCCACGGGGCCAAGCTGATCGAGTTCGGCGGTTGGCACATGCCCGTGCAGTACGGGGCCATCCTCGACGAGGCGCGCTGCGTGCGCACCACGGCGGGACTGTTCGACTTGGGCCACATGGGACGCGTGCACGTGCGGGGCAAGGATCACCTGCGCTTCCTCGACCGCGTCTGCAGTAACTTCGTGGCGAAGATCCCGGTCGGTGCGATCCGCTACTCGCTGTTCTGCAAGCCCGACGGCAACCCGATCGACGACCTGCTCGTGTACCGCGAGGCCGACGCCGTCTATCTCGTGGTGAACGCCTCGAATACCCCGGTCGACCTCGCGTGGCTGCGCGAGCACGCCCACGGCTTCGAGGTCGAGATCGACGACCAGAGCGATGCGACCGGCATGCTGGCGCTGCAGGGCCAGCGCTCGACCGACGTGCTGCAGAAGCTCGTCACGGACTGCGACCTCACGCAGATCGGCTACTACAAGTTCGGTTTCGGCACCGTGTGCGGGATCCCCAACACGCGCATCAGCCGCACGGGCTACACGGGCGAGCTCGGCTACGAGCTGTATCTCGACAACAAGGAGGTCGTGCGCGTGTGGGAGGCGATCCTCGCCGCCGGCGCTGGCATGGACGTGCGGCCGAGCGGCCTCGGCGCGCGCGACATCCTGCGGCTCGAGGCGGGCATGCCGCTCTACGGGCACGAGATCGACGCGACCCACAACCCGATCGAGGCCGGCCTCGACTTCGGCGTCTCCTTCAAGGAGGAGAAGGGCGACTGGATCGGTCGCGAGGCCCTGCTGGCCGTGCGCTCTGCGCCGCACAAGAAGCTCGTCGGAATCTCGACCGACGGCCCGCGCGTGCCCCGGCAGGGCGCGCGCCTGTTCGCGGGCGCGACGGACGTCGGCTACGTCTGCTCCGGTGCCGTGTCCCCCACGCTCGGGACGAACATCGCTTCGGTCTACGTCGCGCTCGACCGCGGCGTCATGGGCACCGCTCTCGAGGTCGACTTCAAGGGCAAGCGCCAGCCGTGCACGGTGCGCGAGCTCCCGTTCTTCTCTCGCACGCGCAAGTGAGCGTGCGTCCCGACTCCCCCACCACCCTGTTCCAGGCCCAGCCTCCACCATGCGCCCCAACGACCGCAAGTACGCCCAGTCCCACGAGTGGGTCAAGCTCGACGGCGACGTCGCCATCATCGGCATCACCGACTTCGCCGTGCAGGAGCTCTCCAACGGCAACGAGTCGGACCTCGTCTACTGCGACCTGCCCGACGCTGGTCGCATGCTCGCCTCCGGCGAGACCTTCGGCGAGATCGAGTCGGTCAAGGCCGTGAGCGACCTCTACGCTCCGATCGCGGGCGAGGTGCTCGAGACCAACGCGGCCATCGAGGACCACCTCGAGATCCTCTCGAAGGATCCCTGGGGCGCGGGCTGGATCATCAAGATCAAGCCGGAGAGCAAGAAGCTCGATGGCCTGATGGACGCGGCGGAATACGAGAAGTTCGTCGCCGCGAAGAAGCACTAGGCCGCGCCCACGGCGCCGCACCCGGCCGCGATGGAAACGTGGCGCCTCGTCACGACGTGGAACGCGCAGCCCGCGTTCAACCTCGGCCTCGACGAGGCGCTGCTCGAATCGTCGGGCGCGCCCGTGACGGTGCGCTTCTACTCTTGGAAGCCGGGCGCGCTGTCGCTCGGCTACTTCCAGCGGCTCGAGGAGGTCCCTGCGGCGCTCGAAGCGCGTGCCGTCGTGCGGCGCTTCACCGGTGGCGGAGCGATCCACCACCAACGCGAGCTGACCTTCTCGATCGCCGCCGACGCGGAGCATCCGCTGTACCGCGGGCCGCTTGCCGAGTCCTACGCGCGCGTGCATGCGGCCGTGGCACGCGCGCTCGCGACGCTGGGCGTCACGGCCGAGCTGCGCGGAGAGCGCAGCCTTGCCAGCGAGCGCGAGGGCACGGGCATGTGCTTCCACAAGTCCTCGCCGCTCGACCTCGTTTGGAACGAGCGCAAGGGCGTCGGCTCGGCCCAGCGCCGCTCGAAGGGGCGCGTGCTGCACCACGGCTCGATCAAGCTCGGCACCACGCCGCTCGAGGGCGACATCGCGACTCTCGAGCATGTCGCGCGGGGGCTCGAGCCCGAGAGCTTCGCCCCGCGCCTGCGCGAGGCCTTCGAGGCGCATTTCGGCGTGAAGCTGGTCGCGGACGTGCCCGACGCCCTCGAGCGCGGCCGCGCCAAGGAGCTCGCCGTGCGCTTTGCCTCGGACGAGTTCCTGCGCCGTCGCTGAGAGCCGCGTACGCGGTGGTAGCCTTGGCGCGCACTCGATGCGCCGCGCTCTCGCCACCCTCGCCCTGTCTTGGCTCTCCGCCTGCGGTGAGAGTGAGCCGCCGCGACCCAACGTCCTGCTCATCACGGTCGACACACTGCGCGCCGATCGGCTCGCACCCGACACGACCCCGCGACTGGACGCCTTCGCGCGCGAGTGCGCGCACTTCCCGGTCGCCGCCACGCCCCGCGCGAAGACCACGCCGGCGGTGGCCTCGCTGCTCACGGGCCGCTTTCCTCACGACCATGGCGTGCGCGACCTCGCGGCCCCGCTCGGGCGCCACGTGCCGCTCCTGCAGGAGCGGCTGCGCGAGCACGGGTACCGTACAGGCGCGATCGTCGGCAACTGGGTGCTTGCGGACGCGCGCTCTGGGCTCGCCCGCGGCTTCGACCTGTGGTGCGAGAGCCTGCCCCAGCAGGGCGGCGTGCCCCCGGACCTCGTGCCCGAGCGCACCGCGGCGTCGCTGACCGACGCCGCGCTCGTCGTCCTCAGGCTCGCGCTGCCGCCCGACGCGGAGTTCGAGCCCCGCACGGCGTTGCGAGCGGGCGACGAGCCCTGGTTCCTGTGGCTGCACTACATGGATCCGCACGGCGCTTACCAGCCGCCCCCGCGCTTTGTCGCGCCGGCCTCCGGGGAACCGGTGAGCGTCGCTCCCGCAGGCTCGCGCCAGCGCGTGGCGCGCCACAACGTGCCGGCCGAGGCATGGCTCTCCGCCGACACGTTCGACGCCGCCGTCGTGCGCGCACGCTACGACGGTGAGGTGCGCTACCTCGATGCCGAACTCGGCCGGCTCTTCGATGCGCTGCGCGAGGCCGGGCTGCTTGAGACCACCGTCGTCGTGCTCACCGCCGACCACGGCGAGAGCCTCGGCGAGCAGGGTTACTACTTCGAGCACGGCGCAAACGCCGCCGAGAGCACCATCCACGTGCCGTTCCTCGTGCACACGCCCGCGCTTGCCGCCGGGCAGCGGCACACGCCGCTCTCGCTCGCCGATGCGACTCCGACCCTGCTCGATCTGCTCGCTCTTCCGCCCTTGCCGCCGGCTTCCTCACCGGTGCGTGGCGAGTCCGTGCTGGACGCGCTGCGTGGTGCCGCGCCGCGTGCGCGACCGCTCTTCAGCGAGAAAGTCGAGCGCACGGATCTCGACGGGGCCGTCCAGCAGAAGGCCGTCCGGCTGGGCGACTGGAAGCTCGTGCGCAGCTTCGCGCCGCGATCCTTGCCCTCGGGAGAGCGCGAGCTCGCGCTGCTGAAGGAGGAGCTATTCGACCTGTCCGGGCCGGGAGGCGAGGACTTCGACCTCGCGGCCGTCAAGCCCGCCGGCGCCCCGCTCGGCGAGCTGCGTCGCGCGCTCGACGCCTTCGTGGCCGCGGACCCCGACCTCGCCCAGCTCCGCATGCGCCCGCAGCTCCAGGAGACCGACTCCGAGACCGCGCGCGCCCTGCGCGCGCTGGGTTACTAGGGCGCGCGGGGACCGCTGCTCCCCGAGCGCTCGCCCCGCGAGGCCCCCGCGAGGGGGAGGTCGCTCGCGCCTGCCCGCCTCCCCTTCGGATCCTTCGCTACCGGGCCACCCGCGCCGCAGGGCGCGGGATGGTTACCCCGCATGGATTCGAACCATGAATGAGAGAACCAGAATCTCTAGTGTTACCGTTACACCACGGGGTAACGCGTAGCCTCGGAAGTGGTTACCCGACCTGGATTCGAACCAGGAACGAGAGGACCAAAACCTCTTGTGTTACCGTTACACCATCGGGTAGCCGAAGGGGCGAGGATTGAACCAGCCGCGCCGCCCCGCGTCAATCGTCCAGCGGCCCTACGGGCCTGAATCGGGCGGTTGCAACCGGGCGCGAGCCGGTCCGAGGCCGGGACGAACCCCTAGCGGCAACCGCGGCGCACGAGGTTGAGCGCCACGTGCGCCGCGTAGCGCCGGATCGAGGCGCGATCGACGGCCGGGAAGCGCTGCTCGAAGGCCTCGAGACGACCGCGGCTCGACAGGCCGAACCAGACGAGGCCCACGGGCTTCTCTGGCGTGCCCCCGTCGGGTCCGGCGATCCCGGTGATCGAGACGGCAAAGTCGGCGCCCGAGCGCTCTGCGGCCCCCTGAGCGAGCGCCAGAGCCACCTCGCGGCTGACGGCTCCGTAGCGCTCGATCAGGGCCGGGTCGACGCCCAGCGTGCGCGCCTTGGACTCGTTCGAGTAGGTCACCCAGCCCGTTTTGAACACGCGGCTCGCGCCGGCGACGTCGGTGACGAGCTCGGCCACCAGCCCACCGGTGCAGGACTCGGCCAGAGCGAGCGTGAGTCCACGCTCCGCGAGCTGCCTCACGACCGCCGCGCCCGGCCGCGGGTCGTCCTCGGAGTAGATCTCCTCGGCGAAGCGCGCGCGCACCTCGGCTGCGCGCGTCGCGACCTGCAAACGTGCGCCCTCGACGCTCTCGCCCTTCCCGAGCAGGGTGACCTTGAGGATCCCGGTGTGCGCGGTCACGCCCATCAGCGGCGTGGCGCCGCGCGCCATCCAGTCGCCGGCTCGATCCGAAAAGGAGCTCTCGGGCAAGCCGAGCAGGTAGAAGGAATGCCGCACGATGCCCGGCCCCTGCCCGCAGGTCGAGCGCAGCCACGGCAGGAGCTCGCGCCGCAGCATGTCCTTCATCTCGTGGGGCGGGCCGGGCAGGACGCACAGGGTGCCGCCGTCGATCCACACGCGGAAGCCGGGCGCGGTTCCGATGGCGTTCGACATCACCTGCGCGCCGCGCGGGAACCACGCCTGACGTTCGTTCGAGGCCGGCATGTCGCGCTGGCGGCGCGCGTAGCTCTCCTTCAGGGCCGTGAGCACCGCCTCGTCGCGCTCGAGCGGCACGCCGGCGGCGCCCGCCGCCGCCTCACGCGTCACGTCGTCGAGCGTGGGTCCGATGCCGCCGGTGCACACGACGAGCTGATAGCGAGCGCACAGGTCGTAGAACGCGCTCTCGAGGTCGCCCTTGCGGTCGCCGAGCACGACGAAACGCTCGACCACGATGCCGAGCTCCGCGAGCGCCAGCGCGATCGCGCCCGAGTTGCTGTCGGGATAGTCGCCCGCGAGCAGCTCGTCCCCTACCGCGACACAGGCCGCGCGCCGCACTTCACCGAGCATCGCTCGCTCCTTCGCTCACGCCGCACCTGCGCTGAAGTCGCGCGGCTTGGGCAGGAACCAAGTCCACAGGAGGCCGACTTCATACAGCAGGATCATCGGCCCCGCCGCGAGGAACTGCGTGATCGGATCGGGCGGCGTGAGGATCCCGCCGACGATGAACGCGACGAGGATGAAGTAGGGCCGGAAGCGCACGAGGCTGCGCCGCTCGACGATGCCGACCTTGACCAGCAGGTACATCAGCACCGGCAGCTGAAACATGAGCCCGAGCGCGAGCGTCACGGCCTGCAACCAGTCGAGGTAGGGCGCCACGGACGCGATGTAGGTCACCTTCTCCGGCGCGAACACCGTGACCATGAACTTGAAGCCGAAGGGGCACATCACGTAGTAGCCGAACAGCACACCGGCCACGAAGAGCCCGACGGTGATCGGGAAAAACTTCAGGATCGCCCGGCGCTCGTTGGGGTAGAGACCCGCGGCCACGAATTGCCACAACTGCCAGAGCAGGATCGGCATTCCCAGCACCAGCGCGGCGATGATGCAGATGCGCATCACGACCGAGAAGCCGTCGCCGACGCCGACCAGCGTCATGCGCTGGGAAACCGTGAAGTTATCCTGCAGCCGATTGTCGGTCGGGTCCTCGACCACGAAGTACTTCGTGCGCGGCGTGTCGGGCGCGGTCAGGCGCTCTTCCGTGAGGATCGCCTCGTACTTCGCGCGCTGCTCGAGGTCGACCTCGGCCAGCACGTCGTTCATCGGCCGGGCGACGATGTCGAAGATCGGGTCGTACAAGTAAAAGGCGACGCAGAAAGCCACCACCACCGCGACCGCGCCTCGGAAGAGCCGCGTACGCAGCTCCCGCAGGTGTTCGCCCAGCGACATGCGCGAGTGCTGAAACGGATCCTCTTCTTCGGCCATGGACGCAGAAATGTAGCGGCGCTGGGCCCGACGGCGAGCGTGCGTTCCACGAAGCTCACAAAAAGTCGCACGGGCGAGCTCACTTGGAGCCCGCCCGTGCGAAGAATCCGTCGCCTGTGGTCAGTGCGACCGCAGGTGCGCGACCGGCTGGATGCCTAGAACTTGAAGTACGCGCGCAGGTCCTTGATCGGAACGATCTGGGTGCCCTGGGACTCGGCGTTCTTGTAGATCGGCAGGTCGTTCGGCGGCATCGGCGTCTCGAGCGCCTGACCGTCGGCATCGACGAACATTTCCGCGCCCACGATCAGGTAGTCCGTGTCCGGGCCGAGGGCCGACTGAACGGTGATGCCCATGTTGGAGAGCAGCACCTTGAGCTCGGTCTCGTTGAACTGGCCCGAGAAGCGGCCGCAGAGCACCGCGGTGCGCTCGCTCTTGGGGTCGAACACCGGATTGAAGACCACATCGCCTTCGACGATCGGGTCGAAGCGGTCGGCGACGTTCATGAACGTCACTTCCGCCATGCTGGGCTGCACGTTGGTGACTTCGGCCCAGCCCTTGAGCTTCTGGGAGCCGATCTTGCCCGACACGATGCGGAAGCGCGTGCCGCGGGCGAGGCGCTGGTTGGAGCCGATGTCGATCCAGCCCAGCGCGAGGTCCTTCGAGACCGAGAGGACCTTGCCGTCGGCGGCCTCGGGCTCGCGCTGGAACGCGAGCGCCTTGGTGATCGCCTTCATGCGGGTCTGGGCCGCGACGCGCTCGTCATCGAACTTGCGGTTGTTGGCCTCGATCGAGTTGCGGGCCTCGCGCAGCTGGGCGTCGAGCTCGTTGCGCTGGCTCTGGAGCGAGGCGACGCGCGACTCGAGCTCCGCCTGGCGCTGGGCCGAGGTGTTCTGCTCGTCGGCGACCTGCTTCTGCAGGTTCGAGATTTCCTGATCCTTGCCGCGCAGGGCCTCGCGCAGGCCGCGCTCCATCGAATCCTTCTCACCCTCGAGGGTGCGGACGGAGTCGTTGAGCGTGGCGATCGTGCGCTGCTGCGACAGATAGGCATCCTTCGCCTTCGGCAGGGCGAGCTCGATCGTCTTGATGTCGTCGCCCATGTTCGGGAAGTTGGCCTTCCAGTCGCCGACCGAGAGCTTCATCTGCTCAAGATTCGTGTTGGCGGCGGCGGCATCCGCCGGCGACCAGCCGACGAACTCCGAAAGGCGCACGCGCGCTTCGGCGCTGGCCTGGTCGCGATCGGAGATTTCCGCGTTCTGCTTGGCCGTGGCCTCGGCGCGCTGGCGGAACATCTCGGCTTCGCCGGAGGCGCTCCACGCCATCACGACGCCGATGATGAAGAGCACCAGGAAGGCAACTAGCCAGATGACGTGGACGCGGGCAGCTCCGCGGCGGGAACGGTTCATGGACATCGATCCTTGCGGTCGTCGGGGGAGACCTTGGGGGACTCCCGGAGGGTTCCGGAGGGGGTGGGACTGTGGCACCGCGAGGGCGCCTCATTGAGCTCACGGGGACCGCCCCTACGCGAGGTGCGGGCCGTTCGTTTCGCCGTGTGTTGATACCCGAACAGCGGGTGGCGCGGCAAGGGAGAACCCGAGGTCCCTTGACCGGTCGGGCGCGCTCCCTAGGCTCCTTGGCACCTACGGGTCGGGCTCCGGAACCTCCGAGGAGGCGCTCCGGGGCGAGGGCTACCCCACCGACCGCCACCGGTTTCGTGCCCGGAAGACATCCTTGAGCGCCCGCCAGCCCCCCCCGCCCCGTCGTCGCACGCTCCTGTTGGGGGTGCTCGGGGGCATCGCCTCCGGCAAGTCGGAGGTGGCGCGCCTGCTGGCCGGACCCGACGGACGCGTGCTCGAAGCCGACCGGCTGGCCCACGAAGCGCTCGAACAGCCGGAGGTGCGCGCGTGGCTGCTGCAGCGCTTTGGCCCAGCCGTCGTCGCGCGGGAGCGCGTGGACCGCTCCGCCCTCGCCGCGCGCGTGTTTTCCGACGTCCCTGCGCGACGCGAGCTCGAGCAGCAGATCCACCCACGGGTGCGCACGGCCCTGCGCGCGGGAGTCGAGGCCGCCCGCCAGGCCGGCGTGCCCCGAGTGGTGCTCGACGTGCCGCTCCTGCTCGAGAACGAGGGCGAGCACGGGCTGGCGGCGCTGTGCGACGCGCTGGTCTTCGTGGATGCGGATGCTAAGGTGCGCGACGCACGAGCGGTGGCCCGGCGCGGCTGGGCCAGCGGCGAGCTCGAGCGCCGCGAGGCGTTCCAACTCCCGCTTGCGACGAAACGCGACCGCGCGGACTTCGTGATCCGCAACGAGGGCGACCTCGACGAGCTGCGCGCAGCCGTCGGGCGCGTGCTCGAAGCGCTCGCGGCCCGCTAGCCGAGGCACCGACAGGGCCGCCCGCCCCGGGCATCACCCGCACCTCCCCCATCCCAAGCATGTCCTTCAAGAAGCGTCGTCATCGTCACAAGAACCGCCAAGGTGGCGGATTCACCCAGGCCCCGCGTCCCGCCGAGCAGGTGTGGATCGATTTCTCGCTGCTTCCGCGCGACCTGACGGAAGAGGAGAGCGCGCAGCTCGAGGCCGAGCAGCCCAAGGCCAAGCGTGGCTCGAAGGCCAAGGAGAAGGAGCCGACGAGCTACTCCGAACTGCAGGCCATGAGCCTCGCGGACCTGCACGAGGTCGCCGAGGAGGAGTCGGTCGAGAACGTCGCCGGACGCCGTCGCGACGAGGTGATCTTCGAGATCGCCGCCGCGCGCCTGCGCACCGGGATTCCGGTCGAGGTCGAGGGCGTGGTCGAGATCACGCGCGAGAACCACGCCCTCGTGCGTCAGGCCGACGCGGCCTACCTGCCGGCCCACGAGGACGCGCTCGTGCTGCCTTCGCTCGTGCGCCAGTACGGCATCCAGAGCGGCATGTCGGTCAAGGGTCGCCTGCGTCCGCCCTTCGGGCCTGAGCGCCACTTCGGCGTGATCTCGATCGAGTCGATCGACTTCCACCCGCCCGAGGAGGCGGCCACGCGCTCGCCCTTCAAGGAGCTCGTTCCGCTCTATCCCGAGCAACGCATCCTGCTCGAGGGCGCCGACGAGAACCCGATGGAGATGCGCATCGTCGACCTCGTCACGCCCGTCGGTCGCGGCCAGCGCGGTCTGAGCGGCGCGCCGCGCGCACGGGCAA
>SXKQ01000017.1 GCA_005778045.1 Planctomycetia bacterium
CGACACCGTCTGGCTGCCGCTGCGGACGAGGAAGGCCTTGTCCGTCGAGGCGGCCGTCGCGACGATCGTCTCCGCACCGCGCACGCCCGTGTTCGGATCGATGCCGTAGTTGGCGCCGCGCAGGTTGAGGCTCTTCGTCACCTCGACGCTCTCGGTGAACGTGCCCGCACCGACCTTGACGATGAAGCCCGTCGAGGCGGCATTCTGTTTACCCGGCTCCAAGGGGCTTCCCGGAACAGAGAACAGGCCAGCGTTGAGAATTTGCGCCGGGGTGGTCGGATCCCGCCATGGGGAAAATGGCGAAAATTGGGGCTTTGAAGGAAACCTTCCCAGATCAGGGTCGGGAAAGAACTTCCGAGCGCACCCGGCGCCACGCGAGCCACCCCAAGGCCGTCAAAACTGCCACGCTGGCGACCAAGACGAGGGGGTTGGTCACCAGCGACTCCCACTGGGAGCCCAAAAACACCGCCACGGCGGCATAGGTGAGCACCGCCGCGCCCGCGCCCGCGCCTACGGAAATGAAGGTTCCTAGGCGGCTCAAGCCCACCAGGCGTCCGACCAGGGTTCCCGTGACGGCGCCCGAGCCGGGAATGGGCAGGAACACGAGTACCGCGATGCCCCAGAAGGCCAGCCTGCGCAGGCCCGGGTACTGGCGCAGGGTGTCGCCGGCTCGCCCGTGAGCCTCGGCGAGCGCGCGTCCCGCGAGCGGCAGCCGCTCGAAGCTCGCGATGCCCGTCAACAATGCGGACGAGACCCACAGGTCGATGGTCCAAGCTATCAACCCGAGTTCCCAAGGATTGAACCGGGTCTGGGACAGGTTGCCGCCAAAGATCGCGAGCTTGGACAGGAACACGGCCGTCGCGGCCACCGTCAGCTCGCCGAGCGCGGCCCAGCCGTGGAGCACGGCATAGGTCACGATCCCGCCCAAGCTGGCGGAGACCACGCCGAGCGCCGTGAGCCGGAAGCGGACGAGGTCCTTCGCCGTATCCGGGGTCTCCATGGCGAGGGAGGGTACGGGCTGGGCGGGGCACTTGCACCTGTTCGAGCCGCTCCGGTGCCCCACGCCGGTTCGCGCACGGTCGGACCGCGCGCGCGAGGCGCTCGAAGCGGTCGTCGGGGCGGCGCCCAGGCCCGTTCGGAGCCAGGATCCGCGGGATTCCGAGCGCGGTTCGACGTGCGGCGCACGGTCGCTCGCGGCGGTGCCGGAGGGGACGTACGGCGTGAGGGGCCGAGCCGCTGCTACGCTGCCCGTTTGGAGATGGGGAAGGGAGCCGAACGGTCGGGTGGGGCGCAGGAAGCCGGTCCGCCGTGGGTGTTCGGGCTGCGCGGGGCGCCGCGCGAGGCTCCGGAGAACACCAAGGCCAGCCTGCGGCGCGCGCTCGGGCTCGGCCTCGATGGGCTCAGCCTCGACGTGCGCCGCGCGGGCGGGAGCGAGCTCGTCCTGTGCGCTGACGCGACGCTCGACCGCACCAGCGACGGGCACGGTCTGCTCGCCGACCACGCGCCGCGCGAGCTGGCGGCGCTCGACGCCGGAGCCTGGTTTTCCCCTCGTTTTGCCGGAGAAAAGCTGCTGTTTCTCGAAGAAGCCCTCGCCCTGCGCGGGCGCGGCGAGGCCTCGGCCTACCTGCTCGTGCTGCGCGAGCCCGAGACGCTGCCGCAGCTCGCCCGACAGCTCGCGGAGCGAGCTCGCAAGCTGTCCGTGCGCGTGCTGTCGGACCACCGCCGCGCGTGCCTCGAGGCGCGCGACCTCGGGCTCTCGCCCCTGTACTCCGCGCGCACGCTCGGCGAGGACGTGCGTCGCTGGGCCGCGGAGGAGCGCATCGCGGCCGTCGGCGCCCGCTGGCGCGAGTGGGAGAGCCCGCTCGGGCGGGCCGAGTGGCCCTGCGAGCGCGTCGCGGTCGACATCGACGATCCCGAGCAGCTGCTCGCGGCCTGTCGTCGGCCGATCCACGCGCTGGTGACGACCGAGCCGCGGCGCGCGCTCGCGATCCGCGAGCTGGTGCGGCTCGCGCCCTCCGATCGCGGCGCCTATCCGCTGCAGGTGGACGAGCTCGGCGTCGATCCCGGGCACGCGCTCGGTGGCGAGGGCGAGTGGTGCGGTCGCTGGCGGCCCGAGGTCCGCGTGCGCAATCCCTTCGAGTGCGCCGTTTCCGTCGAGCTTTCCTGCGAGATCCGGCGCGGCGCGTTCGAGTGCCGCGAGCTGCCCGAGCGCTTCGAGCTCGCGCCCGGCGAGACGCGCGCGTTCACGTTCTCCCTCGTCGGTGGCTCGTGGTCGCCGGGCGGCGACCCGCTGCTCTTCGCGCGCTTTCGAGCGGCGGACGCGAACGCGCGCGAGCTCGCGACGCTCGACGCTCCGCTGCGTCGGGTGCGGCACGTGCAGGCGCTCGAGGCGCCCCTGCGGCTCGTGCTCCTGCGCGAGTCGCCTGGAGATCCGCCCGCCAGCGTCACCGTGCGAAGGCGCCGCAACGAGCTGCTCGTCGCGCTCGAGTCCGCCGGCGATCTCGCGCAGCCCAAGCTCGTCGTGTATCTGGACGGCGAGTTCCACCTCGGCGTGAAGGGCCTGCGCCTCGCGCTGCCGCCGGGGTTCAGCCAACGGCCGGAGGGGCTCCCGTTCTCGGTCGGGATCGAGGGGCTGCGCGCCACGCGCCGCGGTCCGCGCACGGTCGTGCGACGCTGGGCGGGCGGGCTGCCCGACACGCTCGCCGGCGGGGATGCGGGGCGCCTGCTGCTCGCCCGTGTCTAGCGCAGCGGTGGGAAACGCCGGTCGAGCCGAACCTCGGTGTTGCGCCCCGAGCCCGCGGCTGTTCGAGTGTTCCACCTCGGGTGGGAGCGGATCGGTGCTGGTGTGCCGCCCGGTCTTCAAAGCCGGTCGAACCTCGTGAACAGCGGGGTTGGTGGGTTCGATTCCCATGCGCTCCCGCCAACCCGTTGCGGAGGTCGTTCCGACGCGCGCGTCCCTTGGCGCGGCGGCGGTCGACGGATCGGAACCGCGAGGCGCTGAAGTGCCCCGTAACTGAGCTCGACCTGGCCCGCGCCCGCGAGCGCCGAGCAGCGTGCCTGCGACGGGGATGTCGCGAGCTACTGCACGCTTGGTACGTCGAGTGCGGGCTGCGTGGCAGCCCTGACCGCGACGGGACTGCCGAGCGCCGGCCTGCCGTCGGGGTTCGTGCTGAGCGCGGGCGGCGTCGACGTGCGGCGCAGCGCGCTGTTTCTTCACGGTCGCACGGCCACCGCGCTGCCGTTCGGGAGCGGCGGCTCGAGCTGGCTGTGCGTGGCCGCGCCGCTGCGACGTGCGCCGCGGCTCGACTCCGGCGGCAGCGCGGGCGCGTGCGATGGCAGCCTCGCGCTCGACTTCAACGCGCTGCTGGCGGCGAACCCCGCGGCACTGGGCGCTCCGCTCGTCGCGGGGCTGTCGTGCCGCGCCCAAGCGTGGCTGCGCGATCCACAGGCGTCCCCGAACCGTCGACTGAGCGTGGGACTCAGCTTTGTGCTGTGCCAACCCGGCGCGACCGGCCCTCGGGCGCGTGACCGCGGGCTACGAGTACCGCCTGCCGACCGAGGCTGAGTGGGAGCACGCCTGCCGCGCGGGAACAGCGATCGAGTTCAGCGTGGGGCTTGCGCTCGAGTGCCCGGATACGGCCTTCCCGCCGTCCGATCACTCGGCCACGAGCTTCCTTCGCACGACCACGGCGCCGGTGGCGAGCTTCGCGCCGAATCCGTGGGGCCTCCACGACATGCACGGCAACGTGTTCGAGTGGTGCCTCGACTCCTTCGCCGCCTATCCGGCGAGCGCGGTCGTCGATCCCTTCGTGAGCGGCGGCACCTACCGCGTGATCCGCGGCGGATTCTGGGGTGCAGCTTCGCGCTACTGCCGCTCCGCCGCGCGGGCCTTCTACCAGCCCGGCCTCGTCGACTCAGGCCGTGGCTTGCGCGTCGTGCTCGCGCCCGTGCTCGCGCCCGTGCGCGTGCCCTGAGCGCACTGCGAGCGTGCCACCCGAGGGAATTTTCTTCCCGTTTTCGGATCGCCGCGCGCGCGTTCGCGCGGGCGAACGATCGGCTTGGACCAGCGTGGTAGTCTGCAGTCTCCGCAGGCCTCGGACGCCATGTCGCGCATTCGCCCTGAATTCTCCGCCCAGCCCGCCGTCGCTCCGAGCCGCTCGGAGCGCGACGCGCTCGGGATTGGGGCCCGCTGAGGCCGAAGAAGCGCTCCCGCCATGCGCCAAGAATCCCCCCAGCGCCGCAGCGTGCCGGAGAGTGCCGCGAGCCTCTCCGCGCGTTCGTGGGCGTGGCTCGCGGACTCCGGGCTGCGCGATGGGAGCGGGCGCGTGCTCTCGTGGCTCAACCCGGCGCATCCGGGCTACGTGTATCCCGAGATCATGGGCTACTACGCGAGCCTGTGCGCCGAGCGCGCGCGGCACACGGGGTGTGAGCGCTGGCTCGAGTTCGGCGTGCAGGTCGGCAGCGCGATCGTGGGGGAGCTCACTCCGCGTGGCGCGCTCTCGCGCGCGGGCATCGAATACGCGTTCGACACGGCGATCGGCCTGCACGGGCTGCTGCGCGTGCAGCGGATCGAGGGCAGCCAGCGCTTCGTCGACGCGGCGCAGCGCATGACCGACTTCCTCGTCGCGGGCCTCGCCGAGCGCGAGGTCTCGTGGCGCGACGGACGGCCGGTGCGCGACCACGACAGCTGGTCGCACTCGTTCGGCGCGTCGGCGATCAAGGTCCCGATGGCGCTCGAGACCGCGGGCGTCGCGCTCGGTCGCAAGGATGCGCTCGAGTTGGCCGCACGCGTGCGCGAGCAGGGCGTCGCGGCCTCCTGGCGCGACGGCGCCTTCCGCATCAACGGCGAGCGGCGCTGGGTCTACCTGCACGCGCACTGCTACGCGACCGAGGGCCTCCTCTTCGCCTCGCGCGCCGCGAGCGCGCTGCCGGCTCAGGTGCGCGAGTCCGCGGAGTTCCTCGCGCGCGTCCAGTCCGCCGACGGTGGCCTGCCGTGCTGGCACGAGCGGCCCGACGTCGAAGTCGTCTCGCACGCCGACGCGAGCTCGCAGGCCGTGCGCATTTGGTCGGCGGTCTCGCGCGAGCGCTATGCGGCGCCCATCGAGCGCGCGCTCGGCTTCCTGCGTTCGATCGAGGCCGCGGGCGGCGGCCTGCGCTACAAGCGCGGCAGCGACGACCTCAACTCGTGGGCGACGATCTTCGGCGCGCAAGCCGATCAGTGGCAGCGGGACGGGGCCGAGCCCGAATGGCTGCTCTGAAGCTCTGCGTCGTGGCCGGCACGCGGCCCGAGACGATCAAGGTCGCGCCGATCCTGTGGGAGCTCGCGCGGCGCGGGATTCCGCATGTCTTCGTGCACACGGGCCAGCACTACTCGCACGCGCTGCGCGAGCAGGCCTTCCTCGACCTGCGGCTCGCGCCGCCGCACGTGAGCCTCTCGATCGGCGGCAGTCCCGTCGGCCACCAGCTGGCGCAGATGACGCCCGCGCTGCGGGCCGTACTCGCGCGCGAGCGACCGTCGGCCGTGATCGTGCAGGGCGACACCAACTCCGCGCTCGCCGGCGCGCTCGCCGCGTCGGCGGAGGGCGTTCCGCTGGCGCACGTCGAGGCCGGACTGCGCAGCTTCGACAACGCGATGGTGGAGGAGTTGAACCGCATCGTCGCCGACAGCATCTCCGACTTCCTGTTCGCTCCGACGGACGTCTCGCGCGCCAACCTGCTGGCCGAAGGCCACGACCCGGCGCGCATCACGGTCACGGGCAACACCTGCGTCGACGCGCTCGCGGTCACATTGCCGCTCGCCCGCAGCCAGTCGACGGTCCATGCGCGCCTCGGACTCGCGCCGCGCGGCTACACGCTCGCCACGCTGCATCGGCCCGAGCTCGTCGACCAGGAAGAGCGGCTGCGGGCCGTGATCGAGGGCTTGACGCGCCTCGGCGCCAGCGGACGGCAGATCGTGTTCCCGGTGCACCCGCGCACGCTCAACAACGTGCGGCGCTTCGGGCTCGAGCCCGCGCTGCGCTCGATCCCGCGTCTCGTCGCGACCGAGCCGCTGGGCTACCTCGACTTCCTCGTGCTGCAGGCCGATGCGGCGCTGATCGTGTCGGACTCGGGCGGCATTCAGGAGGAGTCCTGCGTGCTCGGCGTGCCGTGTGTGACGGTGCGCGAGAGCACGGAGCGCACGGAGTCGGTCGACGTCGGCGCGAGCGTGCTGGTCGGGCACTCGGCGCAGGCCATCTGCGATGCCGCGACCGCGCTCTCGGCCCGGACCGCCCTCTGGCTCTCGCCCTATGGCGACGGTCGCGCGGCGGTGCGCATCCTCGATACGCTGTGCGCCGCGGACTTGCCGCGGAAGGCGCAACGTTGAAGATTCTGATGATCAGCGGGGACCGGCTGACTCCCTGCGGCGGGCGCGGCCCGCTGTGGGAGACGCAGCGCGGCTTCTCGAAGCACTTCGAGCGCGTCGACATCCTGCTGCCGCGCCCCGACGGCCCCGTCACGACGCGCCAGATCCTCGGCAACGTCTATTTGCACCCGAGCGAGTCGGGGCGCGTTGGACTCGTGAACTCTTGGAGGCGCACGGGCCTGCAGTTGCTCGAGGAGCACGGTCACGAGCTGATGGTCGCGCACGACTACGGGCTCTTCATGGCGGGCCGCGCCTGCGCGTGGCTCACGCGTCGCACCGGCGTGCCGTACCTGTCCGAGATCCACCACGTGCCGGGCTATCCGATCGCGGCCTCGTGGCGCGAGCGCTTCGAGTGTGCCGCGACGCGCATGTACCTGCGCTGGGCGGAGAACAAGGCCCGCGCCTTCCGCGTGGTGAACGCGGGCGAGCTCGCGCCGCTGCTCGAGCAGCTCGGCGTGCCGCGCGAGAAGATCCTCGTGCTCGGCTCGCTCTACATCGACCTCGAAGTGTTCCGGCCCGTCGCCACGCCACCGCCGCGCGAGCAGGACATCGTGTACGCGGGACGCTTCGCTTCGAACAAGGGCCTCGACAAGCTGATCGATGCGGTGGCGCTCCTGCGAGCGCGCGGTCGCAACTACCGCACGCTCTTCATTGGCATGGGGCCGCTCGAGGCGATGCTCCGCGAGCGCGCCCGCGCCAAGGGCGTCGAGGACCTGATTCGCATCCGCGGCTGGACCGACTCGACGGCCGAGCTCGCCGACGTGTATTGCCGCAGCGGCGTGGTGGTGTGCGCGTCGAGCTGTGAGGGCGGCCCGCGCGCGACCGTCGAGGGCATGGCCTGCGGCATCCCGACCGTGAGCACCAAGGTCGGCATGATGGTCGAGCTCATCCGAGACGGCTGGAACGGCTGGCACGCCGACTTCACCGTGCCCGGCCTCGCGCAGGCGCTCGACAACGTGCTCGCCGACGAAGCGAAGCGCCTCGCCATGGGCCGCAACGCGCACGACTCCGTGCAGCGCTTCGACTACCAGTCGACGATCGAGGCCTACGCCGCCGGCATGAAGCAGCTCGCCCGCAAGCGCGCCTAGGGCGGCTTCACGGGGCGGTCGGGAGGCGCGCACCCGAGTTGCTGCGCATTCCAGCCCCGAGCCGGGCTCACCTTCGAGTGCTGGCGCTCGGGCGGGGAGTGGAGGCGGGGGCACGGAGGCGGGAGCACGGAGGGTTCTGCGGCGGCGTGGTAGAGTCGCGGGCGTCGAAGTCGCTCGCGCGGGGCGCGGGTGGAATGTCGGGTTGATACGTCAGGATGTCACAGTCATGATTCGATTTGTTCGTGAGGCGCTGTCGGCGCTGGTGGTACTTGGATTCGGTTCGATTCCGGCGCTGGCGCAGCAGTGCTGCACCGGGAATGTGAGCACGTACTGCACGGCGGGGACGTCGGTGCAGGGGTGCTTGCCGCAGATTTCGAGTGCGGGCGTGCCGAGTGCGGATGCGGCGAGTGGGTTCACGATTCGCGTGGCGAGCGTGCCGGCGCAGCGTCAGGGGCTTGTGGTCTACGGGTTCTATGTGGCGAACCAGGCGTGGGCGCCGTTCAGCCCGAGTTACCTGTGTGTGGCGCCACCGGTGCAGCGCACGGGCGCGATGACGAGCGGCGGCGTCTTCGGACAGTGCAACGGCCAGCTCGCGGTCGACTTCAACGCGTGGCGCACCGCGAACCCCACGGCGCTCGGCTACCCCTTCGCCCAGGGCCAGACCATCCGCGCGCAGGGCTGGTACCGCGACCCGGCCGCGCCGTCGCAGACGAATCTGAGCGACGCGCTGTTGTTCACGCTGTGCAGCGGCAGCGGCGACACCACGCCGCCGGTGATCACGAGCTGCGCGGCGCACCAGACGGTGGGCACGGGCGCGGGCTGTCAGGGAGTGGTGCCGGACTTCACTGTCGGAATGGCTGCGACGGACAACTGCACGGCAGTCGTTCTCACCCAGTCACCCGCAGCTGGATCGAGCGCTCCGCTCGGCGCGAACGTCGTCACCATCACGGCTCGTGACGCCACTGGCAACACG
>SXKQ01000153.1 GCA_005778045.1 Planctomycetia bacterium
AGAGGGCGGCGCGGCGGCTGCTCGGGCCGTCGGGTGTCGGATGGAAGCGCCTCGGTCCGTTCGCGGCCGCAAGCTTCGAGGAGGCTCGCGATCGGGCCTACGCGCCCGAGCAGGATCTCGCCGCCGCGCTCTCGGCCCGCGTGGGCGACGAAGGCCTCCAATGGAGCGCAGCGGATGTGAAGCGCGCAACGCTCGAGGGTGATCGCTCCGCTTGGTATTTCGCACGCGAGCTAGAATGCGAGCGCGACGGGCAGCTCGAGTTCTTCGTTGGCGCCGACGACTTCGTGCGTGTCTGGCTCGATGGAAGCGTGATCCACGAGAGCGCGGACTACGGGACATTCGTTGGCACGCCCGCGCGCATGCAGGTGCGGCTCGCGCAGGGTCGTCACCAGCTGCTGGCGAAGGTCGTGAATGGCGCCGGCCCCGGTGGATTCAGCTTCGACATCGGCCACGACACGGCCGACCGCATCACGCCAGAGATCGAGGCACTGCTGAAGCTCGAGCCCGAGGCGCGCAGCGCGGAACAGGCGCGCACACTGCGCGACTGGTACCGGCGCGGGCCATCGGAACTCGGCAGCGCGCTCGCGGATGAGCTCACGAAGCTGCGCAAGCGGCGCGACGATATCGAGGCGATGCTGCCGAGCGTCATGGTGATGGAAGCGGTCGCCACCCCGCGCCAGAGCCGCGTGTTCGTGCGCGGCAGCTTCCTCACGCCCGGAGAGCCGGTCGAGGCTGGCCTGCCATCGCTCTTTGGTGCGCTGGCGAAGGACGAGCCGCCGCGACTCGCCCTCGCGCGCTGGCTCGTGAGTCCAGCCAATCCCTTGGCCGCGCGTGCGCACGTCAACCGCACGTGGGAACTCCTGTTCGGGCGCGGCCTCGTCGCAACCGTGCAGGACTTCGGCATGCGCGGAGACGCCCCGTCCCATCCCGAGCTGCTCGACTGGCTCGCGGTCGAGTTCATCGAGAGCGGCTGGGACATGAAGGCGCTGGTCGAGACGATCGTGACCTCGGCTGCCTACCGGCGCAGTTCGGACGTGCCGCGCGCGGAACATGAGCGCGATCGCCACAACGTCGCGCTCGCGCGCGGCGCGCGCTTCCGGATGGAAGCCGAGATGCTGCGCGACAACGCGCTCGCGATCGCCGGGCTGCTGGTCGAGAGTCACGGAGGCGTGAGCGTCTTTCCGCCCCAGCCCGCGGGGACGTGGAACTCGGCCTACTCGGGCGACGACTGGCGCGAGAGCGCGGGCCGCGATCGTCACCGTCGCGGACTGTACACGTTCGCGAAGCGCACGGCCCCGTACGTGACGTTCCAGCTCTTCGATGCGCCGAGCCGCGAGGTGTCGTGTACGCGCCGCGAGCGCACGAACACGCCACTGCAGGCACTCGCCCTGCTCGATGATCCCGTCTTCGTCGAGTGCGCGCTCGCGCTGGCGCGCCGCATCGTTCGAGAGCGCGCGGGGAGCGATGCGGAGCGGCTTGCCTGGGCCTTCCGGGTCTCCACGGCGCGGGACCCGCGGCCCCGTGAGCTTGGCCGCCTGCTCGAGCTGCTCGGGAGCGCCCGTAGCGACTTCGCGGACGAATCTGTCGCTCGCGCCCGCGTCCGCCTGCTCGAGCTGGATCCTCCCGACGCGCGCGAGCTCGCCACATGGACCTCGGTGGCGACCGTGCTGCTCAATCTCGACGATACTGTGGTGAGGAACTGACCATGGACGCCGCGCAAGCACGCCTCGGGCTGAATCGCCGCCACTTCCTCGGCGGCGCGTCGCTGTCGCTCGGCTCGCTCGCGCTCTCGTCGTTGCTCTCCGGTTCCGCGCGCGCGCAGGGAGGCACGCGCTTTGCGCCCAAGGCGAAGCGCGTCGTGTACCTGCACATGGCGGGCGCTCCGTCGAGCCTCGACCTCTTCGATCCCAAGCCCAAGCTCGTGGAGCTCGATCGCCAGCCGATCCCCGAGAGCTTCACCAAGGGTGAGCGCTTCGCGTTCATCAAGGGCACGCCGAAGCTCCTCGGCTCGCCGTTCCAGTTCGCCCAGCACGGCGCGAGCGGGGCGCAGGTGAGCGAGCTCTTGCCGCACTTCGCGCGCATCGTCGATCGCGTGGCGATCGTGCGCTCGATGCGCACCACGGAGTTCAATCACGCGCCGGCGCAAGTCTTCGCGCACACCGGGCACGGGCGCATCGGTCGTCCGAGCTTCGGCTCTTGGGTCAGCTACGGTCTCGGCCGCATCCACGAGGACCTGCCCGCCTTCGTGGTGCTGACCTCGGGGCAGTTCCAGCCCGACGGCGGCGCTGCGCTGTGGAGCAATGGCTTCCTGCCCGGCGAGCACCAAGGCGTGCGCTTCCGTCCCGGCAACGAGGGCGTGCCGTTCCTCGGCAATCCGGCCGGCGTCTCGCGCGACCTGCGGCGGCGCGAGCTCGACGCGCTCGGGGACTTGCAGCGCGGCCGGATGGGGGAGTGCGGCGACCCGGAGCTCGAGGCGCGCATCGCGCAGTACGAGCTTGCGTATCGCATGCAGACGAGCGTGCCGGACCTGCTCGAGCTGGCGCAGGAATCACCGGAGACGCTCGCTCGCTACGGCGCCAAGCCCGGTGAGCGGAGTTTTGCCAACCACTGCTTGCTCGCGCGCCGCATGCTCGAGCGCGGTGCGCGCTTCGTGCAGCTCTACCACTGGGGCTGGGACAGCCACGGGACCGGCGAGAGCGACGACCTGCTGCACTCGCTGCGGCGTCGCTGCGACGAGACCGACCGCCCGAGCGTTGCGCTCGTCGAGGACCTCGCGGAGCGCGGCCTGCTCGACGACACCCTCGTCATCTGGGGCGGCGAGTTCGGGCGCACGCCGATGAACGAGGAGCGCGACGGCTCCAAGTTCCTCGGCCGCGACCACCACCCGCATTGCTTCACGATCTGGCTCGCGGGCGGCGGCATCCGGCCCGGCATCACCTACGGCGCGACCGACGAGCTCGGCTACTTCATCACCGAGAATCCGGTGGAAGTGCACGACCTGCACGCGACGCTGCTGCACCTGCTCGGGCTCGACCACGAGCGCTTCACGTATCGCAGCGAGGGCCGCGACTATCGCCTGACGGACGTCGCGGGTCGCGTGCTGACGCCGCTGCTCGCCTGAGCGAGAGCGGCGTCGCGTTCACCTGCGCGCGGGCAGCACGTACGAGTGCATCACCGTGCCGTTCGGCTCGAGCCGCGTGCGGTTGCGACCACCTTCGGGCGGCAGCGCGTTGGAGCGCACGAAGTCGACCTTCGTCTGCTCGGGCGAGACGAAGAGGCGCAGGTAGCCGGGGCTGCCGAGGATCGTGCCGGAGCGATAGCCGTAGTCCTCGGCGCTGCGCGTGCCGCCCTGCGGGTTGCCGGGTTGGGGCAGGCACTGGTACGCGATGCCGTCGAGCTGCGAGTGCACGAAGATGTGGTCGTGTCCGTGGAACACGGCCTGGACGCGGTGCTCGCGCAGCAGCGTGTGGATCGGCTTGCCCCAGCCCGGGCGATTCTTCTCGAAGCCGTCGCTGCCATCGGCGTTCTTGCCACCCCACTCGAAGAAGGGCGCGCTCTCGGCACCGCCGCGCGCGTCTTTCCCGAGTCCGCCGACCATGTGGTGGATGAATACGAAGCGCTGCGACGCGGTGGATGTCGCGAGCGTGCGCGCGAGCCAGTCGTACTGTTCGCGGCCGAGCGTGCGTGACCAGGCGTCGTCGGAAAGCACCTTGTTCTCGCCGCGTGGGCGTCCGGTCGTGTACGAGAACGGATCGAGCGCGATGAACAGCGCGTCGCCCCACTCGAACGCGTAGTAGTTCGAGCTCTGCCCGCCGTCGTTGCCCGTGCGGCCGCTGAACATGCCGCCCTCGGTGACGAGCGGCGGCGGAAAGCGCTCGACGCGCATTGCGTAGGACCACTCGAGAATTCCGCCCTTGCCCGCGCCGTGGCCGTACTCGCCGTCGTGGTTGCCGAGCACCATGAACAGCGGCGCGGAGTGGCAAGCGAGTCCGAAGTAGTAGCGCTGCGCCTCGTACTGCGCAGCCGAGTCGCGGAAGCGCGGGTACTTGTCGGTCATGAACGTGTCGCCGAGGTCGACGAGGAAGTCCGGCTTGTCGGCGAGGATGTTCTCGAGCGTGCGGACGTAGTGCACCGGGTCGACGTTGCTGTCGAGGTGCGAGTCCGCCTGCACGGCGACCGTGAAGCTCGTCCCCTTGGCGCGCTGCGTCACGAAGCGCCGCTCTTCGCTTGCGACCCCTTCCTTGGCATCCGCAGCGCGCGTGTGCAGCACGTAGCCGTACTCGCTGTTCGGCTCGAGCTTCTCGAGCTCGATCACTGCGATCTTGCCGGGTTCGCACGCGAGCGGGTCCGTGGCGAGCCTGCGGCTCTCGCCCGTGCGCCAGTACTCGACGTGCACGCCGAGCGGCTGGTGCACCTGCACGCTGAGCGTGACGCTCGTCGCCGTGGGGCGCGTGAGCAGCGCGTTGATGGGACGCGCGGGGATGTCCGTGCGGAAGGCTTCTGCTTCACGCTGGCCACCGCCACCGCCGCCACCCTGGCCGCCGTTGCCACCTTGGCCACCGCCGCCGCCATTGCGGCCCTGACCGCCACCACCGCCGCCTTCACCCCCGCGGCCCTGTCCACCGCCGCCGCGGCCACCTTCGCCGCGACCTTGCCCGCCCTGTCCTCCACCTTGGCCGCCGCCTTGGCCACGACCGCTCGGGTCCTGCGGCGTCGCGCGCGAGTAGCGCAGCTCGAGCGCCTGACTCGCCAGCGTGGTCTCGCGGATCGCTTCGAGCAGCTCGGCGCGCGTCGCAGCGGTCGTCTTCGAGAGCTTCGGCTCGGCCGAGAGCGCGAACACGGTGGCCGTGTAGAGCTTCTCGCCGGGACCCTGAGAGCAGGGCGGCGCGTACTCAGGTCGACGATTGACGGTGTTGATCCCGAACACCCCGAGGTCGCGCTGTGCCGCGGCGAGGGCGCGCACGTCGGGGGCGATGCCCCACAGCACGAGGTAGACGTGCCCGCCGCCTTCGGGCGGAACGTGGTGGATCGTGAGTGCGACGCTCTTGGTGCCCTCGGGGAGATTCGACCACTCGAACGGCGGCGAGATGCCCTCGCCATCGCAGGTGTGGCGAATGTCGAGCTGGCCCGCGGCCGACACGCTCGCGCTTTTCAGCGTCAACGTCGTGGCGGGCGCAGGCTTCTGCTCGGGCTTGGGCTGCGCAGGCTCGGGCGGCGGCGTGCCGCCATCGCGACGCGGCTGGCGGCCCTGTCCGCGCGGCTCGCCCCGAGGTTCGCCGCGCGGCTCCCCACCGCGAGCGTCGCCTCCGCGAGCTTCGCCCCCGCGGCGACCTTCGCCCCGCGCACTGGCCGCATAGTCCTCGACGCGCTTGGTGCCATCGGGAGCGATGAACTCAAAGTGCGCCTTGCCGCTCGCGTCGACGTTGTATTCGACGCGGTGCTGCTTGCCCGCGAGCTCGAACGAGAGCTTCCACGCGCGCTCGCCTGTGCGCTCGAAGCCGACGATGCTCGCGCCTCGCAGGGCCGTCAGCGACGGTCGCAGGGGTTCCGCTCGCGGCTGCGGGACGATCTGATCCTCCTCGAGCTTCACCTCGCCGCGCATGCCGCCGTTGATGTACGGGTAGGTCTTCGTCGCGTGGTAGTGGTACGAGCGCGTCGTGCCATCGAGGCCGCGGTGCGCCGGCACCTCGCTCTCGTGGCCGTTCCATAGGTCGAGCGCGTCCTTGCCGCCGTCGGCGCATGAGAGATCCGAGTCCTTCGGCGCCTTCGGATCGTAGAGCCCGTAGATCGGGAACCCGTCGAGCGCGAAGGCGATCGGCTGGCGCGGACCGACGATCTTGGCGAGCGCGAGTGGCGCGGCGTGGTAGTGGTAGTCGTCGGCGCGACCGCAGTGGCCACCGAACTCGTCGAGCTCGCCGATCGCGAAGGCGTCCTCGCCGCGGTTGTTCAGCGCGTTGAAGATCGGCAGGCCGTTCACGGCGAGCGCGATCGCGCCGCGCCGCAGGAACTTGCGCGCATCGACGGGCTCGCTCGAGAGCTTCGGCACGAGCGGCACCTGCCAAGCGTTGGTACCGCGGTAGGGCTGTGGGAGCGGGACTTGCTGCTGCCACGTGCGGATGCCCTTCATCATCGTGAACTCGAGCGGCTCGTGCGGGAGACCGTCGGACTCGACGTAGAGCCACTGGGCGTCGTGGCGCGTCGTCACGTGGGGCGCGAAGGACTGGAACGGAGCGGCTTGCCAAGAGCCGTCCTCCTGCTGCTTCGGCTGCTGCGCGGGCACGGCGTGCAGCGCCTCGACGCGCTGCCGCACCGCGAGAGCGCGCGTGCGCTCGTCCTGAGCGAGCTGCTCGAGTGGGGTCGACATCGTTCCACCGCCGGGCAGCGCGAGCGTCACGCTGCTCGCTCCGACCGACAGGATCGAGGAGTGCGAGTGCGATTGGTTGGGATCGCGCGGATCGTGCGCGAGCGCGAGCGGGCCGAGAGCGGCGAGAGCGGCGAGAGCGAAGAGTGCGCCGAGCTTCACGCGTCGTCTCCCTGCTGTCCGCCACCGCCGCCGCTACCGCCGCCGCGCCCGCCGCCGCGGCTTGTCGCCGCGACCGCGGCGCTCGCCCGGATCCGTCGGCGGAGGCGTGGGCGGTGCGGGCTCCGCAGGGCTCTCGCCGGCCTTGGTCGGCATCTGCGCCTTCACGGCGACGAGGTAGGCGTCGAGCTTGGTCAAGAGCTCCTGCACCTTCTCCGGCTGCTCGCGCGCGACGTCGTGGCGCTCCTCGCGATCCTTGGCGATGTCATGCAGCGTCACCGCGTCCGTGTCGTAGTTGCGCACGAGCTTCCATTCGCCGAGGAAGATCGCCGAGGCAGGACCGCCGTTGTCGAGGTCGTAGTGCGGGAAGTGGATCACGATCTCCTCGCGCGGACGCGCGATCTTGCCCGCGCCCGTGCTGCGCAGCACCTGAGCGAGGCTGCCACCCTCGACCGTCGTGAGCGCATCTGGTTTCTCCGGCTTCTCGAGCGGCGCACCCGCGAGCTCGAGCAGCGTCGGCAAGAGGTCCATACCCGTGGCGCGCTGTCCGCAGATCGTGCCTGCGGCGATGTCGGGTCCCATGGCGAGGAACGGCACGCGGATGCCACCTTCGCGCACGCTGCCCTTGCCGCCCGTGAGCGGCGGGTTGGCGCTGGAGCCATTGCGCCCGCCGTTGCCGCCCTGGTTGCCGTGGTCGGTGCTGAAGAAGATGTAGGTGTTCTTCGCGATGCCGAGCTCTTCGATGGCGGCGAGCACCTGACCGATGGCCTTGTCCATGTCGCGCACCCCCGCAGCCGACGCCAGCGTCTTGCCCGAGAGCCTGGGCAGCGCGGCCATCGTCTCCGCGTAGCTCTCCGGCGTCGATTCCTCCTCGGCGCCGACGCCGTAGTGCGACAGCTGCAGGAAGAACGGCTTCTCGGCCTTCACCTGCGCCTTCATGAACTCGATGCCGCGCTTCGTGATCGCGAAGCACTCCTTCGGATTCGGCGCGCCCGGCTCGGGGCCCTGATTCGTGTTCGGACCGTCGGAGAAGTCGAAGCCGCGGCGCGTCGGATCGATGCGGCCGATGTGCCACTTGCCGAAGTGCGCCGTGGCGTAGCCCTGTCGCTGGAGCAGCGCACCGGTCGTCGGGACCTCGTCCGGCAGCTCCTTGAGCGGCGCGGGCGGCACCACGCGCTGGCCCGCATCCGAGGTTTCCTCGCCGCTGCCGCGACGCTCCTTGCCGGCTTCGTTGACGTAGGTCATGTGGAGCTTCGCCGGGCTGATGCCCGTGAAGAAGCTCGCGCGCGACGGCGTACAGCGCGGCGCGGACACGTAGAACTCGCTGAAGCGCATGCCTTGCTTCGCGATGCGCTCCAGATGCGTCGTCACGCCAGCCGGGCGCGCGTGGCTCGGGTCGGCGCCATCCATGTCGACGGAGGTCGCGGACCAGCCGTGAGCCTCGCCGAGGATGAAGATGAAGTTCGGCTTGGACTTGCCGCTCTTCTCTTCGGCGCTCGCGGGCGAGAGGGACAGGGACACGAGCAGCGCGAGCGCTGCGAGCAAGGCACGCTTCATCGAAACAACCATTCCTGCGCGCAGCGTGGGAGCCGTGTGTGTATCGAGACTCAGCTGCCGCGGCGTCCGCCGCCACCACCACCGTTGCCGCCACCGTTGCCGCCGCGGCCGCCACCTGGTGCACCACCTGCGCCACCACCGGCAGCGCCGTCACCACCCGCGTTGCCGCCACTGTTGCCGCCGCCACCGCCATTGCCGCGGCCCGTGCCGCCGCCACCGCCCGGTGCTCCGGCGCCGCGACCCGAGTCGCGGCCGCGATCGTCGCGCGCGTTGTACTGCTCGAGCTGCTCGGGGCTGAGGATGCGCGCGAGCTGCTCGCGTTCGACGGCTTTGGCCTGCTCGCGGGCGACGCGGTAGGCATCGCGATCCATGCCGGCCTCGCGCTGCTCTCGCAGGTCGTCTTCGATCTTGTCTTGCGCGATCAGTTGCGCGCGCAGGTCGTTCACTTGCGCCGGCGTCAGGCCGAGGCGCTCCGCGAGCTGCGTCAGGCGCTCTTCCATGCGCGCGAGATCGCGCTCCTCGCGCTCGCGCGTCGCTTGCTCGCGCTCCGCGTTCCGCATCGCCTCGAGCGCCTGCTCGACCTGCGTGAAGACCTCGCCCGAGGCCGACGCGACCTTGCCCTCGACCTGCAGCATCGCCGCTGCCGCCGCCGCGACCTCCTCGACGCTCGTCACCGCCGCGCGCGCCTCGCTGACGGGCCGACCCTCGAGGGCCTCGACGCGCTGGCGCAGCTCCTGGTTCTCGCTGCGCAGCGCCGCGAGCTCCGCCTCGACCCCGCTGGCCACTGCCGCCGTCTCTCCGGCGGCCATGGCCACGCCCGAGCTCGGCTCGGGGCTCGGGCGCGCGGCGCTGGCGACGAACAGGGCGGCGACGGCGCCCGCGGCGGCGGAGGAGAGCAGGACAGGGAGCAGGGTGGTCTTCATGGGAGTAGGCTCGGGCCCGGAGAGAAAGCCGCCGGTCCAACCCGCAGCCGGCCCGGGGGTGCCGCCCAATCTTCCGCTTTCCGGTCCCCGAAACGCTCTTCCTGACCCTTTCCCCGGGGGGGGCTCCCCGACGGTCAGCGCCGCTCCAGCCGGGCTCGCACGCGCCAAGACTGCTCTAGGTCGAGGTCGGCGAGCTCGCACAGGCGCTGCAGTCGAGCCTCCGACAGGGCCTCGTCCAGCGCGCGTCCGATCGCCCGGGCCTGCGCGGTTTCCTCCTCGCCGAGGACCGCGAGCGCACGCTCGATCCGCTCGGAGAGCGCGAGGCTGCCTTCGTCGCCCTCGGCCTGACCGTCGCTCACGAGCGCCTCCAGCGTGGCGGCCCGCAGTCGCTCGAGATCCGCTCCGCGGCTCGCCCGCTCGGCATGCGCGAGCTGTTCGAGCTGTCGCAGTCGCAGCTCGACCAGCGTCGCGCTGGCGCTTGGAGCATCCGCTCCGCGGGCGAGGGCGAGCACCAGCGCGGCGCTGCCGCCATCGACGAGCGCGGCGAGGAGCGCCGTCGAGGCGAGTGGGGTGTTCATGGGGGGCGCTTGGACGGCGGCGCGGGTGCGCAGGTTCTCTGGCGCTCGCTTCGGGGCTCCGACCTCCGTGTCCAAGCCGTGCTCCCTGCGGCGGATGTCGCGCGTGCGCTCGGAGTGGAGCTCGACGTGCTCGCGGCGAAGAAGGTCGGCGCGCCGGGGAATCCCGAGGTTGCGCTCGGCGCCGTGACGGCGGCGGGCACGCGTGTGCGCAACGAAGACGTGCTCGCGCTCGCAGGAGTCCCCGCGGCGTGGATCGAGCGCGCGTTCGTGCGGGCGCAGGAAGCGGCTCAGGCGAAGGAAGCCCGGCTGCGAGTGGGGCGCGCGCCGCTCGCCGTGCGCGGGAAGCGCGTCGCGCTGGTCGACGATGGCCTTGCGACGGGCGCCACGGCGCTGTGCTGCGTGCGCTAGCTGCGCGCCCGTGGAGCGCGCTCGGTCCTGCTCGCGGTGCCGGTAGGGTCGCAGGATGCCTGTGCCCTGCTCGAGCCCGAAGTCGATGCGCTCGTCTGCCTTCGGGAGCCCGCGGATTTCGTGGCGGTAGGGGAGCACTACGAGGACTTCGCGCAGGTCAGCGACTATGAGGCGGCTGCGGTGCTCGCCGTGCACGCTCGGCTACCACCGCGAGCTCCCGCCGGATAACGTGCAGCGGCCATGCACCTGCGCTGCGCCGTCTTCGCGACCCTCGCGTTCGTCGGCGCGTGCGCGGAGCGGGAGCCGATGCCCGCCGCGGCCGCGCACCCGGGCAACGTCGTGCTGGTCGTGCTCGACGACGTCAGCCCGGGCCTGATCGGCGCCTACGACCGCGAGTACGCGCGCCTCGCCCGCCCTTCGCTCGGCCCGGCCGCCACCCCGGAGATCGATGCGCTGCTCGCGGCCCGCGGCATGCTGTTCACGCGGGCGTGGGCCAACCCCAAGTGCACGCCGACGCGCGCGCAAGTCCTGACCGGCCTGCATGGGCTGCGCTCGGGCATCGGGCAGGTCGTGATGGCGACGGCGGAGGAGCGCACGGGCGGGCTCGCGCCCTCGCACGAGCTCCTGCCGGGCCTGCTCGCGCGTTCGCCGGCGCGCTACGCGACTGCGGCTGTCGGCAAGTGGCACCTCTCCGGCGTCGACGAACTCACGCGCAACCCGCTCGCGCCGCTCGGCGAGCCTGCGGGCCGCTGGTTCGAGCGCTATGCGGGCTCGCTCTACAACTTGGGCGAGGACCGCGAGGCCGCGCCCGAGGACGGCGGCTACTGGCGCTGGGAAAAGACGTTTGCGACGGCGATCGCGCCGGGCGAGCGCCCGTGCGACGGGAGCGCGCTGCCGTGCGTGACGATCGAGGACGGGCGCACGCCGCAGGGCTACCCGACGGTCGACACGACCGACGACGCGCTCGCGCTCGTGAGCACGCTGCCCGAGCCTTGGTTCCTGTACGTCGCCTACAACGCGATCCATGAGCCGCTGCACCACGTCACGCTCGACCTGCCGGGCACGGGAGGCTGCGATCACTCGGATCCGAGCGATGCGGCCATGGCGCGCTGCATGCTCGCGGCGCTCGACGGCCAGCTCGGGCGGCTCTTGCGCGCGCTCGACGAGAGCGACACGACGGTGATCCTCGTCGGGGACAACGGCATGGCGCAGCGCGCGTTCCGGCCGCCCTACCTGCGCCACCACGGCAAGGGCACGATGTACTCCGGCGGCGTCGAAGTGCCGCTGCTCGTGCGCTCGCCCCAGATTCCCGCGGCCCTGCGCGGCAGCGCGAGCGACTCACCTGCGCTGGCGGTCGACCTGTTTGCCACAGTGGCCGAGCTGTGCGGCGTCCGCGTGCCCGCGCACGACTCGCTCTCGCTCGCGCCGGCGCTCCGCGGGGCCGCGTCGGAGCGCCGCGAGCTCTACAGCGAGCGCTTCCAGCCGAACTTCGTGCCCGCTGCGGACGGCAGCATCCCGCCGGGCTTCGTCGGGCGCTTCCACGACCAGTCGCTCGCCGTGGACGGCTACAAGCTGATCCGCGAGAGCGCGCGCGCCGAGGACGGCTCCCTGCGGCGTCAGGAGCAGCTCTTCCGCCAGCCCGAGAGCGCGGACGACGACTGGACCGAGCGCGACAACCTGCTCGCGCCCGGAGCCGCCCCGCTCGCCCCCGAAGCCGCGCGCGCCCTCGCCACCCTGCGCGCCCGGCTCGACGCCGCCTACCCGGCGCTCGTGCGCTGAGACCCTGGGCGCGGATTGCGACTTCGCCCCGCGCGCGGTCGCGGCGGGCGGCGTCATTCGCTGGGTGGCCGAATGCGGCGAATGTGTATTCGGTGCTTGACGGGGTTTTATTCGTCGAATAATGTTTCGCCCTGAGCGAATGAACGTTCGTCCGCGACCCCGACCCATGGCTGACCCCGACCTGCGCCGCGAGGCCATCCGCGAGCTGCTCCGCGAGGAGGAGATCGCGAGCCAAGAAGAGCTCCTCGAGCGCCTCGAGCGCAAGGGCTTCCACACCTCGCAGCCGGTGCTCTCGCGCGACCTGCGCGTGCTGAACGTCGCCAAGCAGGCCGGCTGCTACCGCGTCAGCGAGGAGGAGCGCGTCACACCGCTCGCCGCGCTCAAGAGCCTGTTGCGCTCGGAGCAGCCCGTGTCGCACTTCGTGCTGCTGCACTGCGAGCCGGGCGCCGCGAGCGCGGTCGCGCGCGCGCTCGAGTCCGAGGGCATCGACGGGCTCGTCGGCACGATCGCCGGCGACGACACCGTGCTGGTCGCCTCCGACAGCCACGCCGCGTCCATGCGCGTGCGCCGTCGCGTGCAGGAACTGCTCTAGGAGCGTCGCCGTCATGCCGTTCGCTCCCCTTTTTCCCCTCGTTTCCCTCTGCTCGCGCCGCCCGGCGGCGTGAGGCGTCCCGATCCCCCGAAGGAGCCTTCGATGCGCGTTCTGCTTGCCTATTCCGGTGGACTCGACACGTCGTACCTCGTCGCTTGGCTCACGCGCGTCGAGAAGGCACAGGTAACCACGCTGGCCGTCGACTGCGGTGGCTGGAGCGCGCAGGAGCGCCAGGACATCGAGAGCCGCGCGATCGCGCTCGGTGCGGTCGAGCACCGCTTCGTCGACGCGCGCGCCGAGCTCTTCTCGCGTGTCGTGCGCTGGCTGATCGCCGGCAACGTGCGCCGCGGCGCGGCCTATCCGCTGTCCGTGGGCGCCGAGCGCGGCCTGCAGGCCGAGATCCTCGCGCGCATGTCGACCGAGGGCGGCTTCGACGCCTGCGCCCACGGCTGCACCGCGGCCGGCAACGACCAAGTGCGCTTCGAGGCCGCGCTCGCGACGATCGCGCCCGGCTTGAAGACGCTCGCGCCCGTGCGCGACCTCGCGCCCAGCCGCGACGACCAGCGCAAGTGGCTCGCCGCGCAGGAGCTCCCTGTCCCGGCGGCCGGCGGCAAGTACTCGGTCAACCAGGGCCTGTGGGGCGTCACGATCGGCGGCGGCGAGCTGCACACGTCCGATCAGGCGCTGCCGGAAGAGGCTTGGTACTGGACGAAGAACGGCCACGGCCGCGCGACACTGCAGGTCGGCTTCGAGAACGGCATGCCCGTCTCGCTCGGCGGTCTGCCGATGGACCCGGTGACTCTGATCGAGCGCCTCAACCTCGAGGCGGGCGCTTTCGGCGTCGGCCGAGGCTACCACCTCGGCGACACGGTGCTCGGCATCAAGGGCCGCATCGCGTTCGAGGCACCGGCGGCGGAAGTGTTGATCGAGGCGCACCGCGAGCTCGAGAAGCTCGTGCTGATCGAGGACCAGCGCTTCTGGAAGGACCACCTCGGCGACGTCTACGGCCGCCGCCTGCACCAGGGCCTGTTCCACGACCCGTTCCAGCGCGACCTCGAGGCGTTCTTCGCCTCGACGCAGCAGCGCGTCACGGGCACCGTCAAGGTGCGCGTGCAGCCGGGCTCGGCGCTGGTCGAGGGCGTCTCGTCGCCCTACAGCATGCTCGCCGCGAGCGACGCCAAGTACGGCGAGCGCGCGGGCTCCAACGCCACGCCGCAGGGCGCCCTCGGGCTCGCGCGCGCGCTGGCCGAGCCGGCGCGCCTGTTCCGTCGCGCGGGCGAGAAGGCCACCGCGGAGAGCGCGAAGTGAAGCGCTGCACCCTCGACAAGATCGCATCGGTCACGCTGCGCCTCGGGCTCGATCGCAACGCCGTGCTCGGCGAGACGATCCCGGCTCAGGCCGGTACGGTCGTGGCGTGCCGCGTGAAGAACGCGAAGACGAGCTACAACACGCTCGAGGACGTGCATGGCCGCATGGTCGCGCTGCACCCCGGCGACATCATCGCCGGCGCGCTCGGCCATCGCGACGCGCTCTACGGCTTCAGCGGCAAGGTGCCGACCAAGGTCACGGTGGGGGACGAGCTCCAGCTGCTCAACTTGGGTGGCGTGATCGGCACGGGCGCGGAGGCGACCGCGGCCACCGGCGAGCCGTTCCGGCTCGAAGTGCTCGGCTCCGTGCTCGAGTTCCCCTACCTAGCGACGCGCGTCGGCATTCCGGCGAATATCGCGCGCGCGGCACTCCCGACGCAGCCGATGCCGTTGCGTGCCGAGGGCCTGCCGCCGCTGATCGTGCTCGTCGGCACCTGCATGGACGCCGGCAAGACCACGGCCGCGTCGATCCTGATCAGCGAGTTTTCGCACAAGAGCCTGCGCGTCGCCGCGGGCAAGCTCACCGGCGTTTCGCTGCGCCGCGACATCCTGCAGATGCAGGACTGCGGCGCGGAGCCGGTCGCGATCTTCACTGACTTCGGTGTCGTGACGACGGACGAGAGCACCTCGGTGCCCGCGGCCCACAGCCTGATCGCAAACCTCGCCGGTGCCGAGCCCGACCTGATCGTGCTCGAGATGGGTGACGGCCTGCTCGGCACCTACGGCGTGCAGTCGCTGCTTTCCGACGAGTCGATCCGCAATGCGATCGAGAGCGTCGTCTTGTGCGCGCAGGATCCGGTCGGCGCCTGGGGCGGCCAGATGCTCTTGCGCGAGCGCTATGGGCTCGCGGTCGACGTGACGAGCGGACGCGTGACCGACACGCCCGTCGGCCGGCGTTTCTGCGAGGAAAAGCTCGGGGTACCGGCGTTCAACGCGCTGCGCGAGGGCCGCAACCTGACCGAGGCCGTGCTCAAGGGCCTGCGCAAGAAGGGCCTCAAGCTCGGCCGCGAGACGGTGGGCGCATGAACGCGACGCTGACGCGCACCGCGACTGTGCCCGCGTGGGTGTTCGGCGCCAAGGGCATGCTCGCGGGCGAGCTGTTGCGCCTGCTCGATCTCCACCCGGGGCTCGAGCTGCGCGGCGCCGTGTCGCGCAGCGAGCAGGGCGTCGTCGAAGCGCATCCGCACCTCGTGACGCGCACGCGCACCTGCAACACGGACGAGGCGCGCGCGGCGATCGCGCAAGCGCTCGTCGGCGACGGCCGCGCGGTCGCGTTCCTCGCGCTGCCCCACGGCGAGTCCGCGAGCCTGTGGGCGAAACTCTCCGCGGAGCTCGGCGCGCTCGCCGAAAACCTCTACCTCGTCGACCTCGCCGCGGACTTCCGCCTGAAGAATCCGGAGCGCTATCAGGCGGCCTATGGGCACCAGCATCCGGCGCCCGCGGAGCTCGCGCGCTTCACCTACGGGCTCGTCGAGCTGCACCGCGACGCCATCGCGCGCTCGCGTCGCGTCGCGGCCCCGGGCTGCTTCGCGACGGCGCTGCAGCTCGCCTGCGTCCCTGCGGCGCGCGCGAAGCTGCTCGATACCTCGCGCCCGTGGATCCTGCACGGCATCACCGGTTCGAGCGGCTCGGGCGTCGAGCCCAAGCCAGGCACGCACCACCCTTGGCGCCACGCGAACATGTGGGCTTACTCGCTCGACGGGCACCGCCACGAGGCGGAGCTCGCACAAGCGCTCGAGTCGTGCGGGAGCGTACCGCCGATACATTTCGTCGCGCACTCGGGGCCGATGGCGCGTGGCATTCACCTGACCGCGGCGTTGCCGCTCGCGCGCAAGGTGACGACGGCCGAGGCGCGCGCAGCCTACGCCGAGCTGTTCGGCGGCTCGACCTTCGTCGAGGTGCTCGAGGGCTCGAAGGTGCCCGATCTGCGCTCGATCACCGCATCGAACCGCGCGCAACTCGCGGTGCACGTGCGCGGGGACGTGCTCAACGTGCTCTGCACGCTCGACAACATGACCAAGGGCGGCGCCGGGCAGGCGCTGCAGTGCCTGAACGTGATGCTCGGATTCCCCGAGCAATGGGGCCTGCCTCGCGCGGGCCTGGGAGTGAACTGACATGCATCTGCGCGAAGTCGACGCGTACGCGCGTCTCCCCATTCAGGTCGTCGGGGCCGAGGGCAACGAGCTGATCCTCAACGACGGACGGCGCATGCTCGACCTCTACGGCGGCCACTGCGTCAACACGCTCGGCGCCGGCAATCCGGGCCTCGGCAAGATCGTCAGCGAGCAGTGGAAGCGTCTGTCGTTCGCCACGAATCTGATCGACCACGAGTCGCGCCATTGCTTCCTGTCCGCGTTCGAGGCGAACCTGCCGCCGAGCGAGGATGGTTGGAGCGTGTTCGTGACGAACAGCGGCGCGGAAGCGAACGAGAATGCGCTCAAGCACGCGCTGGCCTTCACGCGCCGTCGCAAGGTTGTGTTCTTCAAGGGCGCCTTCCATGGCCGCACGGCGGCCGCGGCCGCGGTCAGCGACACGAAGCTCGCCGCGTTCCCCTCGACGCCGTTCGACGTGGTCAAGCTGCCGTGGAACGACCCCGAGCTGGCGGCGAAGGCGATCAACACGACCGTCGGCGCCGTGATCCTCGAGCCCTACCAGTCGCTCGCCGGCGTCACCGAGCCGAGCATGGAGTTCCTGAACACGCTGCGCCGCCTGTGCGATCGCACTGGCGCCGTGCTGATCTTCGACGAGGTGCAGCCCGGCAACGGACGGCTCGGCACGCCGTGGGCCTCGCAGCACTTCGGCGTCGTGCCCGACTCGTTCACAACGGCGAAGGGCGCAGCCGGCGGGCTCCCGATCGGCATCACTGTGATCCGCGCGAAGATGGCGCAAGCCGTCCCGGGCAAGCTATTCGGTTCGACGTTCGGCGGCGGTCCGCTCGTGCTCGCGGCGGCGGCGATGGTCGCGCACCGCGTCGGCCAGCCGGAGTTCCTCGCCAACGTCCGCGCGACGTCGGAGGCGCTCAAGGTGGCCGCGCTGCGCGGGCCGATCGCGTCGATCCGCGGCGCGGGCCTGCTGCTCGGTCTCGTGGTCAAGCCCGAGCTCAAGGCCGCGACCGTGCGCGACCTGTTGCTCGAGCAGGGCGTGCTGATCGGCACGAGCGACGACCCGCAGGTGCTGCGCTTGTCGCCGGCGCTGACACTCACGCCCGCGGAGGCGCCGCGGCTCGCGCGCGCCCTCGAAGCGCTGGAGGTGAAGGCATGAACGGTTTCTACAATCTGGGCCAGCTCGCGACGGCTGAGGTCGAGAAGCTCGTGGCGCGCGCGCTGCACCTGCGCGCCGGCGCGGCCCC
This sequence comes from Planctomycetia bacterium, assembly GCA_005778045.1. The sequence goes on from SXKQ01000153.1 coordinate 17,074, forward strand.
GCGCCGGTTCGAAGGCAAGGCGCTGGGCATCCTGTTCTTCAACCCGAGCTTGCGCACGCAGGCCTCGTTCCAGCGCGCGGCGGGCAAGCTCAGCGTCGATCTCGTGCAGCTGCAGGCCGGTGGCAACGGCGTCTGGGGTATCGAGTGCGAGGACGGCGTCACGATGGACGCGGGCAACGCCGAGCACGTGCGCGAGGCCGCACCGGTGCTCGGACGTTTCGTCGACGTGCTCGCGATCCGCGCCTTCGCCGGCATCCAGTCGCTCGATCGCGACCTGCGCGACGCGCTGATGAACGGCTTCCGCAAGCACGCCGGCATTCCCGTGGTCAACATGGAGAGCGCGCTGTGGCACCCGTGCCAGGCGCTGGCCGACTGGACCACGATGGATCTCTACGAGATCCCGCGCCGCGCCAAGTTCGTGCTCACTTGGGCTTGGCATCCCAAACCGCTGCCGCACGCGGTGCCGAACTCGACGGTGTGCATGGCGAGCCAGCGCGGCATGGATGTCGTCGTGCTGCGCCCCGTGGGCTACGACCTGCACGAGTCGATCCTCGCCGAGGCCAGCGCGCTCGCGAAGGCGAATGGTGGCACGCTCACGATCACCGACGACCGCGAGTCGGCTCTCAGGGACGCGAGCATCGTCTACGCGAAGTCTTGGGCTTCGCTCGGCTGCTGGGGCAACACTGAGGCGGAGACCGTGCAGCGCGCGGGCCTGCGCGAGTGGTGCGTCAGCCCCGAGTGGATGAAGCGCACCGATCGCGCGCGCTTCATGCACTGCCTCCCCGTACGCCGCAACGTGGTGGTGCGCGACGAGGTGCTCGACGGCCCGTGGTCGATCGTGATCGACCAAGCCGAGAATCGCCTGCACGCCCAGACCGCGCTGCTCGAAAGCCAGTTCGCGAGCCTCGAGCGCAAGAGCCAGATCCGCGCCAAGTCCCCCGTTCCCCTGGAGCTCCCGCAATGACCGACCTGTTCAAGGCGGCGCCGCACGTGCGCCTGCACCGTGGCAAGACCTTCGTCATCAAGGCCGGTGGCGGCACGATCGCGAAGACCAGCGCGATCCGGCAGTTCGCGCGTCAGGTGGCGGTCGTGCAGGCGCTCGGCGCCCGCGTTGTCGTCGTGCACGGCGGCGGTCCCCAGACGGACGCGCTGCAGCGCATGCTCGGCGAGGAGCCGCGCATGGTCGACGGCCGTCGCGTGACCACGCCGACCGCGATGCGCGCGTTGCGCATGGCGACGGCGGGCGAGCTCTCGGGCGAGGTGGTTGCGTGCCTCGCGGCCGAAGGCGCTCCGGCGGTGGGGGTCTCGGGCGCGAGCTCGGGCCTGCTCGTCGCCAAGCGCCGCGCGCCGACCCGCACGACCGAGGGCATCGTCGATTTCGGAGAGGTCGGCGACGTGCAGTCGGTCGACCCCAAGCCGCTGCTGGCGCTGATCGAGGACGGCTACATCCCGGTCCTGTGCCCGCCCGCGGGCGACGGCAACGGAGGCTTCCTCAACGTCAACGCCGACCTCACGGCTGCCTCGATCGCGGTCGCGCTCGGTGCTGCGAAGCTCGTGATGCTCACGGGCGCGCCGGGCATCCTGTCGAACCCGAGCGACCCGACCTCGCTGCTCTCCGCGCTCTCGATCTCCGACCTCGACGCGATGGAGGAGTCGGGTGCGCTCAAGGGCGGCATGCGCGTCAAGGCCGCGGCGATCCGCGCGGCGCTGTACGGCGGCGTGGGTCGCGTGCACGTCGTGTCGGGCAGCGACGAGAACGCACTGCTCGCCGAGCTCTACACGAACCAAGGCGCGGGCACGCTCGTCACGCGCGAGCCTGAGAAGGCGCCGGAGGTCGAGCAGACCCTGAAGCAGTTCACGCTCGAGCCCACCACCTTGCAGGGGAGCGCGCGTTGAGCGAGCTGCCCGAGAGCGCGCGGCTGCTGGCCACGCTGGTCGCGATCGAGAGCGTCTCCGGCTCGGAGCAGCGCATCGCCGACCACGTGGTCGAGCTGCTCCGCGGCTGGCGCATCGACTGCGAGCGTCTCGGGCACACGGTGCTCGCCACGGTCGAGCTCGGCCGCGGGCCGCGCCTCTTGCTCAATACGCACCTCGACACGGTTCCGGTCGGCAACGGCTGGTCGGTCGAGCCCTACGCGGCGCGCTGGGAGGGCGGCAAGCTCTACGGGCGCGGCGCGAACGATGCGAAGGCGAGCGTGGTGGCGATGCTGCTCGCGCTGCACGCCTGCGCGGAGGCACGCAGCGGTCGCGGCACGCTGCAGCTCGCGCTCAACGAGTGCGAGGAAACGACCAACCTCGGCATGGGCAAGGTGCTCGAGCGCTGCGGCGCGCCGGACGGAGCGATCACGGGCGAGCCCACGAGCCTCGAGGTCGTGCGCGCGCAGTCGGGCCTCGCGGTCGTGACGGCCGAGTGGCACGGACGCTCGTGCCACGCCGCGCACGTGCAGCGGGTCGAGCACGACAACGCGCTCGTGAAGGCCGCGGGCGACATCGTGCGCGCCGGGCCGTGGATGAAGCTCGATGGCGAGCACGAGTTGCTCGGCGCGAGCACGGTCGCGACGACGGCGCTCAAGTCCGGCGAGCGTCACAACGTGGTGCCCGACAAGGCAGAAGCCGTGTTCGACGCGCGGCTCTCGCCGCGCCACAGCGCCGCCGACGTGGTCGCGCTGCTCGGCTCGCGCATGCCCCACGCCAGGCTCGGCGTGCGCTCGGCGCGCCTCAAGCCCTTCGAGACCTCCGAAGACCACCCGCTGGTGCAGGCGGCGCTCGCTACCGCGGGTCGCACGCGCGCCATCGGCTCCTCGACCATGTCAGACATGGCGCTCCTGCAGGGCGTGCCGGCGGTCAAGTGCGGTCCGGGCGACACGGCGCGCTCGCACACGCCTGACGAGTACGTGCTGCTCGCCGAGCTCGAGGCCGGCGTCGACTTCTACACGCGCTTCGCGCCCCGCGCGCTCGAGGCGCTGGCCCCGGCGCTCGCGCGCCAGGAGACCTCACGATGAGCCAGAACTTCCACCGTCCGGTGTGGGATCGCGGAGACGCGATCGACGCGCAGATGCTCGCCTTCACCACGGGCGACGATCCGCTGTGGGACCGGCGCCTCGTCGAGCACGACATCCGTGGCTCGCTGGCGCACGCCAAGGGCTTGGCGCGCGTCGGGCTCATCAGCGCGCAGGACTGCACGACGATCTGCGACGGTCTCGGGCGCCTGCTCGCCTCGCACCGCGCCGGTGAGTGGACCGTCGAGGCGGGTGACGAGGATGTCCACTCGGCGGTCGAGCGGAGGCTCACCGAGCTCGTCGGCGATGCGGGCAAGCGCCTGCACACCGGTCGCAGCCGCAACGAGCAGGTCACGGTCGACGTGCGGCTGTGGCTGCGCGACTCGATCGCGCGCACGAAGGACCTCGTCGTGGCGTTGCACGCGAGCCTCGCGAGCGCTGCGGAACGCCATGCGACGCTGCCGCTACCGGGCTACACGCACCTGCGCCGCGCGATGCCCTCGACGGCTGGCGATTGGTTCGGGGCGCACGCGCGCGCGTTCGAACTCGACCTCGGCGAGCTCGACCACGCGCTGCGCCTCACGCGCGAGTGTCCGCTTGGCTCGGGCGCTGGCTACGGGCTGCCCGTGCAGCTCGACCGCGAGTTCGTGGCTCGTGAGCTCTGCTTCGACGGGCCCGTCGAGCCGGTGACGCACGTTCAGCACGCACGCGGGCGCGCGGAGCTGGCCTACCTCACCGCGCTCGAGGCTATCGCGCTCGACATCGGCAAGCTCAGCGCCGACCTGTGGCTCTACAGCACGACCGAGTTCGGCTTTGTGAAGCTGCCGGTCGCGTTCACGACGGGCTCCTCGCTGATGCCGCACAAGCGCAACCCCGACGCGATCGAGCTCGCCCGCGCCCACGCGCGCGCGATTGTGGTCGAGCGTGCCGCGCTGCTCGACTTGCTGCGCGACCTGCCGAGCGGCTACCACCGCGACTTCCAGCTCGTGAAGCCGCCGCTGTTCCGCGCCCATGACGCCGCGAGCACGATGCTGGCGCTCTTGCCGCGGCTCGTCGACGCGCTCGAGTTCGACGAAGGCGCACTGGTGGCCGCCTGCGCGGATCCGAAGCTCGCTGCGACCCAGCGTGCGCTCGACAAGGTCAAGGCCGGTATGCCGTTCCGCGACGCCTATCGCGAAGAAGCGCAGCGCTAGCCCCGAGGGCGCGTCGCAGGAAACTGCGCGAGGGCGCGTCGCATGGCTGCGGCGCGCCCTCGCTCTTTGCTCGGATCGATCTGGACCCGGGCTCGCGACGATCACTGCGAGATGAAGAACTGCAGTCCGTCGGAGAGGTTCGTCGTCTTCGGCGCCGGCGGGTCGCGGTACCAGCTCTGGGCCCAGACGGACGTGCCGACCGGGTAGGAGAGGCCCGAACCGGTGAGCCACGCGTTCCAGTCGAGGGTGAAGCTGCCATTGCAGTTGCCGAGCGCGCCGCCCGAGCCCTGCGACGCTGTGCGCTGCGTCGGAGCCTTGACGCACAGGAAGCTCACGCTGCCGGCGCCCCAACTCTGCGAGGCCGCGCCCGCGAGGCTGTAGAAGATGATGCCCGACTTTTGGCCCTCGACGTTGTTCACGGTCAGGATGAAGGGGCTGGCCTGCGAGGCGCTGGCGTAGCCGCTTGACGTGACCGTGGCGTTGCAGCCGCTCGTGCTCGTACCGGCCGTGCAGTAGGCATAGGTCTCGGTGGGCGGCTCGAGGCGGAAGAAGTAGACCGCGCGGTTGCCGAAGTCGAGGACGGCCAGCGTGCCCGTCGGGGCGTTCCAGCTGAAGTCGAACCAGGCCGTGGACAGGCCGACGGGAGTGAAGGAACCCCAGTTGACGGTGTGCGAGACGCCGGTGGGGCTCGTCACCATCACGCGCTGGAAGAAGTCCTGCACGCCCGAGCCGTCGGGGCGGTTGTTGAAGATCAGGCGGTCGCCGTAGGGCGTGTTGATGTAGGCGATGTTCTGGCCCGCCGTGAAGCCGGCCGTGCCGCTCTCGGGGAGCGTCACGATCACCGTGCCGCCCGAGCTGGCGTTCGAGCCCGTGCGCGGGGCGCGGATGACGTCGTTCTCGCGGCGCAGGTAGATGTCGCCGGTGTCGGGGTCGAACTCGGTGTCACGCCAGAGCGTGCCGGTGGTTCCGGTCGTCTGGAACGAGAAGCCAGTGGTCGCGTCGTACATCACCGCTCCGCCGACCGTGGCGTTCAGCGCACGCCGCGCGGCACCGAAGCTCGTCCAGCCCACGCCTGCGTCCACGCCGCCGACGCCCGGGTCGAAGGACACGCCGCTCGCGCCGCGCGCCGTCTGGTTCCACAGGTTGGTCGCGCTGCCAGAGGCCGACACGTTCCAGGCGCTGATGCCGTTCGCCACGGCCACGCCGAGGTCGAGGGCGGCGACGAGCGTGTTGCCCTGAATGTCGAGGCCCGAGTAGCCACGCAGGCCGGTCGGGGTGGCCTGCGCGAAGCGCGTGCCGTAGCTGTGAGCGCCGCTCAGCGGGTTGAGGATCTCGACGATTGCCGAAGGCTGTGCCGTTGACGTGTTGCAGAAGCCGGCGACCCAGCAGCGCGAGCCGTTCCACGCGATCGCCGAGGGGTTGGTGCCGATGAACTCGGCGGCGGACGCCGTGGACGTCGAGAAGATGTTGATCGTGGCGAGGTGCGTGAACGTCGTTTGGGTCGGCGTCTGCGCGAGGAGAGACGGAGCCACTAGCGCTGCGGCCAAGGTGAGGTGCAGGGTACGCATGAGGTTAGGGGGAGGAGCGGAGGTTGAAGGTTGAGAGGTCAGGGGGATCGGATCGGGCGGAACCTATGGGCTCCGGGGCCCGTCGCAGGGGAAAACCCAGCAAAACTCGATACCCCTGATCGAATCCTAACCTGACCTGCGGATCTGGTGGGTACTCTTGTTCCAGGCGCTCCATAAACCAAAAACGACCTATGCGTCACTTCTTCCGCCATCTTCGCACCGCCCTCCTGCTGGCCTTGGGTCTGACGGGCCTTGCTCCCGTCGTGACAGCGCAGGCCAGCGAGGTCCGGGCCTGCTGGCTCACCCAGTACGCCTACCTCTCCCAGACCGAGGCCGGCCTGCGCGGATTCGCCCAGAACATGCGCAGTGGGGGCATCAACACGGTCTACGTGGCCATGTACGCGGGCGGCGGCGTCACTTACTGGCCCAGCAAGGCCTTCCAGACCGCGGGCGGCACCTGGGCCAGTCCCAGCTTCGATTGGGCCCATCACCTGATCCGCATCTTCCATGAGGAAGGCCTGCAGGTCGGCGCCTGGTTCGAGTACGGGCTGGCGCTCGGCAGCTCGACCCACCCCGTGGCCGTGGCGCATCCCGACTGGCTGGCGCGCGACTCCGCGGGCGGCGCGGTGACCGGCGAGAACGGCGGATTCGTCTTCCTGTCGCCGGGCCACCCCCAAGTGGTCCAGCTGATGAAGGACATGGCCAAGGAGCTCGCGGAGAACTACGACTTCGACGACATCCAGCTCGACCGCTTCCGCTGGGGACGCAAGTCGACGGGGCGCGAGTATGGCTACGAGACGGTCACCGCGAGCGCCTACCAGGCCCAGTACGGCACGCCCCCGCCGAGCAACGTGAACAGCACCAACTGGGTCACGTTCCGCGAGAACCTCGTCAACAACGCCGTGCAGCAGTGCTACAGCGTGATCAAGGCCGCCAACCCGAAGATCTGCGTGTCGAGCGCTCCGCTCGGCTCCTATGGCCTGACGCAGATGATGCAGCGCTGGCCCGCGTGGGTCGCCGGGGGCTACCTCGACCTGTGCATGCCGCAGATGTACATGACGACGCTCTCGGCCTTCCAGACCGAGTTCAACACGCAGAAGGCGCAGGCGGGCGCGAACCTGAGCAAGCTCGCGGTCGGGTACCGGGCGCAGGACGCCAACGACTGGACGGTCGTGCGCGACCAGCTGAACTACGCGCGCTCGCAGGGCGTCGCTCACGGGACCTTGTGGGTCTACCACTTCTACACGAGCGTCCCGGCGATCCAAGACGAGCTCAACAACCTGCCGGATCCGGGGCAGCCCTGGGCCACGCCCGCCACGAACCCGTTCGTGAGCCCGGACATGATCCAGGTGATCGTCGACAACTCGATGCCGAGCACTCTGGCCGCCTCCTACGTCGAGGCCGGCACCGGGTGGTCGACGTCCGCGCAGGCTGACTTCCACGGCTACAACTCGCGCATCGTGCAGGGCGGCTCGGCGGCCAGCGCCGAGTTCCACGCGCGCATCGATCGCGGTGGGGCCTACGACGTGTACGTCTGGCACAGCGCTTCCTCGAACCGCAACGACGCCGCGCCGTTCACAGTCCACCACGCCGGCGGGACCAGCACGGTGAACGTCAACCAGCGCTCGAACGGCGGCCGGTGGAATCTGGTCGGTCGCTGGCTGTTCGAGAGCGGCGCGCGCACGAAGCTCGTGAGCGTGTCCAACGCGGGTGCGCTCGCGGGCGAGTACACCGTCGCGGACGCGGTCAAGCTCGTCTACCGCGACGAGGTGCTGACTTACTGCACGGCCAAGCCCAACAGCCTCGGCTGCCTCGCCTCGATGACCGCCACGGGCACGCCGACGGTCGCGGGCAGCGACGATTTCGTGGTCCGCGCCACGAACGTGCTCAACCAGAAGGCCGGGCTGTTCTTCTGGGGCTTCGCGCCCAAGGCCTCGCCCTTCAGCGGCGGCACGATGTGCGTGCAGGGCCCCCTGCGGCGCTCGGCGCAGCTCGACTCGGGCGGCACGACCGGCCAGAACTGCACGGGCAACTACTCGTTCGCGCTCACCCACGCCTACATGGCCGCGCAGGGCCTCTCGCCGGGTACGTCAGTGTTCGGCCAGTTCTGGAGCCGCGACCCGCTACACCCCGACAATTCGACCATCGGGCTCACTGGCGGCATCAGCTTCGTCGTCCGGCCCTAGGTTCGAGCTCGAGCCGCGCGAGCAGCTCGCGCCAAGCCGCGACTTCACGTGCCCGCTCGAAGAGTGGGCGTCGGGTCGCTCCAGCGATCGTCAGGCCTGTCAAGAACCGAGGATCGAACTCGGCCTGCTCCAGCAGTCTCGCGAGCCCCGTGGCATCGCCGGGCTCGAACAGGCCAGGGTGGTCCGCTCCGAGCATGCCGAGCGCGCCATCGGTGCGCGTTGCGAGGATCGGAGTCGAGGCCATCAGGGCCTCGGCCAGCGCGCCCGGTCCGCCTTCGGAGCGCGAGGGCAATACCAGCAGGTGGGCGCTAGCGATCGCGCGCAGGGTCTCGAGGCGCGAGCACGGACCGAGCCAGCGCCAGCGGCCTCCCGACTCGCTCTCCCGGCGCGCCTCTGCTGCGAGCGCAGCGTCGAGTGAGTCGCCGAGGTGCTCGATCACGAGTCGTGAGTCCGCACGCACGAGTCGCCCAGCGCGGGCCGCGAGCAGCGGGTCCTTGACGGCGCGCAGGTGGCCGACGACTCGCACGACGAACGCCTCCGGCGCTCGTGGAAGCGCGGGTCACGACGGAGCGGACTGCAGGATCACATGCGTTCGCGTTCGCAGCTGCGAGGGAACGCGCGCTGCAGAGGCAGGCTGCAGCGCGACAATCGCGTCGCACAGCGGAAGCACGTCCGTGGCTTCAGGCAAGCCGTCCAGGCGCTCGTTCAGGTCGGTTCCCGTGACGGCGCAGGCGATGCGCGTGCGCGGAGAGAGCCGATGACAGCGCACCACCGACGCGCCACTCTTGCGGGCGTTGAGGGCCACCAGCAGGTCGACCTCGCGACCGCTCCACTCCCGAAGGACGCGCACCTCGCAGCCCAGCTCGCGGAGGACGCCCGCCCAGCGCAAGGCTGTCACGCGGTTCCCCGTGTTCACTCCCGGCGGCGCGGGGTGGACGATCTCGACGCGCCCGCTAGCCACCGCGCGTGTGCATCTCGAGGTGGGGGTCGCGACGCAGGGCGTCGAGTCCGACCAGGGGGCCGCGCGCGAGCTCCTCGAGGCGCTGCTCGGCGCCGCGATCGGCGCGAGCATTCCACGTCGAGCGCAGGCGGGCGGCGATCGACGCGTCCGTCGCTCCGGCGCGCAGGAGCTCGCGCAGGTCGAGCCCGAGGCGCGCGTAGAGGCACAGGTACCACATCCCGTCGGCGGTGAGGCGCGCGCGGTCGCAGCGCGAGCAGAAGGGCGCGGTGGTCGAGGCGATGATGCCGAAGAGCGTGCCATCGCGCAGGCGGAAGCGCTCGGCGGGTGCGCTCGAATGCTCGGCGAGCGGCTCGATCTCGCCGTGGCGCGCAGCGATGGTCGCGAGGATCTCGGCACGCGAGACGACGGCCGTGGGGGACCAGCGCGTCGCGCCACCGACGTCCATGTACTCGATGAAGCGCAGCTCGAGGCCGCGCTCGCTGGCGAAGTCGAGCAGCCCGAGCAGCTCGCCCTCGTTGGTCCCGCGCATCACGACCATGTCGAGCTTCACGCGGCCCGGCCAGCGTCCCGCGGCTGCGTCGATGCCGGCGAGCACCTTCGCGAGACCTTGGCGACGCGTCAGGGCCTCGAACACATCCTCGCGCAGCGTGTCGAGGCTGACCGTGATGCGGTGCAGGCCCGCGTCGGCGAGCGCGTCGGCCTGCTCCGCGAGCAACAGGCCGTTGGTGGTGAGCGCGATGTCCTCGAGCGCGGGGATCCCGGCGAGCTGGCGCACGAGCTCGTGCAGGTCGTGGCGCAGGAGTGGCTCTCCGCCCGTGAGGCGCACCTTGCGCACGCCGAGCGTCGTGAACACGCGTACGAGCCGCGCGAGCTCCTCGAAGCGCAGCAGGTGCTCCTTCGGCAGCCAGCGGTACTCCTCCTCCGGCATGCAGTACGCGCAGCGCAGGTTGCAGCGGTCCGTGACCGAGATCCGCAGGTTCGCGAGCGGCCGGCCGAGCGTGTCGAGGGCGGGTTGCACGGGCGCAACAGTATGGCGAGCGGGTTGCCGCGCCGGTGGTGCGAGGGCGGGATTCGGATCCGATCGCATGCGCGGGCCTCGCTAGACTCGGCCGCGACGCCCCCTTTCCACGGAGTCCCACGCCCCATGCAGATCCGCGTTGCACTTCTCGCGCTCCTTGCGCTGTCCGCTCCCGCCGCCGCCCAGATCCGAGTCCCGGCCGTGCTCGACGATGGCATGGTGCTGCAGCGCGGCGAGGCCACGACGCTCTTCGGGCGCGCGCAGCCCGGCGCGACGATCTCGATCGAGCCCTCGTGGATCAAGGGCACATTTGCCGCCACGGCCGATGTCAGTGGCGAGTGGCGCGTGCAGGTGCCGGCGCAGGAAGCTGGCGGCCCCCATACGCTGCGCCTCGTCGGCGACGGCGAGCGCGTCGTGCAGGACGTGTGGATCGGCGAGGTCTGGCTGTGCTCGGGCCAGTCGAACATGGAGTGGCAGGTGAAGGCTTTCCCGAACGCGCTGCCCGGGTATCCCGGCGCCGCGGACGAGGTCGCAGCCGCGGACTTGCCGCAGGTGCGCGTGTTCGACGTGACGAACCGCGTGTCGAACCACGAGCGCCGCGACGTGCAGGGCAAATGGGTCACGAGCTCGCCTGCGACCGCGGGCGAGTTCAGCGCGACGGCGTTCTACTTCGCTCGCATGCTGCACAAGGAACTTGGCGTGCCGGTGGGCGTCGTCACCGCGGACTGGGGTGGCACGCCCGTGGAGTCGTGGGTGAGCGCGCAGGGGCTGGCGGAGTTCCCGGAGTTCTCCGGGGCGCTCGAGTCGCTCGCGGCGTCGGTCGATCCGAACCTGCGCTGGGAGCGCCAGCGCGCGAGCGGCAGCGGCTGGTGGGACAGCGCCGACGCGCGCGGACCGCGGCGTGTCGCGGCGGGCTGGAACACCACTGGCTTCGACGACGGCACTTGGAAGACCTTCGAGCTGCCGGCGACGTTCTCGGGCGAGCTCGGCAGCTTCGACGGATTCGCGTACTTCCGCAGGGAAGTCGAGCTTCCCGCGAGCTGGGAAGGCAAGGGCGCGACGCTCGAGCTCGGGCCGATCGACGACCGCGATGACGCTTGGTTCGACGGCACCCACGTCGGCAAGGAGCACGAGGACGGCCGTTGGGGCACGCCGCGCCGCTACAAGCTGGCGCCGGAGCTCGTGAAGGCCGGGCGTCGTGCGGTCGCCGTGCGCGTGCTCGACACCGCTGGCACTGGCGGCATCAACGGCAAGCCGGAGCAGCTGCGCATCACGAGCGACGACGCCGCGCTGGGCTCGCTCCCGCTCGCGGGTACGTGGCGCTACCACATGGGCGCGCGCATGAGCGAGATGCCGCCGATCGGGCAGGGCGCCGGCCCGCAGTTCGGCGCGGGCACCGCGAGTGCGCTGTGGAACGGCATGATCGCGCCGCTGCGCTCGCTGTCGTTCAAGGGCGTGCTCTGGTACCAGGGCGAATCCAACGTCAGCCGCGCGAAGCAGTACGAGACGCTCTTTCCCGCGATGATCGCCGACTGGCGTGCGCAGTTCCGCAACGGCGAGTTCCCGTTCCTGTTCGTGCAGATCGCGCCGTTCCAGTACGGCAACGCGACGGCGAGCGAGTCCGCCGAGCTGCGCGACGCGCAGCGCAAGACGCTCGCGCTCTCGCCCAACACGGGCATGGCCATCACGATGGACCTCGGCGACGCAGGCGACATCCACCCGGCGCGCAAGCAGGACGTCGGCCGCCGTCTCGCGCTGCTCGCGCTCGCGAAGGCCTATGAACGCACTGTCGTCTCGAGCTCGGGGCCGCTCTATCGCTCGATGAAAGTCGAGGGCAGCGTGGCGCGGCTCCAGTTCGAGCATGACGACGGCGGGCTCGTGTACACGCCGACGCAGCCGAGCGGCTGGCTGCTCGCAGGTGAGAACAAGGAGTTCTTCGGGGTGACCCCGAAGGTCGAGGGTGGCAGCGTGGTGCTCTCTCACCCCAAGGTCACCAAGCCGGCGGCGGTGCGCTACGCATGGAGCAACGTCGGCGTCTCGAACCTCGTGAACGGCGCGGGACTGCCGGCCTCGAGCTTCCGCACGGACGACTGGTCGGGTCCCACGATCGTCGGGGACTCCGGCAAGACGCCGCACCTGACGGACGAGGCGGGTTTCGTCGCGTTGTTCAACGGCCGTGATCTCTCCGGCTGGCGCAACGTCAATTGCTCGCCGTCCACGTGGACGGTGAACGACGGCGTGATCGACTGCTCGGGCTTCCCGACGGGCATCCTGTGCTCGGACCGGCAGTACGAGAACTTCGTGTTCGAGATGGAGTGGCGCCACCTCGCCGAGCAGGGCAACGCGGGCCTGTTCCTGTGGAGTGATCCGCTGACCGCGCGTGGCCAGCCCTTCTCGCGCTCGATCGAGGTGCAGGTGATGACCGGCATGGAAGGTCCCGGCTACACGAGTCAGGGCGACGTGTTCCCGATCCACGGCGCCACGATGAAGCCCGTGAACGGCCGCGGCGGCTCGCGGGCATTTCCCACGGAGTCGCGCATGAATCCCGGCGGCCAGTGGAATCACTACCGCGTCACGTGCATCGACGGGAAGCTCGAGCTCGCCGTCAACGGCAAGGTCGTGACGACCGGCACCGACTGCAAGCCGCGCCGCGGCTACATCTGCCTCGAGTCCGAGGGCGCGCCCGCGCAGTTCCGCAACCTGCGCGTCAAGGAGCTTCCGGCGGCGAGCCCCGACATCGCGGCCACGCCCGGCATGACCTGCGACACGCACGCGGGCTTCCGCTCGCTCTACAATGGCCGCGACTTCGCGGGCTGGAAGTTTGGGCCCGAGCACGAGGGGCACTGGAAGGCGGACGACTGGACGATCTCCTTCGACGGGCAGGGCACGCACCTGTGGACCGAAGAGGAGTTCGGCGACTTCGAGCTCATCTGCGACTGGCGCTGGAGCGGCCCCGCGCACGACGCGGACTTGCCGGTGATCCTGCCGAGCGGCGACTACGTGCAGGAGAACGGCCAGCAGAAGAAGCAGCGCGTGCAGGAGTGCGGCGACAGCGGCATCTACCTGCGCGGCAACGACAAGAGCCAGGTCAACATCTGGTGCTGGCCGATCGGCTCGGGCGAAGTCTACGGCTACCGCACGGACGGCAAGATGAGCGCCGCCGTGCGCGCCGGCGTGACGCCGAAGGAGAACGCGGACGCGCCGCTCGGCGAGTGGAACCGCTTCTTCATCACCATGAAGGGCTCGCGGCTGACCGTCGTGCTCAACGGGAAGACCGTGATCGAGAACGCGGAGCTGCCGGGCGTGCCCGCGCGCGGCGCGCTCGCGCTGCAGCAGCACGGCTCGCCGCTCCAGTTCGCGAACCTCTACGTGCGATCGCTCGACTGAGGCGCCGAGAGCGTCGCGACACGCAGGCGGGGCCGCGCGAGCGGCCTCGCTTCATTTGCGGCGTGCCGCGGCAGCGGCGACCAGCGCGCGGAAGAGCGCGCGCGAGTCGGGCGTCTCGGGACTGCGCTCCGGGTGCCACTGCACGCCGAAGAAAAAGCGCGCGTCGGTGCTCTCGATCGCCTCGATCACGCCATCGGCGGCGCGTCCGACCGGTCGGAAGGGTTGGGGCACGGACTGAACGGCCTGATGGTGGTGGGAGACCACATGGGGCAGCGTCGTGCCGAGCATTCCTGCGAGCCGCGAATCCGGGAGGAGCTCTGCGGCGTGCGGCGCGCGATGGTCGAGCAGCTCGGAGATGCCCGCGTCCGGTAGGTGCTGGTGCAGGTTCGCTCCCGCCGCGTAGCACAGGACCTGCATGCCGAGGCAGATGCCGAGTGTCGGAACGTCGCGCTCGAGCAGGCAGCGCGCGAGCGCCACCTCCGCCGACTGGCGGCGCGCATCCATGGGAAACGCCTCCGCATGCAGCGCGACGCCGCGCTCGCGCGGGTCGACATCGTCGCCTCCGGAGAGGATCACTCCGTCGACGCGCTCGAGCACCGCTCCAAGTTCGTCCGAGCCCAGGAACGGCAAGACCACAGGAACTCCGCCCGCGTCGCGAACGGCCTCGATGTAGGCCAGCTTCAGCCGCGCGACCTCGACCTCGCCGGTCTTGAGGTCGCCGCTGATCGCGATGATCGGCGCGCCCATGGCACGCGCGTCACTGCGCGGGCGGCGCGGTGAGGACCTTGTAGAAGCACCAGCCCGTGAGGATCGTCACCGAGCCCACGGACACGAGCAGGAAGGTCCAGCCGAGCGGCTGCATGGGCTGGATCTTCGGAGCTTCCTTGGCGACTTCGGCGGCCACTTCCTGAGCGACGAGGAGGAGGGGAATGTTCATGGGGTCAGTCTCCTTCGATCAGTCCTGGGCGGGCAGCTGGCCATCGACGTCGCGACCCTGGGCGCGCCAGCGCTTCTCGCCGATCGCGGTCATCACGACGAGGAACAGGATCACGAGCAGGATGAAGAACACCGCGTTGCGCGCGGTCGGATTCGCTCCGAGGTTCGCGATCCACTTGGGCAGCACGTCGCGCACGAAGTTGAACAGCATCCACAGGAGGAACGCCGGCGAGACGTACTTGATGATGAACTGGAAGACCTTGGGGATGCGCATCTGGGCACCGTGGTGCGCCTCCTCGATGCCGCGGTCGATGCCGAACACCCAGCCGAAGATCAGGCACTGCACGAGCGCGAGCACGACGATGAAGAACGTGCCGACCCAGTCGTCGATGGTACCGAGGACGGTCAGGTCCTTGCTGAACCACATCACGTAGGCGTTGCCGACCAGGCTGATGCCGACGACGAGCGCGACGGCCGCCCTGCGCTTCATGCCGGTCGCTTCCTCGATGAAGGCCAGCGTCGGCTGGAGCATCGAGAGCGAGCTCGTGATCGCCGCGAGGAACAGCATGAAGAACCAGATGGCGCCGATGGCGTTGCCGAGCGGCATGTGCGCGAACACCACGGGCAGCGTCTGGAAGCCGAGGCCGAAGGTGCCGCCGGGGAGCGTGGTCAGGCTCAGGCCGAGGAACACGAACGCGGCCGTCAGCGTGATCAGGCCGCCCATGGCGACTTCGAAGTACTCATTGGTGGCCGAGGCGGTGAGGCCCGAGAGCACCACGTCGTCCTTCTTCCGCATGTAGGACGAGTAGTTGATGATCACGCCGAAGCCGACCGAGAGGCTGAAGAAGATCTGGCCCGCGGCCGCCATCCACGCGCCCGGGTCGCCGAGCTTGTCCCACTGCGGGTTCCACATGTAGGCGAGGCCGTTGACCACGTTCTGGTCGGGGTTCGTCGCATCGGCGGGCAGCGTCAGCACGCGCACGAGCACGATCAGCGCGAACACGGCCATGGCCGGCATGGCCCACTTGCAGAAGGTCTCGATGCCGCCGGAGAGGCCGCGGAACAGCAGCCACACATTGGCGATCACGGTCAGCACGAACGCGACGAGCAGGGTGCTCATCAGGCCGCCCGAGAGGTCGAACACGGAGCCGTCGCCCTTCGACCCGGTGTAGGTCGCGAAGTGAGCCGACGAGCTCGCGATCTGATCGGAGATCGGCCGGCCGTCCGCGATGCCGATGCCACCGGTGAAGTACTTCATCGCGTAGCCGAGGCACCAGCTCTCGATCAGCACGTAGTAGAAGTAGACGCCGAGAGGGATGAGCACGCCCAGCACGCCGACGTAGCGCGCGAGCTTGCCCTTGCCCATCACGCCGAGGATCGCGGGCGCGGAGTGGAAGCCCTTGCGGCCGCCGTAGCGGCCCATGGCCCACTCGGCCCAGCCCAGCGGGATGCCGAGCAGGAGCAGCGCCGTGAAGTAGGGGATCATGAAGGCGCCGCCGCCGTTGGCGGCCGCCTGTCCGGGAAAGCGCAGGAAGTTGCCGAGGCCGACGGCGGAGCCGGCGACGGCGAGGATCACGCCGAGGCGGCTGCCCCATTGCTGCTTTTGTTCCGTCATCGAAGGACCTTCGGGGATGCGGGTGGGACCGAGGGGGGTAGCGCACGGCCCGAGAGACAGGGGGGGGCCGCGCGAGGGAAGGGGAGCGTAGTGGCACTCGCTCGGGGTGGCAATCGCCGAACCCCGGTTGCCGCGAGACAAGCTCGTCAGGATCCCGTACGAGCCGCCGCCGCGCGCCGCAGGCGGTCGTTGATCGCGCGACCGAGGCCCGTTTCGGGCGCGGGTTCGGCCAGGATGCGCTGGGCGCCGCTCGCGTCGAGCTCCCGCAGGGCCGCAAACAGGTTGCGCGCGGCCTCGGCGAGGTCTCCTGAGCGCGAGAGCACGCGAGACGCGAACGCCGGGCGCGCGCGTTCGAAGGCGAGCACCGCGACGCGCTCGTGCGCGTGCTGCGCGAGCAGCTCGTCCAGTTCTCCTAGCTCCAGCGGCGTGCGTGGCGCGTAGTGCGCGGCGAGCATGCCCGGCGCGGCCGGCAGGATGCGGCATTGCGCGGGCGAGACGCGGCCGACGAGCTCCTCGATTGCCTCGATCGGCGCTCCACCGGGCCGGTACAGCACACACTGGCCCGCTTCCCAGCCGAGGATCGTGCTCTCGACGCCGACCGAGCACGCACCGCCGTCGAGGATGTACGCGACGCCCGTCTCGAGCTGTTCCGCGACATGCGCCGCCGTCGTCGGGCTCGTGCGGCCGAACAGGTTCGCGCTCGGCGCCGCGAGCGGGAAATCGAGCGATTTGAGCAGCTTCGCCGCGAGCGGATGCGCCGGCTGGCGCAGCGCCACCGTGTCGAGACCACTCGTCACGACGTCGGGAATCCGCGCGCGCTTGCGCAGCACGAGCGTCAGTGGACCGGGCCAGAACGCGTCCATCAGCACAAGCGCTTCCGCAGGCGGTGGCTCGCACAGCCCGAGTGCCTGCTCGCGCGAGTGCACGTGCACGATCAACGGGTCGAAGGCCGGGCGCTCCTTGGCCTCGAAGATGCGCAGGCTGGCCGCGGCGTCGAGCGCGTTGGCCGCGAGCCCGTAGACGGTCTCGGTTGGAATGGCGACGAGTTCGCCCGCGCGCAGGTGCGCCGCCGCTCGCCCAAGGTCCGTTCCGATGGAAGCCTTCACGCCCAAAAACGTAGCGAAACAGGCTCGGCAGCGCGCTACGTTTCTCGCCCCTCCATGAAGCTCGCCGTTGCGCTCGTCATGACGATCTCGCTCGCCTCCTGTGCCCAGCTCCCGACCTACGACGTCGTCGTCTACGGAGGCACCTCCGGCGGCGTGATCGCGGCTGTCGCCGTCGCACGTGCGGGGCGCAGCGTGGTGCTGGTCGAGCCGACACAGCATCTGGGCGGCATGACGAGCGCGGGTCTCGGAGCCACGGACATCGGCAACAAGCGCGCGATCGGCGGGATGGCGCGCGAGTTCTATCGCTCCGTTCGTCGGCACTACGACGATCCGGCCGCATGGACGCTCGAGACGCGCGCGAACTATCGCGGCATCGGTCTCAAGGAGGGCGAGGACGCGATGTGGGCCTTCGAGCCCCATGTCGCCGAGCAGCTCTTCGAGCAGCTCGTCGCCGACGCGCAGGTCGTGGTCGCACGCGGCGCGCGCATCGAGCTCGATCGAGGAGTGTGCAAGGAAGGCACGCGCATCGTCTCGCTCGAGAGCGAGGACGGGCGTGCGTTCCATGGGCGCATATTCATCGACGCGAGCTACGAAGGCGACTTGCTCGCGCTGGCCGGCGTCGAGTCTCACGTGGGGCGCGAGCCCAATGCACGCTATGGCGAGACGCTCAATGGCGTGCAGGTGCAGCACGCGACCAAGCACCAGTTCCAGGCGCATGTCGATCCGTACGTCGTGGCCGGGAATCCCGCGAGCGGGCTGCTGCCGGGAATCAGCGCGGAACGTCCGGGGCCCGACGGCAGCGGCGACTCCAAGGTGCAGGCGTACTGCTTCCGGCTGTGCGCGACGGATCATCCGGACAATCGCCTGCCGTGGCCGAAGCCCGACGGCTACGACGAGCGCGACTACGAGCTCCTGTTGCGCAACCTTGAGGCCGACGACGGGAGCGCGCCGCAGCACTCGCAGCTGCGCGTCGCCGGAACGCTCGCGCCGTGGCATCCGCTCGGCATGCCGAATGCCAAGACCGACTCGAACAACAACGGCGCGGTCTCCACGGACTTCATCGGCGCCAACTGGGACTACGCCAACGCGAGCTGGGAGGAGCGCGATGCGATCGTCGGGGCGCATGAGCGCTATCAGAAGGGCCTGATGTGGACGCTCGCGAACTCACCGCGCGTGCCCGAGCCGATTCGCGCGCACGTCGCGAGCTTTGGGCTTCCAAGGGACGAGTTCCCCGAGACGGGTGGCTGGCCGCGCATGCTCTACATTCGCGAGGCGCGGCGCATGGTGGGGGAATACTTGATGACGGAGCACGAGTGCCGCGGCGTCCGCACGGCGCTGCGCTCGGTCGGCCTCGCCGCGTACACGATGGACTCGCACAACGTGCAGCGCTACGTCGACGCTGAGGGCGTCGTACGCAACGAAGGCGACGTGCAAGTCGGAGGGTTCCGGCCTTACGCGATCGACTACGGGGCGCTGCTGCCGAAGCGGGAGCAGTGCACGAATCTGCTCGTGCCCGTGTGTCTCTCCGCGTCGCACATCGCCTACGGCTCGATCCGCATGGAGCCGGTGTTCATGGTGCTCGGAGAGAGCTGCGCCATCGCGGCCGACCTCGCGCTCGAGCGCGGCGTCGGCGTGCATGACGTCGAGTATCGCGAGCTGCGCGCGCGACTCGAGGCGGCGCGACAAGTGCTCGAATAGCGCAGGAACGCGCGCGACTCGCGCCCGACGGATTCCAACGTCTCGGTCAGCGTCCTCGCATCGACGCAGCCCGGTGTGGTTACGGGCAGAGCGTGAACGAGACCGCGTTGGTCAAGTTCGAGTTCAGCGGCGCACCCGGGTCGCGGTACCACAGCTGGACGTAGTAGCTGCGACCGGCCGAGAGGGGCTGGCCGAGGGCGCCGGGGTTGGCGGCCATGTACGCGAGCCAGTCGACCGCGTAGCTGCCGTTGCACTGGCCGAATATCCCGCCTGTCGGCAGGTTGCCGAGCCGGGCGAGCGGCGAGGCCACGCAAACCGTGCTCGTGCTACCGAACGACCAGACGATGTTCGTGAGGGCGAGACTGTGCATGGCGATGGCCTGGCGCTGCCCCGGCAGGCCGCTCGTGCGCAGCTCGAAGCCCGACGTGCGGCTCGCGCTTGGGAATCCGAGCGTCGAGAGTGCGGGAACGCAGCCCGCCTGGCTGGTCCCGGACATGCAGTATGTGAACCATGCGAGCTCGTCGACGAGTCCATCGCAGTCATCGTCGAGGCCGTTGCAGACTTCGGTCGCCGCCGGATTCACGGCCGCTCGCATGTCGTCGCAGTCACCGCTCGAGAGCGCATAGTCGAAGCCCTGAGGGAAGGGAACGAGCAGCGACTCGCTCGCGAGACCCCAGCGATCGAGGTCGCGGTCGCGGAACCACGCGGTGCGCGTAGCGCGCAGGAAAACGTCGGGCGTGGCATCCGGCAGCTCGCCCGGAATCAGGTTCGAGGAGTTCGCGGCGAAGGCGGTCCAGAGGCCGTCGTCCGAGACGCCCGCCACTTCGTTCACGCCCGTCTGGTTGGGCTCTCCCGGGACGACGAGCGGCACGCTCGTGCGAATCGTGCGGCGGCTCGAGATCTCGAACAGGAAGGCATCGAATCCGTTGCCCGAGTGGCCCGGAGTGAGCGGGGCAGGGGAGGCGTGCGCCACGAAGTGCCCGTTGTCGGAGAGGGAGATCGACACGGACGACGCCGTCGCAGGCAGGCCGTCGGCGCTCGCGGAGACGAGCATCACGCTCCCGGTCGCGCGATCCTGCAGGAATGCATTGTTCGAGAACTGAGCCACGAGCGCGAGGTTGCTCGCGCGCGAGAGGAAGGCGACGCGCGATCCGTCGCGCGAGATGCAAGGTGCGCTGCTCGAGTTGTTTGCGGGCACTCCGGTGTTGGAGCGGCTTACGAGTTCGATCGCGCCGCTCGCGAGGCTCGCGATGAGGATGCTCGCTCCGTTCGGAGCCGAGCCGGTCACGAGGTTCGTCGACAGGCTCTCGAACGCGACCCACTGACCGTCGCCGGAGATCGCCGGCCGCCGCGAGTTCGCGTTGCCGAGCGCGCTCTGCGGAAGCCGGCTCACGAGTCGCACCGTACCGGTCTGCAGGTTGCGCACGAACACGTCCTGCACGCCGTTGGTGTCGTTGGCGACGAGATTGCTCGCACTGGAGGCAAAGGCGATGCGCGTCCCGTCACCGGAGATCGAAGGCTGCACGCTCGCGCCGTTGCCGATCGTGCCATTCGCGGCCGCGCTCACGATCGTCGTCAGGCGCGTCACTCGGTCCGTGATGAACACGTCCCACGTGCCGTTCCAGTCGCCGGCCGCGAGATTGGGGGCAAGACTCTGGAACGCGACGAAGCGGCCGTCGTCGGAGAGCGCCGGGTGCTGGCTGTCGCCGACGGGCTCGATGCCGCTCGAAGTCAGGCTGACGCGCTCGAGCGTCCCGCTCACGCGGTTGTACAGCAACACATCGCGATAACCGTTGCTGTCCCCCGGGACGAGGTTGTAGGCCGCGCTGGTGAAGGCGCAGAAGCGCCCGTCCGGGGTGAGCGCGTCGGGCGCGTCGCCGAGATCGGAAGGCGCGTCACCGTTCTCGCCGACCCAGTTGCGGCTCAACTTGGTGGTTTGCTGCGCCAAGGCCACGGCTGGCAACAACAGGGGCAGCATGGAGGAAAGCGCACGGAAGCGGGGGATCATCGGACTCCCCATCTTGCCTGAAAACCGCCGACTTGTGAGATATCGGCGCGGGCTTCAGGCTCGCACGTAGGCGCGGCGCGCGCTCACGGTGCGGAATTCGTCCAGCTCGGGGCTGTAGGCGGTCAGCTTGCCGCCGTACACGCAGCCGGTGTCGAGGCCGATCGCGAGAGTCCGTCCACGCACGGAGTGGAGGCGCGGGACGGAGCTGGGCGTGTGTCCGAACAGCACGAGCTCGTTGCCGTCGTACTCCTCGTACCACCACGGATTCCCGCGGCCTTCGAGACGCCGCAGGGAGGTGAGCTCGCGCACGCTGGAGCTCTCGGGCGTGCTGCCCGGCGCGACCCCCGCGTGCACGACGCACCAGTCGCGCCCATCGCGCGTCGGCCCCGCGCCAGCGATGTCCCCACTGCGCAGAAAGAATCCGCTGTGGCCCTGCAGGAACTCGAGCATCGTCGCGCGGTGCTCCGGATCCACGCGGCAGAAGGTGTGGCCGTCGCCGTCGAGGTCTTCCTCGTCGAGCGCGGGGAAGCGCGTGCGCAGCGGCGGACGATCCTCGCGCGCGACCGAGTGCGGCGCGACGCCAATGCGGCGCAGCACGGCGAGCTCGTGATTCCCGAGCACGAAGGGCACGCGCAGCTCGCGCAAGATTCGCATCACGCCCACAGGATCGGGTCCGCGATGGAACAGATCCCCGCAGGAGACGAGGCGGTCGTCGGGCGCAAGCCGAAGGTGATCGACGAGCCGTGCGAGCTCGTCCGAGCAGCCGTGAATGTCTCCGACGACCCAAGTGGCCATGATGCCAGAGAGCATCGGCGCATGCGGAGGCTGCCTTGAGCGCCGCCGCCGCGGCTCGTTCCTGTGGTTGGGAATGGTGCGGGACTGAAACGCATGTTTCGCAAGCCTCGAAGCCCCCAGCCCGAAAAGACGGCCAGTCCTATGAAACTTGCCTTGCTGTGCCTTGCGGCGAGCCTTGCCGCGAGCTGTGTCTCCGCACCGCTCGACCTCGGTCCGAAGCCCCCGGTCTCGACCCTGTCCACCACGCCAGACTGGAGCGCTTTCCCGCTCGGTCCCAACGACGTCGTGCGCGTCGGCGTCTATGGGCAGCCCGATCTCGGCACGGCGGGAACACGCATCGACATGGAGGGCAACTTGTCGCTGCCGCTCGTGGGTGCCGTTCAGGTCGCCGGCCTCTCGACCACGCAGGCACGCGAGGCCGTGGCCGCAGCCTACACGCGCTTCGTCGTCGAGCCGCGCGTCGACCTGTCTCTCGTCACGCACGGAGCCCGGCGCGTGTACGTCTACGGGGAGGTCACGCGCCCTGGTGCGCTCGAGCTCGATCGCCCGATCAACATCATGCAGGCGCTCGCGCTCGCGGGTGGCTTCACGTCGAAGGCCGATCGCGAGGAAGTCGTACTCCTGCGGGGCGTGGCGACCGAACTCGATTGGGAAGTGGTCAACGCCGAGGACCCGAGCCCGCGGGGATTCCTGGCGTTGCGCGCCGACGACGTCCTGTTCGTCCGACGCTCGAACGCCGGCAAGTTCTCCGACGAGGTGCTTCCGTACCTCGCGGGCTTCTCGGCAACCCTCTCGACGGTGGCCACGATCCTGCTCATCGACGACCGTCTGCAGAACTAGGTCCCAGCGCCATGCGCAACGAGAAGAACCAAGACGTCCCGCCCAGCGGCCTCTCGCTCGAGAGCCTGTGGGGCATCTTTGCGCGCAATCCACGCCTATTCGCCCTCCTGTCCATCGCCGGGCTCGTGGCCGGTCTCGGGCTGGTCGCCGTGCGGGAGCCGAGCTATCGCGCACGTGCCACGCTCATCCTCGAGGACTCAAGCTCCTCCACGGGTCTCCTCTCCGACCTCGCCATGCTCGGCAAGGCCCCGCAGGCCTCGAGCCAAATCGAGATCCTGCGCGCGCGCTCGACGGCCGAGCAGATCGTCCAAGGGGCGGCAGGGCTCGCGGATGATCCGCTCCACCTCGGCCTCACCACGCTGGTCGAAGACCCGCTCCTCCGGCCGCTCGTCGGAGACCTACGCAACGCGGATCCGCACGGCACGTTGCCTCCGCGGCTGCGTGCCCATGTGGAGTGCGAGGACCCGCTGCGCGCTCCGACCCACTTCCAGATCGAGTTCCTCGCCGTGGACCGTGTACGCATCCTCGTTTCCGGCGGCGAGGTGGAATGCGCGCCTGTCGAGACCACGCTCGCGGACGGCACCGCCCGCGTCCCAGGCTGCCGCATCGAGCTGCGCGTCGAAGGCGATCTGACGGGTCGCTCCTACCTCGTGCGCCGCCTCCAGCGCGAGGAAGCCATTGCGCGAGTGATGGAACGCACACGCGTGCGAGAGACGGAGCGCAACTCCGGTGTCATTGAACTCACCATCGACGACAGCGACCCGCGCCGCGCCGCGGAGACGGCGAACGCGCTGTGCCGTACGTATCTCGAGCGCAGCGAGGCCCGCGGAGCTCGCAAGGCCACGAGCACGCTGGGGTTCATCCGCCAGTCGCTGGAACGCCAGCTCGAGCTGCTGCGAGACGCCGAAGGCGAAGTGGTGGACGTCCAGCGCGCCAACCCGCGCGCGATCAACGTCACCAAGAGTGGCGAGATCCTGATCGAGCAACTGTCGGGCCTCGAAGTGCAGCGCGTCCAGTCGGAGTTGGCACGGGAGGCAACGCGCGACGCGCTGACGCTCCTCGGGGCCGGCGATCTGGGTGGTCTTGCGCGCATGTCCGGCGAGCTGGCGGATCCCGTTACGATCGCCTACCTCGAGAGCATCGCGCGACTCGACGCGGAGCACGCGCTGCAGGATCGCAGCGACGCAGGGCCCTACAAGCTGCTGCTGCAACAGCACGAGATTCAGTCCCAATCGAGTCTCGAAGCCACGGAGCTCGAGCTCGCCCGCTTGCGCCAGTCGCTGCGCTCCATCGAGGCCCGCGAGGTCGACGCGATCGCGAGGCTCGGTGGCGGCCCGCCTGCGGCCCGCGACCCGTTGCTCGAGAGCCACCTCTCCACGCTGGGCGAGCTGCAGGTGCGACAGGCCGAACTCGAGCGCGAGACGACGGGTGAGCACCCGCTGCGCATCGAGAATGGGCAGCGGCTCTCGGCGACGATCGGTCTCATCGAGCGCATCGTCCGGTCGCGAATCGAAGGTCTCGAAGGGCACCAGCGTGAACAGCTCTCGCTGCTGGGCTCGTACCGCGAGCGACGGTCCGGCTACCCGGCCGAGGAGCGCGCGCGGATCGAAACGGCCCGCATGGCCCTGCGACGGCGGACCCATGATCATCTGGAAGGTCGCCTGCGCGGCATCGAGGCTGGGATGCAGGACCTGCTCTCGGAGCTCGAGCGCGTCGAGGCCTCGCTGGGCACCTTGCCCGAGGACGAGCGCGTTGTCGCCGAGCCGATGCGCAAGCTGGCGGCCCACACGGAGATCGTGAAGCTGCTGCTCGCCCGCGAGCAGGAAGCCGAGATCACGCGCGCGTCGACGCAGCCCGCGGCCGAGTTCGTCGATCCTGCCGTCGCGCCGCTCGAACGCAGCGGACCTTCAGTTCCGCTTCACGCGGTGCTCGGTCTCGCGCTCGGTGTGCTCGCGGCCGCTGGTCTCGCCTGTGCTCGGGAGGCTTTCTCGCGCGGCATCTTCACCGAGTCCGAGCTCGAGGCGGCGACCGAACTGCCCGTTCTCGGCGCGATCCCCGACTTCCGCCGCGGTCGCTACCGCGTCCGCGACGCGATCCAGTACTTCGTGCCACTGCGCGACGATCCGGAGGGTCCGACCGCCGAGGCCTATCGCTCCCTGCGAGCCAACCTGAAGTTCGCGCTCTCCACGGACTCGGACCTGCGCACGCTCGCTGTGACTTCGTGCACGCCGGGCGAGGGCAAGTCGAGTTCCAACGTCGCTCTGGCCATGGCATTCGCCCGCAGCGGCCGACGCGTCGTGCTCATCGACTGCGACATGCGCCGCCCGTCGATCCACCGCTACCTCCGAATCGATCTCGAAAACGGCCTGTCGGACGTCCTGCAGGGACGCCGTGCGTGGAGCGACGTAGTGAATCGCGGGGTAGGCGAGCGTCTCGACGTGCTGACGGCTGGGGAGCAGCCTCACAGTCCTGGCGACCTGCTCGATGGGCAAGCATTCGCCGAATTGCTGGAAGAACTGCGGCGAGAGTACGACCTCATCGTGTGCGACGTCCCGCCGGCCATCGCGGTCTCGGACCTCGAGAGCTGCGCTGCGCGTCTCGACGCGGTCGTGCTGCTCGTACGCTCGGATCGCGCCTCGGCGCGGCAGGTCGACCAAGCGACACGGCGCCTGCGCCAGTCCGGCGCGAATCTGATTGGAGCGATCCTCAACGGAGTAGGCACTTCCCTTCTCAACGGGAAGTACGGAGACAGCTATGGCTATGGATACGGCAAGAAGAGTGAGCGACGTGTCGGCTGAAAAAAATCTCAAGGAAGTGCGCAAGCGCGCCGGACTCGGTGAGCGTCGCCGCAGCATGAAGGCGGGCGATGGCCTGCGGGTGTGCGTCGTGGGGCTCGGCTACATCGGCTTGCCAACGGCCTCGCTGCTCGGCACGAAGGGCTGCAAGGTCACAGGCGTCGACGTTCGTCAGGACGTCGTCGACACCATCAACCAAGGACGGATCCACATCGAGGAGCCGGACCTCGACCTGCTGGTCAAGAGCGCCGTGAACTCAGGCAAGCTGTCGGCCTCGACCACGCCCGTGGAGTCCGACGTGTTCGTGCTGGCAGTTCCGACGCCCATCCAGCCCGACAAGCAGCCCGACGTGAGCATGGTCGAAGCCGCTGCGCGCGCCATCGCACCGTGGATCCGCAAGGGCAACCTCGTGATCCTCGAGTCGACCAGCCCGGTCGGTACGACGGAAGATGTGGTCGCGCGCGTCCTGCGCGAGGCCGGACATGCCATCGGTGAGGACGTGTTCGTGGCCTACTGCCCCGAGCGCGTGCTCCCGGGCCGCATTCTCACCGAGCTGGTCGAGAACGATCGCGTCGTCGGTGGCGTGGACGATACCTCCACCGAAGTTGCGCTCGAGTTCTACCAGAGCTTCGTGCGCGGCGAGGTCGTGGCGACGGACTCGCGCACGGCCGAGATGGTCAAGTTGTCGGAGAACAGCTACCGCGACGTCAACATCGCTTTCGCCAACGAGCTCTCGATGATCTGCTCGGGGGCTCGCATCAGCGTGTGGGAAGTCATCCGCATCGCGAATCGCCACCCACGCGTGAAGATCCTGCAGCCCGGGCCGGGCGTCGGCGGTCACTGCATCGCGGTGGATCCGTGGTTCATCGTGGCCGGAGATCCTGCGAACGCGAAGCTCATC
This sequence comes from Planctomycetia bacterium, assembly GCA_005778045.1. The sequence continues at coordinate 43,080 of SXKQ01000153.1, forward strand.
CGCGCGGCGCGCGAGGTGAACGATCGCAAGCCACACTGGGTCATCGAACACGTCGAGGAATGCGCGAAGAGGGTGGTCAAGCCCGTGATCGCATGCCTCGGCCTGTCATTCAAGGCGGATGTGGACGACTTGCGCGAGTCGCCGGCGGCCGAGATCGTGCGCGAGATCCAGGCCCGCAATCTCGGGGAGCTGCTCGTGGTCGAGCCGCACCTGCTGTTTCACCCGGACTTCGAGCTCGTCCGCCTCGACGAGGCAGTCGCTCGCGCCAACATCGTGCTGGTGCTCGTGGACCACAAGCAGTTCAAGCGGCTGCGTCGTGATGCTCTCAACGAGAAGATCCTGATCGACACGCGAGGGCTGTTCCTGTGAGCGTCCGTGTCCTGTCGGTCGTCGGAACGCGACCCGAGGCGATCAAGATGGCGCCTGTGATGCGGCGTCTCGCTGCTCACCCGGCGTTGGATGCGCGAGTCTGCGTCACGGCTCAGCACCGGCAGATGCTCGATCAGGCTCTGTCCCTGTTCGAGATCGATCCGGACTACGACCTCAACGTGATGGCTCCAGATCAGGACCTCTCGGATGTCACTTCCAAGGTCTTGCTCGGCATGCGCTCCGTCCTGCGCGACGCGCGTCCGGACGTCGTGCTCGTTCACGGCGACACAACGACGTGCCTCGCCACCTCGATGGCAGCCTTCTACGCCGGCATTCCGGTGGCCCATGTCGAGTCCGGTCTGCGCTCGGATGACTTGCAGGCTCCCTTCCCGGAGGAGTTCAACCGCATCGTCACGGATCGAATTGCACGCTGGCACTTCGCTCCGACGGAGGGAGCGCGCGCGAAGCTGCTCTCCGAGGGCTGCGACCCGGCCAGCGTGCACGTGACCGGCAACACCGTGATCGATGCGCTGCTCTGGACTCGCGAACGCACGCTCGCGCGCGATGGTCGCAGCTACGAGGAGCAGCTCGGACCCGAGATTGCGGCTTTTGCAGATCACTGGCCCGGAAAGATCGTGCTCGTCACCGGCCATCGTCGCGAAAACTTCGGCCTTCCGTTCGAGCGGCTCTGCGGCGCCATCCGGGACTGTGCTCGCCGCCACGAGGATTGGCTCTTCATCTATCCGTTGCACCTCAATCCCAACGTGCAGCGGCCGGCGCGCGAGATCCTCTCCGACACGCCGAACGTCGTGCTCGGCGCTCCGCTCGACTACGAGCCCTTCGTGTGGCTCATGGACCGTTGCGACGTCGTCCTGACCGACTCGGGCGGCGTGCAGGAGGAGGCCCCGGCGCTCGGCAAGCCCGTGCTCGTGACGCGCGATGTCACGGAGCGCCCCGAAGCCATCGAGGCCGGTACGGCGCGACTGGTCGGCACCGACCCGCGACGCATCGTGACTTCGCTCGAGGAACTGCTGGGCGACGAGGTCGCATACCACCGCATGGCGCGCGCGCGCAATCCCTATGGCGACGGCCTCGCGAGTGAACGCATCGTGCGCCAGCTCGCGCAGGACCTTGCGAGTGGCCAGCGCACGCTTGCCGCCAGCGCGTGAAGCCATGGGCAGTACAGGCCGATTTCTGCGGCAGGTTTCACACACGCGACCTTCGCAACTGCTCCACCGTGCCCTTTCCCGCGCTCGGACCTTCCTTCAGGACGCGGCGCCCGCACTGTCGCCGCCGCTGGTAGCGCCTCGCGTGACCGGCGTCTCCTTGGCTCTCCCGCGAGCTGTCTTCGCGCCCCGCGTCCGGCTCCTCGGCCAGCGCGACGGGAAGCCGGTGGCCTGCCTCCCGGGCCTCGAACTTCCGCTCGACTCGACGATCGATTGGCGCGCGCGAGATCAGACCGCCCTCCAGCGCTTCCATGTTCAGTACATGGAGTACGTGGAGGCGGTCGACGACGAGTGCTTCACGCGTCATGTGCTCGACTGGATCGACCGCAATCAACTCGCGCGACGTGGTTCTTGGCGAGACTCTTGGAACAGCTACATGATCGCGCTGCGCAGCGTGGTCTGGATGCAGCAGCTCACGGAACGAGGGAGGGGGATCGGCCCAAACGCACGTTCTCGGATCGAGGCCTCGCTGATCGAGCAACTGGCCCATCTCGCGAGCCATCTCGAGAAAGACATCGTCGGAAATCACCTGATCAAGGACGCGAAGGCGCTGCTGTGGGCGTCCCGGTATTTTGAAGGACCGACGCCGCTTGCATGGGAGCGGAGCGCGACTCGAGTGCTCCAGCGGGAGCTGGACGAGCAGGTCCTTGCGGACGGGATGCACTACGAACGCAGCGCGAGCTATCACGCTCAGGTGTTCGCCGATTTGGTGGAGTGCGCCTCGATCGCGCGAGGCGAGCTGCGCGCCCGGTTGCTCGGCAAGCTCGAGCCCATGGCGCAGGTGCTCGTGGACCTCGCACATCCCGATGGGCTGCCCTGCCTCTTCAATGATGCGGGTCTCCATACGAGCTACTCGCCGGATGAGTGCCTGCACGCATGGGAGACTGTCTCGCAAGGCCGGGTGCGTCCGCGCGGGCTTTTCTCCCTGCCTCAGGCGGGGTACTTCGGCCTGCGCGCTGGCGACTCTCTGCTCGTGGCCGACTGCGGCGCGATCGCACCGGACCATCTTCCGGCGCACGGCCACGGCGATGTCCTGTCCTTCGAGTGGAGCGTCGGGGGCGAGCGCATCATCGTCGACGCCGGCGTCGCGGAATATGAGCCCGGTCTCGCACGCGACGAGGCTCGCGCGACCCGCAGTCACAACACGTTGACTCTGGATGGCCTCGACCAGGCGGAGTTCTGGTCCTCCTTCCGCGTCGGACGCAGACCGCGAGTGCGCGTCCTGCGCCATGAGTCCCATGCGAGCGGATTCGTCCTCGAGGGCGAGCACGACGGATATCGGCATCTCGTTGGGGCGCCGGTCCATCGTCGACGCTTCGTGGCGACATCGCGTTCCTTGGTCGTCGAGGACGATGTGCGCGGCGGAAACGGGCAGCGGGTCGAAACGGGTTTACTGCTGCATCCGTCGGTTGAAGTGCAGCTTGAGCATGGACAGCTCGCCATCCTGAGGTGTGGGGCCGTCGAGGTGCTCGTCGAGAGTCGTGGCACGATGCGGCTTGAGTCGGCCTGGTGGAGCCCCGACATTGGCGTCCGCATGGTGACCCAGCGTCTCGTGGCCCAGCTCCCGCCTGCGCCCTGCCGCGGGACCCTGCGACTCCAGCGCCTCGACTGCGCCGAAAACCGGCTGCCGAGCTGCGCAAGCGACCTGAAGAACGCAGCTTGACGCCCCGCGCGCAGCGGGTCGTTCAGGCGGCTCGATCGATGCGCGTCGACCGTTCGCAGGCGCTGCGCTCGAGCTGCTCCTCGTTCGCAGGCAGGCCGCCAGCGGCTCGCAGCAGCACATCCGCCATGCATCGCGCACCGTCGCGGCGATCGAAAGCGGGAGCCGCTGCGCGTGCCGCTGCCGAGAGTCGCGCCAGCTCGGTGGGATCCTGCGCGAGGCGCGTGACCGCGTCGCACAGGGCCCACGGGTCTTCCGCGGGCACGACCACGCCGGCTCCATGCTCCGAGATGATTCCGGCGCCCTCGCCCGTTGGGCCCGCGAAGAGGACGGGGACACCCATGCCAAAGCACTCGAAGATCTTGGAAGGAATGACAGTCGTGAAGAGCTCCTCGCGCTTGAGATGCACAAGGCCGAGATCGCAGAGGCTCCAGACGCGAGGCATGACGTCCTTCGGCACGCTGGCATGGAAGGAGATGTTCGTGAGACCGAGCTCGCGGGCCTGCTGAACGAGACCGGCGCGTGCCGCGCCTGACCCGACGAACAGGAAGTGGATGTCGCTGCGGTGTCGGAGCATCGTCGCCGCCTCCACCACGCGGTGGAGCGCATGCGCCATACCGTGGGTCCCGAGGTATCCGACCACGAACTTGCCTTCGACGCCCAGCTCGCGAGCCAGCGCCGCGTCGCGCGGCTGAGGCGCATAGCGCGAGAGATCGACGCCGTTGCGGACCACCGCGACCTTCTCGCGGTTGATCCCCCGGCGACCGAGATTGTCGCGGAAGGAGCGCGTCACCGAAACGACGCGGCTAGCGCGTCGATAGAGGAAGAGCTCGAGCTTCTCGAGCGCACGCAGTGCGAACGGCGCGCGCATCGCTCCCACGGCCTGGATCGAGTCCGGCCATAGGTCACGCAGCTCGAAGACAAATGGACGCCGACGCAGGGCTGCCACGGCCCAGCCGGCCACCGAGGTGAAGAACTGCGGTGATGTTGCAACGACCACGTCGGGTCGCTGCTGGAACATGGCCGCGATTCCGCCCGACACCATGAACGAGAGGTAGTCGAGAATGCGCCCCGCGAAGCCGCGATTCGCGGAGATGTAGGTCTTCACGCGCACGACATCGATACCGTCGAAGTTCTCGCGCTGGTAGAGACGATTCTCATAGCCCGGATAGACCTTGCCTTCCGGGAAGTTGGGCGCGCCGGTGACGACAGTCACGCGATGTCCGAGTGCGATCCACTCGCGAGCATGCTCGTGCAAGCGCGTCGCGGGCGCATTGGTCTCCGGCGGAAAGTTGTCGGAGAGAAACAAGATGTGGAGCGAACGACGCGGAGACATCATGACTCGACCTCCGTCGGGGCTCGTCGCCGATGCAGCGGCGCGGGAACTTGTTCCAAGCGCCTGCGCGTGGAAGTCAACGCGAGAGGACGATGTGTCACTTGGGAGATCCAGCGCTCGACACGCTCGCAGGCCTGCTCGAGGGAATGCTCGCGCCCAGTTGCGAGCGCGCCGTCGCGCAGCTCGACGAAGAGTGCGGGTTCCAAAGCAAGGCGCTGCATGGCCTGCGCTAGCGATGTCACGTCCCGCGGTTCGACAAGCTGGCCGTTGACGGCGGGGATCACGAGCTCGGGAATCGCACGCCAGCGCGTTGCGATCACCGGCAATCCATGCTGGAAGGCCTCGATGATCGAGCCGGGGAGACCCTCGCCTGCGTGGTACGTGGGCAGGATCAGAGCGTCGTGCTGCACGAGCAGCTCGGACACGCTCTCGGGCGCGACTTCGCCGAGCCACGTCACGCGGGGACTCGCGCGGAGCAGCTCGCCATCCGTACCCGGCATGGCCGGACCGGCGATGGTGAGGCTGCATCCCTCTGGAGCCTGTCGAATCGCCTCGATTGCCTCGCGATAGCCCTTTTCGGGGCGCAGCTGGGCGAGCATCAGGAACCGCCGACACTCGCGAGAAGCGCGCGGCTCTCGCTGCGGTGCACGCCGTGTCGTCGGAAGGTGGCGGACCTCCGCACGGCCGGCAAAGTGCTCGCACAGGCTGCGCGTTTGCAGAAGCACGAGCTGGCTGCGCAGAATCGTGCTGGCCGCGAGCGCACGCAGCATTGGATTCTTGCGCGCGAGCGCCTCGTCCAAGCCACCGCCGAAGGCGCGTGCGACGATGGGTCGACCGACGAGCGTCGAGGCGAGCCATACGAGCGGTCCACCGAGGAGGAATCCGTCCGCGGATGCGCTGAAGAGCACCGCGTCGCTGCTCCGCGCCCGTCGGTATACGTTCGTAGCGATCGACACGGCATGGACGAACTCGCGAACTTGGTGCGCAAAGCCGCGTGATGCGACGTGCTGGCGGGTGGTGTCGAGCACTTCGACCTGCACGTGCTCGCGCATCCGCAAGCCCTGCACGAGCTGGGTGAACGAGACTTGCGTGCCACCGATGGACGTGCCGCTGCGCGGGAGCGGGCCAACCAAGAGGACGCGCGGGCCGGCGTTCATGCGGTCACTCCGTAGCGCTGCATCCAGCGGCCGAGCGAGGCGAGCATCCACGCGCGCGTCGCGGCGTTGCCAGCGCTCAGGACGGCGGCATCGCGACCGGCGTTTCGCGCAGTGTCGAGCACGCGCCGCAGCTCGGGCTCGCGGAACAAGCTCGCCGCGGCTGAACCCGGCGCATAGACGGAATCGACGAGCTCCCAGAACTCGGCGTTGAACCAGCGATGGAGCGGAAGCGCGAAGCCCTGCTTGCGGTGCTCGTACACCGCCGTGGGGAGCAGCTCGCGGCCCGCCTCGCGCAGCAGGTACTTCCCAACACGCCCTCGGATCTTGTGCTCCAGCGGCAGCCGCATGGCGAAGTCCACGATGCGGCGGTCGAGGAGCGGCGGGCGCACCTCGAGACTGGCGGCCATGCTCATTCGATCGACCTTCGGCAGGATCGCGCCGCTCATGAACGTGCGTGCGAGCACGAGCATCACGAGTTCCTCGGGCTCAAGCCGCTCTACGACCTCGGATTCGAGGTCGATGTCCCGTCGCAGCAGCGCGCCGGCATACGCGTGGCTGCACAGGCTCTCCAGCTCCTGCGGCTGCCACAGGGCCCGCGAGAGACGGAACTGCTTCAGCGGGGCGTGCAGAGAAAGCTCGAGTCCCTTGCGAGCGCGCCGCAGGTGCATCGCCATGGAACCCTGCGCCATCGGCGCGAACTTGGCGAGCATGGCGGATCCGACGCGACGCAGCGGAGCGGGCGTCGTATCCGTGAGAAAGCGCATGCGTGCCGCCCAGAACATGTGGTCATAGCCACCGAAGAGCTCGTCGCCTCCGTCGCCGGAGAGAGCTACCTTGACCTCGCGCGCCGCAAGCTCGCACACCGCGAGGGTCGGGATGCACGACGTGTCTCCGAGGGGTTGGCCAACGTGATCGAGGATTCGATCGAGCGTGGAGAGCTGGAACTCACCGGCGCCGAGGCGCAGCTCGCGGTGCTCTGTGCCGAGGTGGGCGGCGACCTCTCGCGCGAGCGAGCTCTCGTCGAACTCTGGGTCATCGAAGCCGATCGAGAACGTCTTGAGGCGCTCGCCCGTGGACTTCACGGTCCGCGCGGCATACGCGGCGACGGTGCTGGAGTCGATGCCTCCCGAGAGGAACACACCAACCGGAACGTCCGCGACCAGCTGGGATCGAATGGTCGTGTCGAGGCGCGCACGGAGCTCGCGCACCGCATCGGCTTCCGAGATCTCCTCGGGATGCAGGTCGAGCTCGTGGTACGCGCCGATCTCGATGCGTCCATCGCGCCAGCGCAGCCAGTGCCCGGGGGGCAGCTGCTTGACTCCCTCGAGCATCGTCCACGGGTCGGCGACGTAGCGATCGACGAGCAGCATCTCGAGCGAGCGAAGGTCGAGCTTGCGCGGGACGGAAGGGTGGGCGAGCAAACTCCGCAGCTCGGATGAGAACACGAGCTCGCCCCCCGGTCCCATCCACCAGTACAGCGGCTTGATGCCGAGCGGATCGCGCGCGAGCACCAGCGAGCCATCGCGGCGGTCGCAGATCGCGAACGCGAACATCCCGTTGAGTCGTCGCAGCGCGCGCAGACCGTGTTCCATGTACGCATGCAGGAGAACCTCGGTATCGGAGCGCGTGTGGAACGAGTGACCAGCCGCGCGCAGCTCCTCTCGCAGTGTGCCGCAGTCGTACAGCTCACCGTTGTAGACGAGCGTGTACCGGCCGTCGTCGCTCTGCATGGGCTGGTGCCCGTCGCGCACGTCGACGATCGAGAGGCGGCGCATCGCGAGTGCGGCCACGCCAGCGTGCGCCGCACCGCCTTCGTCGGGTCCGCGATGCAGCAGCGCACCGTTCATCGCGAGCGCGATCGACGTATCGCCGAAGCACTCCGGCCGATAGACGTAGCCATTGATTCCGCACATGGCTAGGTCGGCTCCCGTCTCGGTGCGACCCGTCCGCTGCGCAGCGCCATCGCGACCGTCTCGCCGACGAGCGCGAGGGGCAGCACGACGAGCGCGATCATGAAGATCTGCTTGAACAGCGTTCCGAACTCGTTGCGATGCTGCATCACCACGTAGAACACGAAGTACGGGAGCAGACGCGCCAGTACGCCATCGGGAGCCTCCTCGCGGCGACGCTCGCACCACGCGAGCAGCAAGCCCATGCCGAGTCCGAAGATCAGCGGGCCGCGCACGGAGCCGAAGTCGAGCCAGGCCTCGGCCACGAGGCTGAAGGCGGTGCCGCCCCCGCGGGACGCGAGATCCGCGTAGTTAGAGCGCACGAACTGCTCGCTGAGATACAGCGGGCGATCCGGGTACAGTCCGCGCGGAAGGCAGGCCGCCACGCCATCGACGATGCTCCGGCCCGCAAGCTCGCCCCCCTCGCGCTCGCGCAGGACCTCCCCGGCGGTGATGAAGGGATGCGACAGCTCCGAGCCGCCCACGGCCGCGGCGAACACGAGCTCGCCTTGCGCCTCGAGTCGTGACAGCGCCTCGGGCAAGTCGCCCCGGTACACCCCGCGCATCAGCGCGAAGGACTCGAGGCCCGCGTAGAGCAGGAACGCGCCTGCGACCATCCATGGACGGATACTGCGCAGCTCGAAGCCCTTTCGGCGCGCCAGAATCGACAGGTAGCCGACGACGAGCACCACGGCGTTCGTGCGTACTGAGATGAAGCCGACGCTCCAGACGCAGATCGCGAGCGCGACGGGCAGGAACAGGTTCCTCGTGTCGCGAGGCAGCGCGGAAGCCTCGATCCACAGGCAGCCGACGATCATGAGGGGCATGCCGAGCTGCAGCGGTCCCAGTCCGCGACCGAGCAGGTACTTGAGTGCGTAGTCCGTGCGGTCCGTGAGAGCGTCGAAGCCCACTTGCCGCGCATAGGCGGCGTAGAGAGCAAGGCCGACGAGGACCAAGAGCCCACCGGTGATGAGATCGCGCGTCGATGAGGCGGAGCTCGCACTCGCCTCTCGGCGTTCGTTCCAGCGCAGGTCGGCCGCAAGGAGCATTGCGCCGAGCAATCCAGCCGCGAAGGCGACGTACTGCAGCTGCGTTTCGAGAACCACGCTGGGGGAGAGCAGGTCGAGGTTGCGCCAGCTCGAGGGCTGGATGTGGGTCGACGCGATGGGATAGAAGCTGCCCACGAGGCCGGTGACGACGAGCGCGATCGTCGGCATGTGGAGCGGGGAGCGTCGGCGCAGCGTCCACAGGCCGAAGCCCACGAGCGCCCACAGCGCAAGCACAAGCATTACTCCATACGGCTCGACGCGGCTCATGCGAGCTCCTGAAAGCGCAGTAGGCAGAGCATCGTGAGCACCGCCAGCATCGCCGCTGCATACGAGAGGCGGCGGGGGACGCCGAGCTCGGCGGGGAGTCGGCGCAGCTCAATCACCACGAGCTGCAGTTCCGCGACGCGCGAGCAGAGATAGGCGATCAGCGCCCCAAGAGCGCCGTGGAGCGGGACCATGACGACGCCGACGGCCAGCATGACGACGGCGGCTCGCTGATAGGCAAGACGCGTTGTGGCGAAGTCGCCCTGAGCCCTCTGCCACGGCGTCACGAGGAAGCCGAAAAGATGCACGAACACTCCCATGAGCATGAGTACGAACAGTGGTCGGCTGGCAACGAAGGCGGGGCCGAGCAGCGCGCCGAGAATCACGTCGTCGAGCGCGAGCAGCGCGAGCAGGCCGACGAAGTAGAGGACCACGACGACGCTCGCGAGCTGGACGAAGCGCCGCGCAGCCTCGGTCATGCCATGCTGCGCGATCTGCGCCGCGAAGGTGGGATACAGCATCGCGGCCAGCGCGGAGCTTGCGACATGGACGCGCGTCGCGATGTCGTAGGCCCCGCAGTACATGCCGAGTTCCTCCGGCGTCGTCGTGCGCTCGAGCAACAGGCGGTCGATCGAGACGAGGGCACTCGAGGCGGCGGTGAATCCGAGCAGGTCCACGATGGCGGCTCGATAGCGCGGCAACTCCGGGGAGACACGCAGGGTGCTCCATCCCGACCAGCGAGCCAACGCCGGTCCAGGGACGCTGCCCGTGGACTCGACGCTCGGAAGTCCGCGCGCGAGGAAGCGGTAGGCCAGCAGTACGAACGCGGCGGCCACCACGAATGGCGTCGACCATGCGAGAGGCCCGTGGTGACGGAACGACAGAGCGGCGACCGCGAGGAACGCTGCCGCCCAAGCGAAGTTGCGCAGTGCCGTCACGAGCCCGGCCTTGCCGGCGACCGCGAGTCGTGCGTAGTCGCGAGACGCGAGTCCGTGCAGCAGGGTGACGACCGCGAGGGCGATGGCTGCCTCGAGTCCGAGTGCGAGCGGTCCGACGCACAGTGCCAGCGCGAATAGCAGCAGCGTGGACATGCGCGTGAGCGCGCCGAGGTCCTGCGGTCGCGAGTCGCCGCGCGAATGCTCGTGGATCAGGAGCTGCCGTGCGACGTCTTGGTAGGTGATGACCCCGAGCAACGTCACGTACAGCGAGAACTGGCCGTAGAGCGCGGGGCCGAGCTCGCGCCCGAGCACGGGCAGCGCTCCGAGCCCCGCTGCTGCGAGCGCGGCCTGGCTCGCGAGCACCTGCCCCGTGCCCACGGCGAGGAGCCGCCGGAGGCTGCGAGGCTGCGCCGCGGGCTGGGCCGGCAGCGATTGCGGTTGGGCGCTCATGGACGGACGGTGGCGGGCGCGGGGGTGCGGGGTGCGCAGGACTTTCCGTGTATTCGACCGGGTGGGGAGAGGGCTTGAGGTCCCCGGCGGCGGGCACGCCACGCCTTCCCCGTTCCACTTTTGCAGTCCCACGCATGGAACTCCCCGCTCGGCTCAACGCCTCCGCGTCGTTTTGCCGAAGCCTCTCGCGTTCCCGCCTACACCCCGTTCCCTGTTTTGCCTGACATGCCCCGCACCTCCGAGACATCCGCCTCGTCGTCGTCGCTCCAGAAGCTCTTCACCGTCCACCCCGGTGAGGTGACGGCTGCGTCCACGCCCGATCCGTCGACCGGGCCGTCGACCGCCAGCGGACCCGACTGGGAGGCCCTCGAGCCGCGCACGCTCTGGTACCGAGCCGGTCGTCCGGTCCTCGACTCGCTGCTGCTCGTGAGCACGCTGCCGATAGCCCTGCCGCTCATGGCGCTCGTCTCGCTCGCGAGCATGGTCGCGTTCCGCTCCTGGCGGCGTGTGTTCTTCATCCAGCCGCGTATCGGATATCGCGGACGGGTCTTTCAGCTCATGAAGTTCCGCACGATGAGCGAGCCTACGGGCACGGTGTTCGCGGCATGGAGCAACGGCGACCCCGCGCGCGTCACCCCGTTCGGACGCTTCCTGCGCAGTACGCACCTCGACGAACTGCCGCAGCTCTACAACGTGCTGCGGGGCGAGATGAGCTTCATCGGGCCGCGCCCCGAGATGGTCGAGGTCGAGCAGTGGGCCTTGAGCGAGATCCCCGGCTTTGACGAGCGTCTCGCGGTCAAGCCCGGCATCACCGGACTCGCACAAGTCACGCAGGGCTACACGCCGCGCGACGTCGAGGCCTATCGCCGCAAGCTCGCGATCAACCGCCAATTCATCGCGTCCATGTCCATCGCGGGCGACCTCGCGATCCTCGTGCGCACGGGCCTGTGGATACTGCGCGGGCGCGGCTGGAGCTGGCGCCGCCCCAGCAAGGCCTAGCAGTTCCGTCGCCGGCGGGCGAAGCTCTCGTGCCCACCGTGAACGACCTCGAAACGAAGACTCGCCGGATCAGCGTCGTCGTGCCCGTGTACAACGAGTACGCGAACATCGCGACGTGCCTGCGTGGGCTCTGGCGAGCGCTCGAGTTCGAGCCGCACGAGATCCTCGTCGTGCACGACACGGACAAGGACACGACGCTTGCAGCGATCGCCGAAATGCCGGATGCGCCGCCGACCCTGCGGCTCGTGCGCAATCGCATCGGGCGCGGTGCGGCGAACGCGATCCGTGCGGGCTTTGCCGCGGCGAGCGGCGATGTCATCGTGACGACCATGGCGGACCTGAGCGACCCGCCGGAGAAGATCCTCGACCTCGCGCGCAGCATGCGGTCGAGCGGCGTGGCCGTGGTCGCGGGCTCGCGCTACATGCCCGGCGGCTCGCAGGAGGGCGGGCCGATCGTGAAGCGCACACTGTCGCGCGTCGCGGGGCTCTCGCTGCACTGGTTTGCGGGGGTGGCGACGCACGACGCGACCAACAACTTCAAGGCCTACAGCCGTGAGTTCCTGCGTCGCACGAACGTGCAGGCGCAGGGCGCTTTCGACATCGGGCTCGAGCTCAGCGTGAAGGCGCACCTTGCGGAGGCCGGAGTTGCCGAAGTGCCGACCTCGTGGCGGGATCGCTCGGCGGGCGAGAGTCGCTTCAAGGTCTGGACTTGGGTGCCGAAGTACCTGCGCTGGTACGTCGCGGCCATGGCGGAGCCGATGTTCGTGTGGCTCGTGTGGTCGGGGTTCCTCGCGTGGGTGCTGTCTGCGGCGGTGTGGCGCGAGCGTGGCACGGCGGGCGATCTGAGCTTGTCCTTGCTCGCGGGCGCGCTCGGCGCGGCGGCGATCCTTTTGGCGCGCCGGATTCGCGGCCGCATGCGCTGGTGGGACGGGGTGCTCGCATTGCCGTGGACCAATCCGCGGCACGCGGACGCGCTCCGCCTCGGTAACGACGAGCTGGCGCTCGGTCTTGCGCTGGTGTCGACAGCGCTGATGGTATTGCTCGGCTGCGGGCCGCGGCGCTGCGCGCTGGGTGCGACACGACTCGCGCGCTGGACAACGAGCCTCGACGGCCTGCGCATGCTCGCGGTACTGGCGCTTGCTGCGGTGCTCTTCCTCCAGCCCGTATCTACCGCTGATGGCACGCGCCTTGGGCAGGTGGGGCCGATGTGGCCGCTCGTGACGGGCGACGATGGAGCGACGTTGGCGTGGGACCGTGCGGTGCTGTGGGACGGGACCTTCCGGGCCTCGAGTGCGCTGTTGGTCTCGCTCGCGCTGTTGGCCGCTTCGAAGCGTCTCGAGGGCGTGCTCGCGGCGCTCGTGCTTGCCAGCGTTCCCCTCGGACATGACCTGCAAGGCGCGCTCGCGTGCGTCGCGGCCGCGGTGATCGGCATCCGCAACACATACTCGGGCTGGCTGCGTGCGCTGTGCATGGCCTCGCTTGCCGCGCTCGCATTCACGAAGGTGCTGCTCCTGCCCATCGCGATCGCGAGCGCGGCAGCCATCGTCGCCGCGCCGCTGCTGCAGCGCTCGTGGTGGAGCGCCGCCGCACGTGCTCTGTTCTTCGCGCTGGCTCTGTCCGCGGCGTGGTTCCTCGCCTCGCGCCTGCCGGCCGTCGCCGACGCGAACCTCCCGACGGTCGGCGCCGGGGCGTGGGATCGGCTCGTGGGGGCGCTGGCGTTGGCGTGGATCGCAGCGTGCTGGCCCGGCGCCCGCGCCAAGGAGTCCGCGCTCGGGCTCGCGCTGCTGGCGCTCGTGCTCCTCGGCATCGCCTTCGCGCCCGGCGCGGGCGGCGCCGTGCCGCTGGTTCTCGCGGCGATCGCGACGCAGCTGGTCCCGCTCGAGCTCGAGAGCCGACCGCGCTGGCTGCGCGTCGCCGTCCGTGTGCTGCCCGCGCTCGGACTGGTGCTCGCGCTCGCCGCGAGCCGAGCGAGTTCCTAGATCGTCCCGACCGCGATCGCGTCGCGGATCCACGGGATGACTTCGTCGAGCACCGTCTCGAGCGGAGTGGTGGCCTCGAAGCCGAGCAGGCGCTTCGCCTTGTCGGTGTTCGGCACGCGGTGCTGCACGTCGTGGGCAAACCCCTGATCGCAGACGTAGCGGAACGGCTTGGCGGGCCCGTGGACCTTTTTCCAGATCATCTCGGCGAGCTCGAGCACGGTCGTTGCCCGCGGCGTGGACAGGTTGAAGTCATCGTTCAGCGCCGCGGGGTGCTCCACGCACACGCGGATTCCACGCGCGAGGTCGCCGCCGTACGTGTAGCAGCGCACCTGCTGGCCGTCGCCGAGGATGTGCAGCGGATCCTGACCGCGCAGCACCTTCTGCACGATGTCGGGCACGACGTGGCTCAGCGCGAGCTTCACGTTGCCGCTCATCACCTCGTGCTCGCCGAGCGCGCGGCTCTCGCCGACTCCGATGCAGTTGAAAGGCCGCACGATCGTGGTGGGCAGGCCGTACTGCTCGCGCGCGCCCTTGGCGAAGTACTCGCAGGCGAGCTTCTGAAAGCCGTAGGTCGAAAACGGTGGGGGACAGCGCAGCTGCTCGCCCTCCGGCGTCGGAAACACGGTCGCATTCTCGTACACCATCGACGAGGAGAGCAGCGTGACCTTCTGCAGTCGCCCGCCCGCCTTGCGCGACGCTATCGCGGAGTCGTAGGCCCCGGCGATGATGCGCTCGTTCTCGGCGATCAGGTCGTAGGCGTAAGTGTGGAAGTACGAGATGCCGCCGATCATCGCGGCTGCGGCGACGAAGTGGTCGCAGTCGGCGAGCAGGCGCGTGAGCAGCGCAACGTCCTTGGCGTCGCCCTCCACCAGCCGGAAGCGCGGGTGGCGGTCGTAGCTCTTCGCCACGCGGCCGTACTTGGAGAAGTTGTCGAGGCCCACGACCTCGTGGCCTTGGGCCAGCAGCTCCTCGACGAGGTAGCCGCAGATGAAGCCGTTGGAGCCGGTGGCGAGGACCTTCATACGACGGAGATTCCGACCTTGGTGACGTTCCAGATGTCGACCACCGTCTTGCCGCGGAAGTCCGCCTGACGGTACTCGGAGTGTGGCGTGCCGATGAAGAGCAGGTCGCAGCGCTCGACCACTTGCTCGAAGGGCACGAGGCGCTCGTCCTGCACGAACGGGTCGCTGCACAAGACCTCGCGACACTCGCGCTCGAGGATCTTCTTCAGCTTGTAGGCAAGCGACTCGCGCGGATCGTCGCTGTCACCCTTGAACGCCAAGCCGACCACGCCGACCGAGAGCTCGCGCAGCGGCCAGCGCAGGAGCGCACGCCGCACGAGGTAGTTGGGCAGGCCCTCGTTCACGAGCATGGCCGAGTGCCCGAGGAAGAAGGCATTCTCGTGGAACGCCGCGATCTGCATCGTGTCCTTGAACAGGCACGGACCTGCTGCGAAGCCGGCCTTCGGGAATGCCTTGGCGCGCGGGTACTTCTCCGTCATCGCGCGGTGGATCTCGTAGAAGTCGAGCCCGTGCTCGTTCGCGATCATGAAGAACTGGTTGGCGGTCGCGAACTGGATGTAGCGCCACGCGTTGTTGAAGAGCTTGGAGAGCTCCGCCGCGCGCGGCTGCATCTCGATCAGGTCCGGCGTGAGCGTGCGGAACAGGGCCGCAGCCCGCTCGCGTGCCCGCGCGCTCGTGCCCGACACGATCTGCGGCAGCGTCGAGATCTCCTCGAGCGCCACGCCCTCCGCCACGCGTTCCGGGCAGAAGGCCACGTCGACCTCGATGCTCTCGCGCGCGAACGCCGCTGCGATGCGCTCCGTCGTGCCGGGGTACACCGTGCTGCGCAGCACGAGGAGCTGCCCCTTGCGCAGGAACGTGCGATCGGCGGCGATCAGGTCGTCGTAGACCTCGAAGCGCGGGTTCAGGTGCTCGTCGAGCGGCGTGCCGATCACCGTGATGACGATCTCGGCCTTCTCGAGACACGCCTTGTCCGTCGTGCAGCGGAACGAATCGTCCGCGAGCACCTTGGGCAGCAGCTCGTCCGCGCCCTTGTCCGCGAACGGCATGCGCCCCGCATTCGTCTCCGCGACCTTGGCCGCATCGATGTCGAGCCCGACCACCCGATGCCCAGCGCGCGCCAGCGCGAGCCCCAGCGGCAGCCCGACGTGCCCACAACCACCGATGATGACGATCTGGCTCATGACATTGGGTCGCGGAACGCGACGTTGACCGCTCCCGATTCTACTCGCTCCCTCCACGCGCTCGGCCGAACGCCCAGCCTGTGGCGTCCTTGTCACGCCCCGGGGCCGCAAGGCAGTCCCAAAGGACGCCGCAGGGGCCGCGCAGCCCGGATGGGGCGGAGAGCGCTCATCGACGCCCTGGCGCTGGGTGGGGCGCCGAGTTCCGAACGGTGCTCGACCTCCGCCCCACGTGCCGGATCCGCAGCTCCTCAGTCGCAGATCCAGCGCATCCAGTCCTCGACTCCGCGCACGCGCCGCCGCCCCATCCAGGCGAGCAGGGGAGCCGTCAGGGCGAGGAACACGACCGCCAGCGCCAGCGCAGGCCAAGGGGAGAGGGCCCGTTGCCAGTACTGCGTCGTCTCTTCGCCGCGCGCCGCTGCGAGCCCCCAGAGGGGCCAGAGGTGCACGATGTGGTGCAGGACGTACAGCGTGAACGCGTGGCGACTGTAGCGACCGATCCAGAGCTCGAGCCGCGGCCATGCCTGCGCGTCCGGCGAGTCGAGCCAGCGGTAAGCCGCGGCGAAGAAGAGCAGCGCAATGCCGAGCGTGCCGCTGACGAACTCGGGCGTCGCGGGGTAGTTGGTCGAGCCTCCGAGCCAGCGTCCGCAAGGGCCTTCCAGCAGCGCGGGCCAGAGCGACTCGAGTGCGAGCGCCGTGAGGCTCGCGGCGAGCAGCAAGGCTCCGAGCTTCGCGCACCACGAGATCTCACGGCGCGAAGTTCGGTCGTGGGAGAACAGGACACTCGCCACGAGGAAGCCGAGCAACGGGTAGCACAGCCAGGGAAGCAGGGGGAAGTAGCCGCTGACCAGCAGACCGCTGAGAACGTCGGACAGGGTCGCGTCGTGCTCGAAGTAGCCGGCCGTCCAGAAGGACGCGTAGTCCACCGCCACGCGCGCCGCCGGGCTGATGGCGAACAGCACGGCACAGGCCCACGTGCAGACGAGGAGGCTCATGCGCCGGGCCCACTCGAGCATCAGGTAGCCGAATCCGATGAAGGTCAGCACGTCCCAGTTGAAGACGTCCTGCGGCATCCACACGAGCACGTTGAACAGGATTCCGGCTCCGATCAGGAACAGCCCGCGTCGGATGGTGCGGACGCGGATCAACGCGTCGCTCGCGCCGCGCGCGAGCTGGCCGTCGAGCCACAGCCGGTAGCTGAGGCCGGAGAGCAGCGTGAACAGCGGTGCGCCGAAGCCGGAGATCTTCGGGACGACTCCCGAGAGATTCTCGACGAAGTGCACGACTACCATGATCGCGATCGCGGTGGTGCGCACGAGGTCGACGGACCGGATGCGCGCGCTAGCCAAGGTCGCCACTGCCGAGCATCTCGACGATCCACAGCACCGTCTGGGCCGAGAGCAGCACGATGATGATCCACTCCAGCGCGTGCCCGCGGCTCGCGAGCGCAACTTCGGTCAGGCGCTGGCCGCACATCTCGAATACGCGCTCCTGTGCTTCCAGTCGCGAGCTCGCCGCCTCGAGTCGCTCGGCGAGACGCAAGCGCTCGCGCAATCGCTCGCTGACTTGGCTCGCGAGGGTGGGGGGATAGACCTGCGGCGCGAGGATGCGCGGCGAGAGGCGTGCGAGCCGGCTGCGCAGCTCGACCAGCGCCACGAAGTGCGCGGAGAGCTCGGAACGCCGGACCAGCGAGCGCTCGTCGAACTCGAAGGCCAGCGGCGCCGCTTGTTTCATCGGGCCCCAGCCTTGCTCGATCGCGACTTCGAGCTCGCGCAGCTCGTGCTCGATGCACGCACCCTCGAGCGCTGCGCGCGCGATCGGCTCCATGCGCTCGTGCTCGGCACACACCGCGAGCGCACGTTGCGTGTGCGCGAGCACGGCACCGGGAACTTGCAGGACCGTGCACGGCATGCCGGGCGCGGCGAAGCGCTCGTTGAGCGTCTCTCGAAGGTCGTGTCCCCACGTGGCCTGCTCCGCTTCGTCGGCGGGCACGAGCAGCAGATGCAGG
The DNA here is from genome assembly GCA_005778045.1 of Planctomycetia bacterium. Next base: position 60,667 of record SXKQ01000153.1, read on the forward strand.
TCGGACGGCGCGTCCACTTGCGGCGCGAGCTCGTCGAGCGTCTTCGGCGTCCGCGACGCGCGCTCGACCGGCTTGCGATCGCCGACGCCGCTCGCACCGAGGCTCGGGGCCGCGGGATCGGAGAGCGGAACAAGTGCCAGCGCGAGCAGGCGCGTGCCCGGCGGGAACGATCGTGAGGAGGGGCTCTTGGGCGAGTTCATGGCGTGTGCGGATGCGGGCTGGACCGGAGTTCGGTGCCGGGAGAGTCGACGGACGGCGAGTCAGGTCGAGCGGCATGGCCTGCCTCGAGCCGCAGCGCGAGCGCTTGCGCGACGTAGTGCGCCGAATCGAGGACTCCGTTGAGCGTCGAGTCGAACAGGTAGTCGCCGACGATGTGCAGGCTCGGTCCCTTCGGACCGCAGGGTACGTGGCGTCGCTCGAGCGGCGCCGGGACGCGCCCTCCGGGCAGCGCGTTGACGCTGCCGATCCAGCGGTGCACGCGACCCTCGAGGAAGTGCGGGCGCGCGGCGTCGAACGGAGCGGGCAGCGCCTCGAGGGCACGCTGGACCAGCTCGTCATCCGCGAGCTCGGCGTGCTCCTGTGCCGCAGCGCCGCCGAGCAGCCAGCCCAGCACGCCGTAGGGCGCTTCCGGCCGACGCGCAGACTCGTCGTAGAGACACGAGCCGCCGAACCGGTCGCTCATGTCGAACGACTGCTCGCACGAGGCTCTCCACGGAGCGCAGGAGTACAGCAGCGAGATGCGCAGGTAGTGCGCCGGATGGTCGTAGTGCTCGACGTGCCTTCGCAGCGCGCCGTGCAGCGGCTCGCCGTCGAACTGCACCTGCGCGAGGCGGTCGTGAGGGAGCGCGAGTACGACGTGATCGAACTCGCGCTCGAGAGGCCCTTCCGCTGCGCGAAAGCCAAGGCGCAGGCGGCCCTCGCCGCCGACGGACACGCGTTCGAGGCTCCAGCCGAGCTGCACTCTCGTGCGCAGTCGCGCGGCGAGCTCGTGCACGAGGCGCTCGTTGCCGCCTTCGATCGCGTACAGGCGCATGTACGCCGGGTCGTTCATCAAGTAGTTCTGCAGCCCGTAGCGCAGGTTGGTCTGGTGCGGCTCCGCCGCGAGGTCGGAGTGGATCAGGTTCTCGATGTAGCGGCGCGCGAATGGATCCTCGACGCGCTCGAGCCAGCGCGCGAACTGCCCGGGCGCGGACTCGTCGGCGAAGCTCTCGGGCATGTCCGAGTCGTAGAACTGCCGCGGGCTCATCCAGCCGCGCGCCGCGCGGTCGAAGGCCTCGAACGCGCGCTGCGCTGCGGCACCGCCGCGCTCGCGCAGGTCCTCGAGCGTGGCGAGACGCACGCCGTCGAGCCACACCGAGCCGCCGCCCATGGCGGACGTGGTCAGCCCGAGCTCGGCGACCAGCTCGCGCAGCGGGTCCTCATCGACGGGGGAGTTGTCGTAGAGCTCCGCCGCCCCGGCCTCGTAGGGAGCGTCGATGGCTCCAAAACGCGCCGTCCGCAGCTTGCCTCCGACGCGCTCGCTGGCCTCGAAGATGGTCGCCTCGAAGGGCTGCGCCGCGAAGCGTTCGAGCCGCTGGGCCGTGAACAGTCCCCCCGGCCCGCCGCCGACGATGGCCACTCGCGCGGGTCGCTTCGCCCCGCTCCTCATCGCGGGAGTGTACGGGAGCCGTGGGCCCATGGGAGGCCCGAGATCCGGCGCTGGAGCTGCATGTCTCGCTCAACGCCCAGTGTCGGCCGCAGTTCCGGTCTTTCCGGAGCCGAGTTCCCGCGCCCCCCGGCCCGCGCCGCCGCAGCGCCAGCAGGCGGGCGCCTCAGGCGTCGACGGCGGGGACGTAGTCTTGGCCGCCGGGGGCGAGCTGGCCGGTGGCGCGCACGTAGATGTCGAACAGCTTTTGCTCGAGAGGGAAGCCGTAGCGCTGCTTCTTGAGGCGCCAGCCGGCGATCTGCGCGAGGGTCTCGCGCATCCACTTGGGGCCTTCGTGGATCTTGCGGTCGTAGATGGCGCTCGTGTTGTTGTACAGGCGCCAAGTCTCGCGCACGTCGTCAGGGAGCGGCGTGTTGTGCGAGTTGTACTTGTACTCGAAGCACTTGCCCCACTCGTGGAAGTCCTTCGGTGGCACGTAGCCGCCCTTGATGGCGGTGGCGAAGTCCTCGGTGCCCGGGATCGGGCGGAACGGGTAGACCTCGGAGCCGGCGGAGGGGAACAGGTACTTCACGCCGGCGGCGACGCGCAGCGTCTCGCGCATCGACTCGGGCGTCTCGCCGGGGTAGCCGATGATCCAGAACGTGCCGGGCGTGATGCCGCGGCGGTAGAGCTCGCCGATCGCGTACGGGATGTTGGAGAGCTTGATCTCCTTCTTGATGCGCTCCTGCATCGCGGCCGTGCCGGTCTCGGCGCCAAGCCACAGCAAGTGGCAGCGCGAGTCGCGCAGGAGGTCGAGCGTCTCCTGCTTGTAGCGCGCGATGGTCTCGATCTCGATCGTGCCGTTCCAGTGGATCGGCACCTTGAGATCGATCAGCTTCTCGCAGAAGGCCTTGGTGCGCTTCTCCGCCACGCCCCAGTTGGCGTCCTGGAAGCGCAGCACGTCGAACTTGAAACGCTGCTGCAGCTCGGCGATCTCCTCGGCGAGCGCCTCGCCAGAGATCGCCTTGTAGCGCTTGCCAGTGATGAGCGGCGAGCAGCAGAAGGTGCACGGCTCGGGGCAGCCGAAGCTCGAGAAGTGGCTGAAGGCGCGCGGCGGATTTTCGGGCGTCCACTTGCCGGGCAGGGGGAAGCGGTGGCGCACCTTGAGGCGCGTGGGCTTGGTCTGCAGCTCGGCGTAGCGCTCGTACTCGAGCAGGTGCCACGGCACCTTTCCGAACTTGTCGAAGCCGACGACCTCGCGGTGGTCGGTGTAGACCACGCGCCCGTCGCGCCACAGCGCGAGCCCGGGCACGGAGTCGAGCGGCTCGCCCGCGTCGAGCGCGCGCACCACCTCGTCGAAGGTGAGCTCGCCCTGTCCGATGGCGACTGCGTCCGCGATCCCGTGCTCGAAGTACATCTCGGGGATGACGCTCGGGAACCAGCCGCCCCAGATGATCGGGAGGTTGGGGTAGCGCTCGCGCACGGCCTTGGCGACGACGTAGCCGTCGTAGACCTGATACCCGAGGATGCACGAGCTCGCGAAGCACAGGGCGCCGTCGCAGGCCTCGAGCACCTTCTCGAGGTACTTGGGCTCGATCATCGCGTCGATCAGGATCACCTCGTAGCCGTTGGCCACGGGTCCGATCGCGATCTGCAGCAGCTCGAGCGGCAGGAGGTCGGCGCTGAAGATCTCGCCACGGGTCGGATCGGCCCGGTGGGGGAGGAACAGCACGACCTTGCGGCGACGGTGGATCATGGGGCTCGGGGCCGGACCTGCGGGGTGGCGGCCCTGAGGGGACGCCAACTCTCACGGCCACGGAATAGTATGCCCGAGGGAGCGCCCGCGGGGGGCGTGGCGGGCTTATCGGCCGGGGCCTCCCCGGACCTGACGGCGGGCTCCCCGACCCCTACCGCGGGGTCAGGAACGGGGTTCACTGGGCCCCGTAGGTGGCGAGCACCCACTCCGCCCACGCCTTGTCGAAGTCGGCGTAGGAGAGCCCCAAGTGCTCCTTGAAGAGCTCGCGGTGCGCTTCGGGCATGTTCGAGCCGTCGGGGAGGCGCTGGGCGTTGAGGCGTCCCTTGAGGGCGCCGCAGAACTTGGCGAACTCCGCGGGCTTCTGCTGCACGAGGTACTGAACCATCGACCACGTCGCGTAGTGGCGGTCGAGCGTGAGGTCCGAGTACTCCTTCATGCTCATCAGCTCGGCCATGCGCGGCGTCTTCGCGCCGGCGACGAGCTTGCGAACCTCCGGCTCCCACTTCTCCTTGCGCGTCGTCTGGGCGATGCCGCCCTCGGCGGAGTCAAAGGAGTTGAAGCGCGGACCGATCTCGCGCTCGACCATGTGCGCGAGCCCTTCGCGCAGCCAGATCGGCGTGTCGTAGCTGTAGTGCTTGAAGCCGTCGAACAGGTTGATGGCGAGGTTGAAGCCGAGGTGACCGTGCAGGCCCTCGTCCTCGCGCAAGCCTTCCTCGGCGCAGTGGATCGTGACCGAGAGCGTGTCGGCCGCGTTGAGGTTCCAGCGCTGCGTCTTCTTCGTCAGCAGGCCGAACTGGCTCTGCAGGTAGCCCGTAAGGTTGGCCTCGGCGGGCACGATCAGGACCTCGTACTTGCCGCCCTGCCCGAGGTGCGGGCCGCAGCCGAGGTACATCCCCGTGCCGTCGTAGAGCGTGCCCTTGGGCGGGAACGCGAGGACCTTCGCGCCGAGGATCTCGGCCATGCGCGCGTAGATCTCCTCGCAGCGCTGAGCGTAGAGGTGCGCCCGCAGCCAGGGATCGAGGATCTTCGACTTCGGGTCGACGTCGGGCAGGGCCTGCTGCAGCCGCGCGAGCTCCGTGCGGATCTTCTCCTTCTCCTCCTGCTTGACCTTGTGCGGACCGAGCGCGAGGCCGATCTCGAAGTGCGCCGTCTCGATCCACTTGATCTCGCAGGTGGGGAGCACGCTGTCGACCTTGCGCGTCGACTCCTCCTTGCCGAAGGCGAACTCGCCGTGGCTCACGATCCCGGCCTTTTCCATCACGGCCTTGTCGCCCTTGCACCACGGGCACAGGCTCGGATCGTTCTTGCGCAGGTCCTTGGCCTGCGCGGCGAGCGGCGCCGCGAGGCAGAGCATGAGCGCGAGGAGTGCCGCGAGGGGGCGGAGGATCTGCATGGGACTGCGCCGCGAGCGTCTAGCTGCGCTCCTTCCACTTCTTGGCGAGCTCGATGGCCTCGAACACGGGCAGGTTGGCGATCGGGAGGTCACCGTCGACGATGCCGCGCATGGCGTTGATGGCCGCGATGCGGATCGAGTTGTCGGTGCTGTCGAGCTGCAATTTCACGGCCGCGAGCGCGTCCTGCGTGCCGCAGCCCGCGAGCAGGTGGAGCGCCGCGACTTTCTGCTTGCGGTCGTCCTTGGCGAGCATCTCGAGCGTGAACTTCGTGGACTCGCCATCGCGCACGCCCGCGAGCGCCGCGCGGATCTCGACGCCCTTCTTGCCCCACTCGGTGACCGCGGTGCGACCGAGCACATCGAGCCCCTCATGGGAGCCGGCTGCCGTCGCGCACAGCGCGGCCGTGTACAACTCGGCCTCGCCGCCCTCGAGCTTCTCGTCCTTGGCGAGCGCCGCTCGCGCCTTGCCCAGCGCGTCCTGCGCGCCCTTTGCCAGCTCGCGATCGGGGAACGCCGCGCAGCGCGCGAGCGCCCACGTGCGCACGTCGCGCGACTTGTCCGCGAAGCACGGCGCGAGCAGTCGCGTGTGCTCCGCGGCCGTCACGCGGTCGAGCACCGCCTCGATACGCAGGCGCGCCTCTACGTTGCGCTCCTTGCCCATGGCGGCGATCAGTCCGGGCGCCACCATCGCACCCGCGGCGACGAGCGCGGCGTCGGCCTGCTCGGCCATCTCCGGCGTGCCGGCCTTGCGCAGGCGCTCGATGTCGGTCTTGACCGTCGCGGCCTTGTCCGCCGGAATCGCAGGCCAATCGCTCGCGCGCACGACGTCCTTCGTGGCCTCGCCCGCGCGCGGCGCGGCGTCTCCCTTCTGCCGGAACAGGGGGTCCTGTGCGGCGGCGGCGAGCGGGGCGAGGGCGAGCGCGGCGGCGACGAGCAGTTTCAACGGGGACCTTGCATGCGATGGAGGAGCGACGCCGGAGGGATGTCGGCCCACGCCGGGTCGATCACTGTCAGGCGGTGCCTATCGTACGCTCGGTCCACGTCCTGCTTGACGGTCTCGGTGGGAAGCCAAGGAAAGAGAAAAGCCTCGACGCGCACCGTGGTCGCCATGGGGACCGGGCCGTCGGTGCGGCCGAGGCGGCGCAGCACCACGAACGTGCCCGCTTCCTCGATCACCTCGCTCCACTCGCCTTCGGGGAGGTCGAGAGTCACGCCCCAGGGCAGGATCCCGAGTTCCCCAAAGCCGCCCTCGACGAGTTCGCCCACGCTGCCGTCCTCGCGCGCCGGTCCGGTGTACGTGCCGGCGGCGAGTGCCCCGCGCAGGGCCTCGGCCTCGGCCTTGGCCTTGGCGTGGGCCTCGGGAGCGAGCAAGCGCGCGACGTGGCGGGGCAGCACGATGTTGGTGAGCGCGAGGCGGCGCAGGTGCGCGGGGCTGGCGGCGGGCTCGAGGCGCTCGACGTACACGCTGGCCTCGTCGATCTCGTGGCCCTCGATGCCGACGCGGTCGTCGAGCGCGAAGGCGACGCAGGAGGCGAACTTCGGCGCGGGCGCGGGCTGGCAGGCGACGATCGGAACCGAGACGAGGGCGAGCGCCGCGAGCGCGGCGTGGAGGGGGAAAGTGCGCATGGGACTTCAGGCCTTGAGGCGGATGTCGAAGCGGCTCACGAACTGCAGGGTGCGCGTGGTCAGGAACTCGTAGGCCTCGAGCACGTGCTGCTCGAGCGGCTCGAGGCCGCGGGCCACGAGGATCGGCGGGAAGGAGGCCTGGTTCTCGAGGAACAAGGAGCGCGGGTCGCCGTGGAAGGACTCGATGCGCAGCGCGTGGGCGTTGGGCTGGGTCTCGTTGGGCGGGAACACGAGGCGCAGGCCGTAGAGCTGCGGATTGCGGCCGAAGTCCCCGATCTCCTCCGAGAAGCTGAACATGCCTTCCTTCATGTACTCGCGCGAGTCGCGGAAACAGCGCGGGTTGGCCAGCGTGCGCAGGGTGACCTGATGGGCGGTCAGGACCTGCACGCCGAGCAGCTCGCAAGCCTGCTGGCTGATACGGCGCACGCGCTGGGCGAACTCCTCGACGGTCAGGGGAGAGAGCTCCTCGCGGAACACCATGCGGTCGGAGGCGAAGTTGACCGATGAGATCGCGCCGGGCCGCGCGGCCGGGTTCGAGAGGGCGGCGCCGTCTTGCAGGACGGAGAAGTCGGTATAGACAGGGTGACCCTGCTCGAAGAGCTGGTTGTGCAGCCGCTGGAGCCGCGCGGGGTCCGGCTCGACCAGCGGGTGCAGGATTTCGCTGTGCAGGGCAATCGTGCGCGGGGCGTAGTGCATATCCATCGTCCCCTAGTCTAAGACGCTCCGCAGCGCTCCCAAGGACGCTCGACCCCGCCCGAGGGCTCCGCAAGGCTCATTGGGCCCAGCCGTGGGCCGGCGGGGCTGATTTCGACCAGCCTTCGTTAACCTTCTGGTGCTGCGGGCCGTAATGAGCCCGTCGGGTCCCCGCGCGGGTTCCGTCCTCAGACCCCTCCTCCGGCCCCTCGCGGGCTCGCAACCGCCTCACGACCCATGCTGTCGCACCTCGGCCTCTGCCTCATCGCCCTCGCCCCGCAGGGCGCCCCCGCCGCTCTGACACCCGCCAAGCCGGCCGTCGCGGCCTTAGCCTCGTCGGACGGCGCGGCCAAGGGCGCGACTTCGCTGTTCGGCGAGCCGCTCTTCGTTCACGGCCGCCGCATCACCGACGACGAGATCCAGCGCTTCCTGTGCGCCTCGGTCGGCGCGCGCGATTTCGACACGATCAAGTTCTCGATCCTCGTCGACGAGGAACTTCAGAAGCGCAAGCAGCAGGGTGCCACGCCCGAGGAGCTCGCGCGCTACGAGGTCGGCGACGCGGACCTCGACGCGCGCCTCGCCCGCGAGCGCGACGACTTCCTGCTGCGTTACCCGACGCTCGACTTCGCGACCGAGGTAGGCCGCGCCGAGCTCTCGCTGGAGCTCTTCCGCGAGCGCCTGCGCCAGACCATGCGCTTCGACCGCGCGTTCCGCCCCGAGAACCCGCTCGAGTGGCCGGAGATCACCAAGGCGATCATCGCCGAGGAACTCGGCGAGGCGTGGTACGAAGACGAGCGCGTCAGCTACGCGAGCCGCTTGCGCCGGCTGTTGAACACCGAAGAGCTGACGCTGGTCGCGCAGGGCTACCGCCCATTGCTCGAGAAGCTCGCCGCCATCGATCCAAGCGACACCGGCACGCTGGTGGCGGCGATCGAAGATCCCGAGGTGGCGGCCGCGCTCGCGGCCCTCAAGGCTGCTGGCAAGGGCGAGATCCCGGCCGACGACCCGATCGCGGTCGACGCCGTGCGCGGCACGATCCTGATGGCGCTCAACACGTGGGCCATCGTGCAGACCGATCTCGACGAGATCGCTGCCGCGCTCCCGCCGCCCGCCGCTGACGCGCCCAAGGACGCCGCCGCCGCCCTCGAGCGCGCGCGCCGCGTGATGGCGATCGTGCAGGGCGTGCCGATGATGATGGACACGATCTGGAGCCGCATCGCTCCGTTCTGCACGCCGGACCTCGTCGACGAGGCCAAGCGCTTCCTCGCGCAAGTGGCGCTGCTCGAGCACGAGCTCGCCGCCAAGGGCACGCTGCTCACCCCGGCGCAGTTCCGCGAGTGGTGGCCGTCCACCTCCAAGCAGGGCAAGCCGTCCTACTCCGAGTACCTCTCGCAGCACGAGATGCTCTCAAGCCAAGTGCTGGGCTTCCCGTCGCTCCCGGCCTTCGCGAGCTACATGCGCGTGCAGGAGGGCCACAAGCGCGCCATCGCCGCGGACCTCGCGCGCGACGAGCTGCTCGCGCCGACCCTGCCGGTGATCAACCAGATCGCGGGCGCATCGAAGCTCTCCGTCGACGTACTGTTCGTCTCCGCCTTCGACTTCTCGAACAACAGCTGGAAGGCGAGCGGCTTCCCCGGGGCCCGCGAGCGCGCGCTCGCGATCAAGTCCGACCTCGACAAGGGTGCCGAGTGGCGTCCGACGCTCGAGCTCTACAGCGAGTTCTGGGACCCGCCGATGCCTGAGACCGGCAACAAGCCGATGCAGAACTTCTACTTCAAGGGCACCTTCGGCGATCAGCCGCAGACCCGCAACCAGCTGCAGGGCTACATCGGCGACAGCGACTACCGCTCGTTCCTGTTCGGCGCGGGCGTCACCGACCAGATCTTCTTCGAGCAGAAGATGGGCTCGATCGACGGCCCGTGGCGCGGCCCCAAGGGCTATTACATCGCGCGCATTACCGGCAAGACGCCGCCGACCAAGCCGCTCGACCTGAACGAGCCCAAGCACCGCGAGATCGTCGAGTACTTCTACCTGAAGAATTCGCTGGCCGCCCGCGCCCGCGCGCTGCTGCGCGAAGGCGTCGACAACGGCAACGTGAAGGGCCTCATCGCGCCCCCGGGCCTCGAAGACTGAGCCGCGCCGCGAGCGCGGAACTCGCGCGCACTGCACATCGAGCGGGCCGTCCGGCACACTGCGCCGGGCGGCCCGCCTTGCTCGCTGGCGACACGATTTCCTAGGAGCCCGGGAGCTTGTCGGCCTCGAGCTTGTAGGCCTCGGGCGCGGGCTTGACGGCGCGGGCGAAGTGCAGCGGGCGGCGTAGGGGGCCCGTCACGGGGCGGGCCTTGGCGAGCCACTCGTGGTAGACGGCCATGGACTTGGTGGTGTCGACGACGACGTCGCCGTGGACGTCGCCGGCGTGCGCCCGCTCGACCTTCACGGCTTGGTGCCAGCAGTGCATCCCGCTCACGGGGTCGGGCTGCACGGGGAAGGTCAGGTTCTGATGCACGCCGCCGTCGCTCCACCAGATGCGGCCCGAGTCAGGGTCGGAGGACGCGAAGGGCTTGATGTCCTCGATGCGGCGGAAGCGGTACTGGCCGGGCGCGAGCTCCTCGCGGCGCACGAGCGGCATGGCATAGGTGTCCTGCGCGACGTTCTCGAACAGGCGCCAGCGGCCGAGGTGGTGCGAGCAGGCGACGACGCCGGGCCGCACGCCCTCGGTGACCCAGACCTTGTTGACGAAGTGCCCGATGCGCGTCGAGACGCGCACGAGGTCGAGCGTGTCGACCCCGATGAGCTTCGCATCCTCGGGGTGGATCCACACGGGGTTCGTGTTCGAGAGCTCGTAGAGCCACTTCGAGTTCGCCGAGCGCGTGTGGATCAAGGTCGGCAGGCGGAACGTCGGCACGAGCACGTACTCGCCCTTCGAGTGGTCGAACTTGCCCTGATGCACGTGGCTGCGGATGTACTCCGGCGTCGCGTACTCGGGCCAGCCCCAGTCGACCATGGTCTTCGAGAAGATTTCGCAGCGCTTCGAGGGCGTGTTGAAGCCCGCGCGCGGCGCGCCCGAGGCGACGATCGCGACCGGCTTGCCGTCCTTCTCGAGCGTGCCCTCGCCGCGGTCGGCGGCTCCGGCGGCGTCGGCCGCCTTCATGTGCGCTTCCCACGTGCCTTCCTTGACGAGGAACGCACCGTGGCGGCGCATGTAGTCGAGCGGCGTGAGCCCTCCCTCGGCGGCGGCCTCCGGCAGGCCCGGCACGGAGTTCTCGAAGATCCAGCGGTAGTACTCGGTGACCGTGATCTTCTCACCCTTGCGGTAGGGCGACTCGTACCACTTGCGGATGCCGAGCGAGCCGTCGGCGTCGATGCGCCACGAGAGCTCGATCCAGAACTCGTCTTCTTCCCACACCTCGCCGGGGTTGGCCTGCCAGGTGAACTCCACGGACTTGCCCAAGCGCTCCATGGCGACGCGGCGCACCGGCTGGCGGAAGCCGATCCACTGCGCGGCGTGGGTCTCCTGGCTCTGGAGGTCGTGGCGTTCGGCGCCGACGCCCATCGGCAGCACGTAGTCGGCGTACTGCGCGGTTTCGCTCCACGTCGGCGTGAGCGCGGCGTGCAGCTCGACCTTGGCCTCGTCGCGCAGGACTTCTTCCCACACCATGCCGTCGGGGTTGGTCCAGACGGGGTTGTAGACGCGCGTGAAGTAGGCCGCGAGCTTGCCGCGACCATCTTTCAGGAAGTGGGGTAGCAGGAAGCTGAGCTCGTGGTGCGACAGCGGCCACTCGCGCGGGTAGAGCAGCTCGTTCCATACCTGCTGCGGCGGCGGCTTGACGAACGGCGCGGGCACGAACTTGTCCTGCACGTTCATGTTGGTGCCGCCCTTCGCGCCGACGGCGCCGACGAGCACGCCGACGAACTGCAGACAGCGCGCGACCTGCCAGCCGCCCTCGTTGCCCGAGGCGGCGTTGCGCCACACGTGCGACGCGAACGCGCGCTTGGCCGCGCCGATCGCGCGCGCGACCTCGAGGATCGTCTTCGCATCGACGCCGCATTCCGCCGCGGCCTTCTCGGGTGCCGCGTAGGCGTAGCGCGCCTTGAGCGACTCGATGAAGCGCTCGAAGGTCGTGGGCTCTCCGGGGTGCGCCCACGCGAGGTAGTCGCGCCAGTTGACCCACTCCTCGAGGAACTCGCGGTCGTAGAGCCCCTCGTGCAGCAGCACGTGCGCGAAGGAGAGCAGCAGCAGCGCCTCGGTACCCGGATATGGTGCGAGCCACCAGTCGGACATCGAGGCCGTGTTCGAGAGCCGCACGTCGACGGTGCAGAGCTTCGCGCCCTTGAGCTTGCCGTCGATGATGCGTTGGGCGTGCGGGTTGAAGTAATGGCCGGTCTCGAGGTGGCTCGAGAGCAGCAGGATGAACTTGGCGTTCTCGTGGTCGGGCGAGGGGCGGTCCGCGCCGGTCCACAACGTGTAACCGAGGCGCGCGGCGCCGCTGCACACGTTGGTGTGGCTGTTGTGGCCGTCGACACCCCAGCTCTGCAGCACGCGGTCCATGTAGCCGTCGTGGCCCGGGCGCCCGACGTGGTACATGACCTCGGTCTTGCGGCCTTCGACGAGCGCTTTCCGAATCTGCGCCGCGAAGGTGTCGAGCACGTGGTCCCAGCTCACGCGCTCCCACTTGCCCGAGCCGCGCGGGCCGACGCGCTTCATCGGATAAAGAACACGGCCCGTGTCGTTCACCTGGTTGAGCGTCGCCGGTCCCTTCGCGCAGTTGCGCCCGCGCGAGCCGGGGTGGAACGGGTTGCCCTCGAACTTCTTGATCGAGAGGTCCTGCTTGTCGACGTACGCCACGAGCCCGCAAGCGGCTTCGCAGTTGAAGCACGTCGTCGGCACGAGCATGTAGCTGTTCGTCTCGCGCCGCGGCCAGGCCTTGGCGTCGAGCAGCTCGACATGGTCCCACGTCTCCGGCCGCGGGAAGTTCTCAATCGGCGTGACGTTCAGCGTTGCGGGATCGTGGCTCATGACAGCGGCGGGAGCTGGGCGGCGCGGACGTAGGCGTGCTTGTAGACGAACAGGCCCGCGAGGGCCGGGAGCCACGCGAGGTACGGGGCGAGGAAGCACAGGCCGAGCGCGGCGCCGACGCCGACGACGAGCCCGAACTTGTAGGCCTTCAGAGGCCCGAGGCGCACGACGTCGAGGAACGCCGAGGCCTGCCGCGCGTTGTCGGTGTCGTGGCGGCCGTGGCGCTCGAGCAGCACGAACACCGCGTGCAGCGCGAGCGAGACGACGGCAATCCACAGCAGTGCCCGGCTGTCCGAGTTTGCCGCGAGCAGCGCCACCGAGCCGCACAGCGCGGCCTGCACGAGCAGGTGGGGGAGCAGCTTCTTCGACTGCCACAGGTCACGGCCCTCGCACTGGGCGAACAGGTACGCGGTGTAGCCCGCGACGCCGAGGCCGAGCACGGCGTTGAGCCAGCGCAGGGGCCCGAGCAGCGCGCCGAAGGCCTGCGGGTCGTCACCGAAGTGCTGCAGCGCGAGGATGCCAAGCGCGGCGGCCACTGTGCCGGTGAAGGCCATCAGGATCCACGCGCCCTTGACCAGCCAGCTCTTCGTGTTCGGACGCGTGAGCAGCGTCAGGAACTTCATCGGGCGCTTGAGGTCCTCGACGAGCAGGAAGGTCGTCACCGCGGTGAAGACGAGCGCGAGGAGCTCCGGCAGCATGCGCTGCCAGCCTGTGTGCAGCCCGAAGTGCCCCGCGAAGGGCGCGAGCATCGCCGCACCGGCCGCGAGGCCCTTGGTGACAAGGTACGCGGCGACGCCGAGGCCCCACTGAACCTTGTGGCCGACGTCGAGCACGGTGCGCACGTTCGGAGCGGTCGGGACGCTCGCGGGCCACGGCTCGGGCTTGGTCGCGGGCCGCTCGCTCCACAGGTATGTCTCCGGGCGCTCGGGCACGCCGGGCTGCAGGGCCTCGGGCAGCGTGTCGAGGTAGTGCACGTTGGGGCCGGTACCCTGCTCGGTACGGCGCAGGAGCGTCGGGTGCTCCGCCACCATGCGAGAGATCTTCGAGTCCTTGTCGTGCAGGTCGCCGAAGACGATCGCCTCCTCGGGGCAGACGATGACGCAGGCCGGCGCGAGGTTCTGCTCTACGCGGTGGGCGCAGAAGTGGCACTTCTCGATCGCCCCGGAGTCCTCGTTCAGGTAGATCGCGTCGTAGGGGCAGGCCTGCATGCAGGCGCGGCAGCCGATGCATGCGTCCCGGTCGATGTCGACGATGCCGTCGGCACGCTTCTCCAGCGCATTGACCGGGCAGATCGTCACGCACGGCGCCTTGGTGCAATGGTTGCACCGCAGCACCGAGAAGTGGCGCTTGATGGCCGGGAAGGTCCCCTTCTCCGTGTACTTGACCCAGGTGCGGAAGCTGCCGAGCGGGACGTCGTTCTCGGACTTGCAGGCGACAGTGCAGGCGTGACAGCCGATGCATCGTCGATGATCCATCAGGAAGCCGAACTGCATAGACCCACTACTCTATCGGGGTGCACTGCGGCGACGGGCAGGTTATCCGTCGCGGGAGCGGCACTTAGCGGGCGCGGGCGCTCGAGGTCCAGAACTGGATCGTGTAGGAGGCTTGGCGGAAAAGCAGGGCGCGCAGGCGCAGGCGATGGGCGACCGGGTCGCCGCCGCAGAAGGGGCAGTCGACCGGCGGCGGGTCGTCGGTCGCTACGTGCAGGGCCACGCAGTCAGCTTGGGCGCCGGGGCGCAGCGCGGCGAGGGGCAGCGCGCAGGTGGCGGCGAGGGCGAAGGCGGCGAGGAGCTTCATGATCAATCTGTTGATGAACTCGGGGACCCGTCGCCTCAAGCAGCCTCATCCTAGGTGGCCATGGTCGGATCTGGCAAGCGACAGCGCCCGGGGGCAAATTCATGCGAGCAGATCATAAGTCCTACGCCTCCGGCCCCCGAGAACGGGCTCATCGGCCCGCTAGGGCGCTTGGCCCGCGTTTCGCTAGGGACGCAACGCCCGCTCCAATGGGCATCCATACCCATGAAACTCAAATTCCTCCCCCTCGTAGCGGTGGCGATCGTCGCGGTCCTCTACGCAGCCAATCGGGTCCTGAACGGCGGCCCGGCATCCCGTGGCTCGCTCGAGACCTCGGCTTCGGTCGATCCGAGCGCGCCGAAGGCCCCCCAAGCGGAGCGCGAGAAGTTCCGGGTCGGATTCCTGCCGGTCACATGACACCTCACTTGCCCGGTCATCAGTTGGGTGACCCAGCACGCGCAGGACGGCACCCACTTCGTGGCGGAGCGCTTCGGCGAATTCCCGACCATGAAGGAGGCGCTGATTGCCCGCAAGCTCGACGCCACCTTCATGATCGCGCCACTGGCGATGAAGCTCGTGGCCGATGGCGTGCCGGTAAAGATCGTCTATCTCGGCCACCGGGACGGGAGCGCGCTCACGGTCGCGATCGACTCGCCGGTGAAGGACCTCACCGAACTCGCGGGCGCGCGCGTGGCGATCCCCAGCCGCTTCTCGAACCAGCACATCCTGCTGCGCCGCATGATGAACCGGCTCGGGATGGAGCAGGGCTCGATCGAGATCGTCGAGATGGCGCCGCCGGAGATGCCGGGGGCGCTCGCCGCGAAGGCCATCGAAGGCTACATGGTGGGCGAGCCCCACAACGCCAGGGCGGAGCTCGGCGGCTACGGCCGCATTCTGTACTTCATGAAGGACCTGTGGCCGCAGTTCATCTCCTGCGTGCTCGTGGTGCGGCAGGAATTGATCAACGAGCGTCCAGCGCTGGTGCAGGAGCTCGTGAATGGCATCGCCTCCTCGGGCCTGTGGCTCGACGACAAGGACAAGGCGATCTCGCTCGAGCACCGCCGCCAAGCCTCCGTGGTCGTCGGCAAGGTCTTCTACAACCAAGACCCCAAGCTGCTTGAGCACGTGCTCACCAAGCCACTCGACAGGGTTTCCTACTCGAACCTGACCCCGCCAAAGGATATCTTCAACGAGATCATGGACCTCGCGGTCGAGTTGAAGCTGTTCGAGAAGCGCATGGCGTTCGAGGAGTACTGCGACACGCGCTTCGCCCCTGACCTCGGCGCCCTGCCGCGGATCAAGAACTTCCCGCCGCCAGTAACCCAAGGAGAAGGGCCGAAGTGAGCCTCGGGGCGCTCGTCACCGCAACCTTGGCGGCGACCGCGATTCTCGCCTCGCGCGGCCTGCGCCTGCGCGTGCAAGCCGTCGTTCTTCCGATCGCCACGGGCGCTCTGCTGATCGCGCTGTGGCACCTGTGGGCCGAGAGCACGCGCTACGAGATCGCCACGCCCGGCGAGCCAATTCGCACCGTCGAGGTGTTCCCGACGCCCCAGCGCACGCTGGTCGCGTTCCAAGAGCTCCTGTCGGACGGGCGCCTCCTGCGTTACTCGGTCGCGAGCCTGTTCCGCGTGGCGGTCGGCTTCCTGCTCGCGGCGGCGATCGGCATTCCGCTCGGGCTGTGGGCCGGCTGGTCCCCGCGCGCGAGCTACTCGATCGACCCCTTCGTGCAGGCCCTGCGCCCGATCTCCCCGCTGGCGTGGATCCCGATCGCGACGCTCGCCTTCGGCATCCACGACGAGGCCGCGATCTTCATCATCTTCCTTGGCTCGTTCTTCCCGATCGTCACGGGCACCATGACGGCCGTGCGCTCCATGCCCGTCGCGTACGTGCGCTCGGCGCACAACTTCGGGCTGCGCCGGCTCGAGCTCTTGGCGCATGTCGTGTTCCCCGCGGCACTGCCCCAGATCATCACCAGCCTGCGCATTGCGCTCGGCGTCGCGTGGCTCGTGATCGTCGCGGCGGAGATGAACGCGATCCAGTCGGGCCTCGGCTTCCTGATCGTCGACGCGCGCAACATGGGTATGCGCTACGACCTCGTCGTGGCGGCGATGCTCGTGATCGGCGCCATCGGGATCGGGCTCGACTTCCTCGTGCGGCGGCTCGAGCGCATCGACAGCGTACGCTGGGGATTTACGAAGGAATGAGCGCGCCGAACGCAGCAGCGGGAGTCCCCAAGGTCGTCGTCCGCGGACTCTCGAAGCGCTTTCGCCGTGGTCGCGAGGAGATGCTCGTGCTCGACGCGATCGACCTCGAGATCGCGCACGGCGAGTTCGTGTGCATCCTCGGGCCCTCGGGC
>SXKQ01000154.1 GCA_005778045.1 Planctomycetia bacterium
GAATACGCCAAAGAACTTTGCTTCCCCAAGGACGTCAAGGCAATCGTCAAGACCGCCGAGGACCACGGCTACGACTTCAAGATCCTCCACGCCGTCGAGGCCGTGAACGAGAGGCAGAAGTACGTCGTCGCCGAGCAGGTGAAGAAGCACTTCGGCGCTGACCTCAAGGGCCGCCACTTCGCCGTCTGGGGACTCGCCTTCAAGCCGCAGACCGACGACATGCGCGAGGCTCCGGCCGTCGTGGTGATCAACGAGCTGCTCGCCGCGGGCGCCACGGTCACCGCCTGCGACCCCGAGGCCATCCTCGAGTGCAAGCGCCACCACCTCGGCGATCGCATTCGCTACTCGGAGATGCCCATGGATGCGCTCGACGGCGCCGATGCGCTGCTGCTCATCACCGAGTGGAACGAGTTCCGCCGCCCTGACTTCGAGGACATCAAGCAGCGCCTGAAGTCGCCGGTGGTCTTCGACGGACGCAACATCTACCGCCGCAAGACCCTCGAGGAAGCGGGCTTCACCTACTACGGCATCGGTTGCTGAGACCGCTGGCCTGACGAACGCGCGGCCCGGCTCCCCGTCCTAGGGAGCCGGGCCGCGACGCTTCTCTGCCGGCGCTCGCGCCGCGGATCCCGCCGCGGCGCGCCGCCCATCGAATCTCGCCGTTCTCAACGCGCACGTTGAGGCGCGGTTCACGGCCGCGCTGCGAGCATGCCTCGCGCCGCTCGCAAGTTCGCAGGCGACGGCGAGTTGTGGCGCGAGCGAGCCGCGCGACGCCCGCATCCAGAAAACGGGGCTGGAGTCGCCGCGCGAGTGTTTCAAGATCGGTGCGACAGTCGCGACTCCGGGCCGGAACCCTGTCCGCGACCCACGATTCGCGCGGAGTTCGAGGGGAATTTGCATGCCGAGGAGCTTCAGGTCACGAAACCCAGAGCGAGCGCCGTTCTTCGACGGCATCGCCCTGAATGAGCGCGCCAAGCGCTCGGCCCACTGCTTCGCGAGGACCTACCGTGCGAGCGGTGCGCCTCGGGCGGGCTGCACGCCGCCGCGCCTGCTCATCGTCGGACCGCCGGGCAGTGGCCGCTACTCGCTCGCGCGCGCGACGGCTCGAGCGTGCGGCCTGTTCACGGTGCGCGTCGAAGCGAGGCAGTTCGGCCACCAGACGATCCCAGCGCTGGAGAGCTACCTCCGTCTCGTGCCGGAACCGCAGGCGGACGTGCAGTGGAATGCCGTCGTGCTCGAGCACGTCGAACGACTCGGGGACGGCAGCGCGGAGTCCGCCAACGCGAAGCGCTGGATCGCGCATTGGCTCGTCGGCACGTCGTTCGAGGCCGGTGGAGCGAAGGTCTGCTCCCGTGACGTGCTCACGATCGGCACCATCGATCTCGAGCCGTGGCTCCCGGCCGTGCGGCGGCGACTGATTCGGTCCGGCGCGGCGACGGAGAGCGAGCTGCGCGCAGGCTTCGACCTCGCGGACCTGCGTTCCCTCGCGGGTCCGCGCGAGCTCGCGGCCACGGGACTGGGCGACCTCTTCGGTGGCAGGTGCGGACGGACTTTCGACCACGTGCTCGGCATGGAGCGACCGCTCGCGCGCCACCTGCGCGCGCTGCTCGACGCCGAAGCGGCCAGCTCGGCCCTGAGAGAACTGCACATGAAGGCCGCGAGAGGCAGGCGACGACTGTTCGTGGAGTTCGCGGCGCGCGAGTTCCTGGTCGAGGCGGCCCGCAGAATCGGCGGCGGACTCGCAGGGCGCGAGCGCGCGCTGGACATCTACGTGCACGGTCTCGACTGCCCGGCACAGGAGACGAAGGCCAAGGGAGCCGAACGTGTGATCCTCGGACTGGACCCAGAGGGCGTCGGCCTCGCGCTGCGAGTCGAACTCGAGCCGCCGAGCAAGGCGGAGCAGGGGCGCCCGTGAGCGCAGCGCGACAGGTCGGCCCGCGCGAGATCCTGCTGGTCGCGGACGACGAGCGCATCGTCCGCATCGACATCGGTCGCGGCCTGGATGCGGCGCAGGCGCTGATGCAGCTCCTCGAAGGTGGCCTCGAGCGCATCACGCCGCGCGGGCTCCCTGCCGGGCTCGGCATGTACGTGAACGACGAGTTCCTGCATCGAGACGAGCTCGCCTTCAACGAGTCCGCGACGCGCCTCGCCGCGCGCGAGCGGCTCGACATCTTCGGTCATGCATGCATCGTGCGCGAGCGCGGTCCGAGCCTCGTCTCGCTGAAGGCCTCCGACCTCGCCGAGCTGGCGCGCACGCTGGGCATGAAGCTCGACGACTGTCCGAGCCAACTCGACGAGCACCTGCTCGCACGGCTGCGACACGCCCCGGAGCACGAACGACCCGACGAGACCCCGTTCAGCTCGCGACTGGACGAGCCCGCGATCGGACGACAGCTCGAGCTCGAGTTCGACGACAGCGGGGACATCCCGTTCTGACGCCGACTGGCGCGCACGGCGCGGATATTCCCGCCCGTGCTCGACCGCGCGCGTGGCGTCTCCAGTACATTCGTCGCTCGCAACGGCGTCGCCCCCCACGCTGCCTCCATGGAACTGCTGAGCGAGTTCGAGCGCACCCTGATCACGCGCAAGGAGCCCACGCGCACCTGCTTCGTGCTGGTGCTGTGCTGGCTGGCGCAGTGCGACGGGCACCTCGGCGAGGACGAGCGCGAGCTGCTGCGGCAGGTGACGGCGGGCAGTGGCCCGGAAGTCCAGCTCGAGGAGCTGCTCGGCATCGCGCGCCGCGCCACCACGGGCGACATCCAGCTCGCGCTCGAGATCCTGCGTGAGAGCAACCCAGCGATCCGCCGCCCGATCCTGCAGCTCGTGATCAGCCTCGCACTCGTCGACGGACACCTGCTCACGATCGAGAACCACATCGTGCGCCTGATGGCCGATGTGCTCGGACTCGGGCTCGACGGGCTCAACGACGCCTTCCGCGAGATGACCGGACACGACTTCCCCGAGCCCGAGGATCCCGGCGATCCGGTCTTCTGGGAACGCCACCGCAGGGGCGCGAGCCCCTCGACGCGCGCGCAGGATCTCGCGGCCCTCGGCCTCGAGGGAAACCCGAGCACGGACGAGATCCGCGCCGCCTTTCGCAGGCTCGCGAAGGTGCACCATCCGGACCGCTTCGCCAGCGCGGGCCTGGAGGCCGTCAAGACCGCCGAGCTGCAGTTCAAGCGCATCCGCGCGGCCTACGAGAGGCTGGTGGGCGCGTGAGGAACCTCTACCGGGCTCTCGGGCTCGCATCGCACAAGGTCGACGAGGCGGAGCTGCGCGCGAGCATCGAGCGCTGCCCGAACGCGGAGCTTGCGCGCCGCGCGCGCGCCGTGCTGCTCGACCCCACGCGCCGTCGCTACTACGACGCCACGCTGAGCCAGCTACAGCACATCGCGCGCCTGCGCGCCAACCTCGGCCTGGCCAGCTCCCCCACGTGGACGCGCTCGGTCCCGGCGGGCGAGTTCGAAGTGCAGCCCGACGGCAACCCTTCGCGCTTCGAGTCGCTGAAGTCGAGGCTCGCGCTCTTCGGTCAGGCCGCGCAGGCGGGAAAGCGGCGCGGCAACGGCGGCTGCGGCTGCGTGCTCCTCGTCGGATTCGTGATCCTGATCTCGATCCTGTGGGACTCGTGCCACAAGTCGTCGCGCGACAGCGCGAAGTCCTCGCGCGCGACGGAGCGCGCGTTCACGGCGCCGGCACTGGTCCTGCCGCGGACAGGCCAGCTCTGGGGCCGGGACACCCCGGTGGCTCCGCTCAAGATCACGACGCGGGACGCGACCTACGCGTACTACGTGAAGCTCGTGTCGCCGGGCAGCAATGTCGCGCTGGCCGAGTACTTCATCCGGCCGGGTGAGCGCCTCGACGCGCTCGCTCCGCTCGGCAACTACGAGCTGCGCTACGCCGCCGGCCAGACTTGGTATGGCACGACCCACCTCTTCGGACCCGCGACGAGCTGCAGCCGCGCGGACTCGCTGTTGGAGTTCCGCGAGACGCCGGATGGCCACAGCGGCTACACGGTCGAGCTGTTCCTGCAGATCCATGGGAACCTGCGTACGAGAGAGCTCGCGCGCGAGGACTTCTAGCGCCGGATCGGCTCGGGCTGCGCAACGGCACGGGCGCGCCGGCGTGCCACGGCGCGTTCGAGCAGCGGAATCGAGCGCATGGAGTCGAGAGCCTCGCGCACGACCTCGCCGAGTCGAGTCTGCTCGTCGAGGAGCGGCCCTAGCGAGGCACGGCAGGTAGCGAGCACGCCGGCGGCGGCTTCGAGGTCGTCGATGCCGACGTAGAGGGCGCACCACTCGTCGAAGGCTCGGACTCGATCGAGCGCATGACCCGCGCGCTC
>SXKQ01000155.1 GCA_005778045.1 Planctomycetia bacterium
AGCCGAGCTCGAGGACGTCCATGCCGTCCATGAGGCCCGCCCGCTCGCAGTACAGCGCGAGCATGGCCGCCTCGGCCTCGCCGAGCGTGCGCGTGCCTTCGTTCCACAGCGCGCCCGAGTACTTGAGGTGCGGCCCGAGCGCGAGCTCGTAGAAGCGCGTCGGCACCTCGTAGTGCTGGCCGTTCGCCTCCGCCGTGTGCAGGGCGATCGGGCTCGAGCGCATGTTGTCGAGCAGCGCCGCGCGGCGTGTCTTGCGACCTTTCTCACCGCCCGACTCCTCCTCGCGCAGGCGCTGGCCCAAGAGGCGCCGAATGCCCATGCGGAGTGCAAAATCCGGGACCTTGCCCGACTCGATCAGGGTCTGCAGTGCCATCGCTTCAGCTCGCTGTTGCGGGGTCTTCCTTGGGGAACCACGGGAAGAACGCGCTCGTGGTGCGCTGGTAGGCGCGGTAGTCGTCGCCGCGCGAGCGCAGCGCTTGGGCCTCGGTCGGCGGAATGCCGGTGACGAACAGGATCAGGCCGAGCATCGCGAGCGGGCTCGCGAGTCCCAGCCAGCCCCATGGGGCGGTGAGCGCGAAGCACGCGTAGCCGCACCACAGTAGCCACTGGAAGAAGTAGTTGGGATGGCGCGAGAAGCGCCACAGGCCCGCGCGACAGGTGCGGCCCTTGTTGCGGGCGTCGGCACGGAAGCGCGCTAGCTGGCGGTCGGAGAGCGACTCGCCGACGAGACCGACCGCGACCAGCGCGACGCCGGCCCCATCGAGCGCGCCGAGAGGCTTGCTCGAGCCCGCGGCGAGCAGGAACGGCAGCGCGAGCAGCACGTCGAGCAGCGCCTGCGCCTGGAAGAACACGAAGAACTTGGCGTCGGCCGCCGCGCCCCACGAGGCGCGCAGCGCCGCGTAGCGACCGTCCTCGACGCCCTTGCGGCCGCGATCGAGGTACAAGTAGAGCGCGAGGCGCCACGTGGCGAGCGCCACAAGCCCGCCCACGAGCCAGCGGCGCTCCAAGAGCCCCTGCCCGCGCGCGGCGTACAGCAGCGCGAGCAACCCGAGGTTCGCGGCCCACGCCACGTCGACCTCGGTCGCGTCCTTGGTACGCAACTGCATCAGCCACAGGACCAGCATCACGCCCCCCGCGACGGCCCAGCCGACGAGCGAGAGCTCGAGCGCTCCGGCGAGCGTCATCGGGAAGCCCCCAAGCAGGCGGCAGCCATCGGAGAGGCTGCGGGCGACGGGGCGGGGATCAGTTCGGCGGGGCGCATCGCAAAAGGTCTATTCCGACCCTCTAGGCGTGGTTTCGCAGCATCAGTTCTTTCGGATGCGGGGCAAGGTAGACCTGGTCGAGCAGGTAGTCGACCTCGCGCACCCGCACGTGGTGGCGCACGAGCGTGATCGGCACGACGAGCGGCACGAGCCCGGCCCGGTAGTCGGCGAGCGTCTGGTGCAGCTCCTCGCGCGAGACCTCGTCCAGTTCCTCCTTGAAGTACCCCGCCATTTGCTGGAGCACGTTGAAGTGCCCCCCCCGGCTCGCGTTGCGGCGCAGGGCCTCCATGAAGCCTGCCCCGTAGCGCTGCGCGAGCTCAGGCCTGCCGAGCTTCTTGCCGTCGGCCACGAGCCGCACCAGAGACGCGTAGTGCTCGGGGCTGTGGGCGAGCAGCAGGTACTTGTGCACGCGGTGAAAGTCGACGAGCCGCGCGAGGGTCAGCCCGGACTCGAGCAGGTCGCGCCAGCGGCGGTAGGCGAACACGCTCTCGACGAACGTCTCGCGCAGCTTGGCGTCTTTGAGCCGCCCCTCCTCCTCGACCGGCAGCAGCGGAAAGCGGGCGAGCAGCGCCGCCGCGAAGATCCCGCGCCCCTGCTTCGAGGCAATGTCGTTGCCGCTGTAGACCTTGACGCGCTCCATGCCGCAGCTCGGACTGTCGCTCTTGAGCACAAATCCGCACAGGTCGAGCTCCGCGAGGGCGTCGAGCTTGCGCTCAGCCCAAGCCTTGAGGATCGGCGTGTAGTCCTCGTCGCTCTCACGAAACTGCAGCCGCAGGTCGGGCTCGGCCATCACCAGCCGCAGCGTGGGCCGCGGGATCGGAAGGCCGCTCTCGACCTCCGGGCAGACGGGAACGAGCTCGAACGACGACGCGAGCGTCTCCGTGAGGAAACGCTCGCGCCAGTGACCGCCATCGAAGCGCACTTGGGAGCCGAGCAGGCACGCACTCGTGCCCACCCGGATCGGTCGCGCCATCGCCGCGTGAGGATCAGCCATGCAGGGAGCCTAGCAGTTCATGCAGCTCCCTGAAGTTGTGGACGCGGTGGAAGCGGGGCAGGTCGGAGGCGTACTCGGGCCACGGGGCGCGGCCGCCGAGGATCAGCTGCACGTCGTGCTCTTGGCAGGCCGAGCCCACCATGCGCACTTGCTCGCGCAGCTTGGCCGTATTCGAGAAGCTCCCTGCGGCCGAGACCGCCACGAGGTCGCAGTCGCCGTGCACGACGCGTCCGACCACCTCGGTCGAGGGCATCGAGCGGCCGCCCCACAGCACGTTCCAGCCACGCTCGCGGAACACCAACTCGGCGAGCTGGAGGCCGAGCGTGTGCTCGTCCCCTTCCGCGCCCACGATCAGTGCGCGCGGGCCATTCTGGGGCACTGCGATGGACTCCGTGCAGCGCGCGAGCCCGCGGGCGAGACGCTCGCTGGCCAAGTGCTCCTGCAAGATGCCCATCTCACCGCGCTCCCAGCGCCGGCCGATTTCGGCCAGCACCGCGCCGACGAGTTCCGACACGCGCCACCACGCGTCGAGCCGCGAGCGGTCGAACAGAAGCGCGCTGTGCACCTCGTAGGGCCCGCACTCCGAGTCGATCAGCTTGATCCACGCATCGATCTGCGCCGGATCCGGCTCTTGGACCTCGTGCTGCTTCAGACGGAACTTCTCAACCTCCGGCCGCGAGAAGCGGCGATGGCGTCCGGGGGTACGCAAACAGGGCAGGAGACCGGAATCGGCCCACCGCTTGACACTGGTCGGGCCGACTCCGAGGAGGCGGGCGACCTCAGCACTCGTCATGAATTCGTCCATAGTGAGGGGATATTCGACCGCCCCAAGCCAAGCCTCAAGCGCAAATCGTCCCAAAATCTCTAGAAATCGTCCCGGATGGCCCTAGAGAGGACTCCATGAACGATTCTCGGACGGTTTTCTTGACGGGTGCGACCGGTTTCCTTGGACGACTTCTGGCCCTACGCCTCGCCCGGGAGGGCTACGACGTGCTGGCTTGGGTCCGCTCCCCCGAGCGCGCCCGGGCGGTTCTTGGCACCGGCCCGCGCCTATGCCGCACGGACATCTCCGACAGCGGTCTGCGGGCCGAGCTGTCCAATGTTCGCGCCGTGATCCACCTCGCTGGGGAGCCGCTGTTTGGCCCGCGTTGGAACGACCGCCGGCGCGAGGAGCTGCGCTCGAGCCGCGTCGACACCACGGCGCGCCTCGCCCGTGCGCTCGCGGCCTGCGCCCGCAAACCCGAGGTCTTCGTGGTCGGCAGCGCGGTCGGCTTTTATGGCCCGCGCGGGGATGAGCTCGTCGACGAGCGCAGCGCCGGTGGCTCGGATTTTCTCTCGCACCTCTGCCGCGACTGGGAAGAGGCCGCCGAGCCCGCGGTCTCCGCCGGAGTCCGCACCGCGTGGATCCGCACCGGCATCGTGCTCGGCCCCGAGGGCGGCGCGCTCGCCAAGATGCTCCCGCCGTTTCAGTTCGGCCTCGGCGGCAAGCTCGGGAGCGGCAAGCAGTGGATGCCCTGGATCCACGTCGACGACTGGATCGAGCTCGTGATGGGCGCGCTGCAGGACGAGCGCTTTTCCGGCCCGCTCAACGCCTCCGCGCCGACGCCCGTCACCAACGCTGACTTCACCAAGGCCTTGGGCCGCGCGCTCTCGCGCCCGACGCCCTTCCCCGCGCCCGCCTTCGCGCTCAAGCTCGCGCTCGGCGACGTCTCCGACCTGCTGCTCACCGGCGCGCGCGTCGTGCCGGCGCGCGCCGAGTCCCTCGGCTTCCGCTTCCGATTCCCCGACATCGACTCCGCACTCGCGGACCTCCTGCGCGCCGACCACAAGATCGCCATCGGCCCCAGCAAGGACGCGCCGCAGCATGAGTACATCGCCCGCCACAAGCCGCGCTACCTGCTGCAAAGCCGCATGCGCGTCGACGCTCCGCTCGAGCAAGTGTTCGCCTTCTTCTCGCGCTCGGAGAACCTCGGCACGATCACGCCGCCCACCATGTCGTTCTCGCTCGAGTCGCGCCCGCCGATCGAGATGGGCGTCGGCCGCGAGATCGACTACAAGGTCAAGCTCGGCCCGGTCGAGCTCGACTGGCGCTCGCGCATCGACACGTGGGAGCCGGGCGAGGTGTTCTCGGACAGCCAGCTCGCGGGTCCGTATAGCTCATGGTGGCACGAGCACCGCTTCGTGCGCGACGGCCAGCGCACGATCATGGAAGACCGCGTGTGGTACTCGCCGCCGCTCGGCCCGATCGGCGCCCTCGCCCAGAAGCTCATCGTGGCCCCCAAGCTGCGCACGATCTTCGGCTACCGCGCGCGCGCCATGCAGCTGCGCTTCGGCGCCCAGCCCCTCGACGTCGCCTGATGTCCGCGCCGCCGCGCTTCGTTCGCACGGCGCGCTGACCTCGCAATCCCTTGGCACGTCGCGCTTCGATGGACGATTCCCTCGACGTGCTCGCGCGCGACACGCTCGCGTGCGAGCGCTGCCCGCGGCTCGTGCGCTGGCGCGAGCGCTGCGCCGCCGGCGGCCCGCTCGCCGTGCGCGGCACCCGTTACCACTCGCGCGGCGTGCCGAGCTTCGGCGACCCGCGCGCGCGGCTCCTGATCGTGGGCCTCGCGCCCGGAGCGCACGGCGCAAACCGCACCGGCCGCCC
>SXKQ01000156.1 GCA_005778045.1 Planctomycetia bacterium
CGGAACTCTGCGTGGATTCATCGTCCTACCCGCGAAGCACGCTCTGGCCAAGCGCGCGCGCCTGTCGCTTGCGCAGCTCGCCGAAGAGACGTTCATCAGCTATCCCGCAGGTGGCATCGCGCACGACCTGCAGATGCGCGCGCTCGCGGAGCACGGCATTCGACCGCGCAACATGCTCTCCGCGAGCACCGCGGAGTCGATCCTCGGCTTCGTCGAGGCCGAGCTCGGCTTCTCGCTCGTCGCGTGGGTCGGCGACGAGGGCCCGCGCTGGCCGGGAATCGCGGCCCTGCCGCTGCAGTCGCCGAAGGTCGAGTTCACGGTGATGGCGGCCTGGCGCAAGGACATGCCCGAGCATGCACTGCTCGACGCGGCACTCTCCTGCGCGCCAAAGCCCTGACGCTCAGCGCAACTCGAGCACGCGGGGCCGGAACGCAAGCCGGCCTTCCTTCGCCGCGACGCCCCACGCAGCGACGACGACCTCGAGAGCGGCTCGCTCGCAGTCCCAGCGGAGCGTGAGCGCATCCTCGCTCACGTCGCGCAGCTCGGCGACGACGATGCGCTCGTCGTCAATGAGCGCGAAGGGCACTCCGCCGAGGCCGGATGCATACGCGTGAAGCGTCGCGGCGCGCTCGCGCTTCCAGCGCAGCAGAAGCTCTCCGCTCGCCGGCACTTCCAACCCCTCGACGTCGCGCTCAGTGAAGGCGAGTGCCGGGTCCGCCTGCGCGTCGCGGGCGTTGCAACGAATCCACGGACGTCGCGGTGAGCAGTCCTCGTACCAGCGAACCGAGACCGAGGGACCACCCTGCGCTGCCGGCGCATCGTGATAACGCTGCGGATCACCCTCGGGATACATGCCTCGCCACTGCAACATGCCCTCGCGCTCGTCGTCGGCTCCCGCGATCGCGGCATCCGGCTCCACGATCGGAGCAAGGCGCAGTGCTCCCGTACGCTCGACGAGCGCGCGCAGGATGGCCGCGCGACCTCCTGGGAGCGCCGCGAGCGTGAACGTGATCGTCCCGAGCTTCGGGTCGACACGTGTCGCACGCACATCAAACAAGGCCGCATCGATCCGATGCGCGAGATGTCGCTCGGCCGCCGCCAGCTGCTCGGCCGACAACTCCGCGGGCGCCTGCACGACGAGCAGACCACGCTGGTCCGCACTGGCGCACCCCAGTGTGCCGAGTGCAAGAAGGAAAGCTGCGCACCTCACTCGCCGTCCTTCTTGTCCTTCTTCTTGCCGAACAGGTCCTGCAGTCCGTCGATCAGCTCGCCACCGAGTGCGTCGCGCAGCAGCTTCTCGACGAAGCCCTTGCCGAGACGCAGCGACGGATCATTCCAGCGGCCGCTGATCTCGATCGGAACGAGCAGCTCCGGGTCGATGAAGTCGCGCACCTTGTCGAGCTCGCGTGTGACCGACTTGCCCAACAGCGAGAGCGGCAACGAAGCCGCGAACTTCATCTCGCCCCTGGCGATGTCGTAGGTGCCGACGAACGGATACTCCTTGCCCTTGATCGAGATCGGAAGCGCCTCGTAGCCCGCGATGCCATTCTTGATCGGGATCGAGAGCGACTTCAGGTTCACGCTCTTGCGCACCAGATCCCCTTGTCCGAAAGCGTCGAACAAGCGCGTGATTCCAGGCAGGATCTCATAGGTCACCTCTCCGAGATCGAGCGCGACCTCGCCATTGAGCTTGCGCAGGTCACCATCGAGCGGGAGCTGAAACTTCGAGAGCTTCAGCGAGAGCGGCTTGGATCCCTCAGGCTTGCTGGCGTTGACCATCAGCGGCACGAGCCCGCCGACGATGCGCTGCGAAAAGAGCGGTGTGAGCGGCAGGCTCGCGTCGATGCCCTCCTCGCCCACTGCGACCACCAGCTTGTCCTCGAGGCGAGCGACGATCTTGAGCGAGGCATTCGCGCTGCGCAGTTCCGCGCGCAGCGGATCGGTCTTGCTCGGGTACGTCCCGGCGATCTTCGCGGCGACCACAGGCCCGAGCACATCGACGAGCAGCCCGTCCTGCGCAGCCAGCGCATCCACGAGCGCCGTCGGAAGCCCCTCGAGGCCACCTTCGAGCGTGACGGGCGGCAACGGCGAACCTTCCTTGAGCTCGAGGAACGCGCCCACATCGGCGACACTGGCCTTGAGCGCGAGCTGGCCTGCCTTCTCGCCACCGATCTTGCCGAGCGCCTCGATGCACAGCGGCTTCGCGGCGAGCATGTCAATCCCGAGCACGAGCTCACGCACCTCCATGGTCGTACCGCTCTGGCCCTCAGCCGCAGGCGGATGCGTGTAGCGCAGCGCGGGCGCTTCCAGGATCGTCCGCACTGCGGTGCGGCGCAGAGCGCTCGCAAGCGAGGCCCGTTCCGAGCCCGCCGGCGGCATCCACGCGTCGAGAGGAAGCGAGAGCGGCCCGAGCTTCAGCCCCAGAGTGGGCTCGGCGAGCGTGAATGCCACCGCGGACCCCGGAGGCATCGAGGCCGCTACGTGACGCTGCAGTAGTGCGTTGGAGAGCCGCACCGTCAGCGCCATCGGCTGCTCGCCGATCTCGAGCTTGCCGCCGCGCAGGTTCGCGGCCCCTGAGAGATCGATGCCCTTCGTGACGAGCGAGATCCCGAGCTTCCCTTCGCCAGGCTTGCGATCGACCGCGTCGAGCGCGAGCTCCGCGCGGATTCCATCCCCGGCAAGCTCGTAGAACGACTCCGCGAACTCGGGCGGGATGAAGGCCGCGAAGGCTCGCAGCCCCTCGACGTTCACTTTCACGCTGCTGCTCGGCGGAACGAACGTGGCCGCGTCGATCGGCGCGAGGAACGGCGTGAGCTCCGCAACCAGCGCTCCGACCTCGACTTTTGCAGGTTGGGAGCCCGCCAGCGCGAGCTTCAGCGACACTTCCACCGGCTTGCGCGGAGCGAGCGCGGCAGCGACGACCGCGGACTCGAGCTCAAACTGGTTCGCCGTGCCCTCGCTCGTCTGCGTGTAACGAATCTTGGGCAACTCGATGCGCGCTTGAATGGCCAGGTCCCCGAGCAGCTTCCCGACGTCCACCTCTCCCGTCGGCAGCTTGAGCTCGAGTTCCTGCACCAACACGGTGAGTTGCTCCGCGTCGCTGCGCAGCGCCATGGTCGTCCCAGCGGGCAGGCTCGCGCCGACGTGACGATCCAGCATGCCTTGCGTGGGACGCACGGCGAGCTCGAACGGAACGCCCGCGAGCTTGAGACGCTCGCCGGCAAGCTCCAGAGCGGTGGAGAGCTGTACGCGCTCCGCGGAGAGCTTCGCTCCGAACCGCAGCTCTTGCGCCGACTTCGCGCCCGGCAGCGGACGCACATCCACCTCCGCGGAGAGGGTGTCCCCGGTGAGCTCGACCACGCTCGCGCCGACATTCTTCGGCAGGAAGTTCTCGAGTGACTTCAGGCCGCGCGCCTGGATCTTCGCGGCCAGCTGCGGAGGCACTCCATCGGCCCGCTTCGACTTGCGCGCGAACAGATCTTCCACTGTCGCGTCCACGATCGCCCCGAGTGCCGCACGCTCGAACTTCGCGTCGAGCTCGATCTTGGCGGTCAGCTTCTCGGCCGCATCCTGCGTGACGCGGGTCGCCAGCTTCACGTTCGCCAGCGCTCCGAGCTTGGACGCGAGCGAGTCCGGACCGGCGCCGCCATCGACCCACGCGAGCGGGAGGCCGTTGCCGAGCAACTCCACGTTCAGCTCGGGGATTGCCGTGGGATCCACGAGCGCATCCAGCGCTCCCGCTTTCGCGCAACCCGCGCGCAGCGAAATCGATCCGTCGCCCTTGGCACCGAGCCGCGCCGCGAGCGTCGCCAGCAAGGGCTGCGGGTCTGTTCCATGGCCGAGGTGGAAGCCGAGCTGGAGCTGGCGGAGCTCCACAGCCCGCGTCGCATCCGCGAAGTCCAATCCATCGAGCTCGACGCTCGCGTCGACGCTTGCCAGCTGGAGCAACGTCGCGAGCGGCTCCTTGGACTCGGCCAACGCGTCAATCGGCACCCTCAAGCCGGGCCCGACACGAACCCTCACGCTCCGGCCCGGCGTGAGCTTCATGCCTTCCGGCACGAACGGGGCGGCGGTGCGCGCCAGCGTCCCCTGTGGCACTTCGAGCGCGATCGTCCACGGCTCGCCCGAGGGCTGCAACGCGTAGCCACCATCGAGCCAGCCATTCAGGTCGACCGTGAGCGTCGGCGACTTCGCGCGCACCAGCGCCTCGCGGTGTCCCCGACCGTTGGTGACATCGACGCGCAGGTCGAGTTCCGGACCGAGCAGCGCGACCACATCGACGTCCTTGGGCGCGAAGGCAGCGAGCGTGGCGCTGCGCAGCCCCTGCAGCGTGAACGTGACGTCGAAGCGCGGCTCGTCGCCCTTCGAGGACTTGATCAGGCTCGCGGGATCGCCGGCGAGAAAACGGGCGAAATCCTCGACGCGAACTTGCGCCGTCGCGAAGCCGCTAGCGCCCGCACCGAGCTGCGACTCGAGTTGCAGCGTGAGCATGCGCGTCTCGCCCTGCGGCGCGAGCGCGACGTCGAGTCGCAGTCCGTCGATACTCGCTCCGTTAGCAAGCGGAACGAGCTCGCCGCTCGCCTTCCAGCCTTGGGTCGAAGCCTTGAGTGCGAACTCACTGCCTCCGAGCGCGGTGCCAACCACATCGCCTCCAGCCTGTTGCGTCTCGACGATTTTCTGCATCGGCACGCGCAGCCCGGTGAGCGCGAGCTCGATCGACGGCTCCGCGAGCACGCCAAGCGTCAAGCCTTGCGGCGCGTGTGCAGCGAGCACACGCTCCAGTCCCGCGCGATCCGGCCGCAGCGATACGGTCAAGGCCGCCGGCTCGTCCTTGCCGAGCACGCCGCCCACGAGGCCGCCCTTGAACGTAATCGCGCCGCGCTCACCTTCGATGCGCAGGTCGATCTCACCGCTCTCGAGGGTGCCCTTGCCAAGTGCTGCAATCTTGAACTCCGGACCGAGGAGCGTGTTCAACGTCCCCGGCTGCTGCGCCAGCGCATCGATGAACGCACTCGGCATCGCATCGAGCTTCATGTCGAGCTCAAAGCGCGCGGCAGGGTTGAGTCCCGCACCGGCGAGCAAGTCATGCAACGCGAGCACCACCTGGATGCGCCCCGGCTTCTCCCCCGACAGCAGGCCATCCACGTCGACGCGCAGCGGCTCGCCCGGCCGCAACACGACGCGCGTGGTGAAGTTCTCGATCGCGAAGGGCGCTCCCGCCGCGCGCGTGAGCACATCGGACCACTGCGCCTTTGAGACCAGCACCTCGAGCTCCACATCGAGCGCGCGCAGCAAGTTGCCGAGATCAGTCGGCTCGCCAGGCTCCTCCGCGGGCGTCGGCGACGTATCGATGCCCGGACGGAGCGCGAGTGCGCGATCGAGGTTCGTCACGCCCGCGTCATCGGCGACGAGCGATGCTTCCGCGCGCACCGTCACCTTCCCGAGCTTGCTTCCGGTGCCCATGGCGAGGTCGAGCAACGACGGCAAATCCGCCGAGATGCGCGCGACTTCGCTGCCATCCGGCGCGAGCAAGCGCACCCCCTTCAGCGTCTGCCGTCCCGTCCACCCGAGGTTGAGTTCCGCGATCTCGAGCTTGCCTTCGCGTTCCGCCGCGAAGACGTCCGTGACCTTGCCGGCGACGAGGCCACCGAGCAGCGAAGGCGCGAATGCGACGATCGCGAACAGCACGACGAACGCGATAGCGGAAACAAGCGGCCAGCGGCGCCGACGGACCGTGGGATTCGATTGCGGATTCATGGTCTTCAATTTCTCGGGCGGGAAGCGCCCGTGGGCTTGCAAGGTCGCAGGTGAGCAGCGGATCGCGCGTCAATTCCAGTCCGGATCGGGCGGCTCGAACGCGAGCGAGCGGAACTGCGGACCGAGGTCGAGAACGACGTCGCGCCACAGCCGCTGCGCATCCGCCTGAAACGCGCGCGCCGCGCTGCCAGGCGCCGGGAGCCACGCCCCCTCTTCGAGCTCGCCTTCCAGCTGCCCAGGCCCCCAACCCGCGTAGCCAAGCAGCAACTTGACGTCGCGCTGCGCTCGCTCGGGATCGAGCTCCAACAGCGCGCCGACCTCGTCGAGCTCGCCGCCGACCCAAAGGTCCTCTGCTAGCTGCATCCCGCCGGTGATCACGTCCGGTGCGCGGTGCAGAATCTGCAGTGTATCGAAGCTCACGGGACCGCCGAGGTATATGCGCAGCTCGCTCGCCCCGAGCACCGGATGGCTGCCGAGCACCTCGCGCGCGCGAAACTCGCTGGGTCGATTGAGCACGAGTCCATAGGCCCCGTCGTCCGTGTGGCTGCACATCAGCACGACCGTGTGCAGGAAGTTCGGATCGACAAGGTCCGGCCCGGCGGCGAGAAACGCGCCTTGGGCGACAATCAGTTCGCGTCCCATCGCTGCAAAGAATCTAGCGTTGGAAGCCCGGGCAGGCCATGCGCGGCTGGACGGGGTAGCGCGGGAAGCGCTCGTCCTGCTTGGAGAGTTCACACATCCAGAACACCGAGCCCTTGGCGGACTCGATCCTGCGCACGTGGACGCAGTCGGGGCACAAGCCGCGCGGATTCCACACCGGAATACCGCGCGGCGCTGCCGGGCCCCACGGAGGCGGCTCCTGCCCTTCCTTCACGGCGCGCGCTCCAGAGAGAGCACGCACTCCACATGCGGCGTCTGCGGAAAGAGATCGACCGGGCGAGCGCGCGTCGCGCGCCAGCCGGCGGGCGCGAGCGCGGCGATGTCCCGCGCCGCCGAACCGATGTGACAGGACACATACACCATGCGCCGCGCGGGAATCCGCGCGAGCAGCTCGACGACCTTGGGATGCAGGCCGGCCCGCGGTGGATCGACCACGGCGACGTCGCACTCGATCGCTCCGGCGCTACCGAACCACGCGAGCACGTCGCCCGCGCTGAACGTGACGTTCCCGATTCCATTCTCCTCGGCGTTGCGCCGCGCGTCCGAGACCGCCGCCTCGACCAGCTCGACGCCGTGCACATGCGCCGTGTGCCGAGCCAGCGGCAATGTCAGCGTTCCGGCTCCGCAGTAGAGATCGAGCACCCGCTCGCTACCCGAGAGGCGCGCTTCCTCGAGCGTCACCTCGACCAGCTTCTCCGCCTGCGCCGTGTTGGTCTGGAAGAAGCTCGCCGCCGAGACGCGATACCACAGGCCCGCCAGTCGCTCGCGGATCGAGCCGCTGCCGTGGAGCACCAGCTCACGCTCTCCCATCGCGACCGTCGCGCCGCGCGAGTTGATCGCCTGCACGAGCGTGGTGACTTCAGGATGCGCCGCGAGCAGCGCCGCGACATAGGGACCGACGAGCTCGGGTGCTTCGCTCGAGGTCGTGAGCTGCATGAGGATCTCGCCCGTCGCGACACTGCGTCGCAGCACGACGTGGCGCAGCAAGCCCTCGTGCTTCACCAGATCCCACGCGCGGAGCCCCTGCTCGAGCGCGATCCGGCGCGCGCTGGCGAGGATCGCATCGAACGGCTGTGGCTGGATCTCGCAGGCCTCGACATCGAGCACCTTGCGGAACTGCTCGCGGGGGTGGAGCCCGAGCGCGAAGTCGCGCTGCACCCCCTCCGCTTCGCCCGGCTCGACCCAGCGGCGCGTGCCGAACGTGAAGTCCATCTTGTTGCGGTAGCGCAGCGCCGCAGCGCTCCCGATCACCGGCTCGACGTCGACCTTCACGAGTTCCGCCGCCAGCGCGCGCTCGCAGATCTCGCGCTTGGTCGCGAGCTGCGCCGCGTAGCTCATGTCTTGCAGCGCACACCCACCGCACGATCCGTAGTGCCGACACGGCGGGCTCGTGCGATCCGCGCTCGCGCGCAGCACCTCGAGCAACCGGCCCTCGATCTTGTTACCCCGTCGCCGCAACACCTGCGCCGCCACGCGCTCGCCCGGCAGTGCGCGGCGCAGCGCAACTCGATACTCGCCCGACTCGTGCTCGGCGCGCCCGACGCCCAGCCCCCGCTCGTCGACTCGCTCGACCTCGACCTCGAGCCGGTCATCTCGCTTGGGCTTGCGTTGCTGCATCCCGGGCATCTTCGCCCGCAGGGCGACCCCAAGGAAGGGTTCAGGGAGACTTCGCCGGCCGTGCGCCCCGCATGACATAGTTCGGGATGCACAACTCGTCGCCATCGAGTACGCTTCGGCCACTGGAGTGCGCATTCGAGCTGCGCTCCAACTTGTCCCCCCACACCTCGCGGAGCGACTGCGCTCCCCCATTTCACACTCATGAAGCCCAGCTCTGCTTGCGGAGTCCTCCTCGGACTCGCCACATTCTCCAGCTGCACTTCGACCGGTGCTTCCGCCCCCGGATTCCAGAGCGGCACGCAAAGCGCGGGAATCGCATTCTCCCTCGCGAATGACGAGCTCGACGACTCCTTCGACGATCTCGAGATCGAGTCCGTCGACCTGTCGGGCAACTGGGGCTACTTCGTCAGCCCCAACGTCGAGGTGGGTGCCAGTCTCGGCTATCGCTCGGAGCAGCAGTCCCTGAACGGAACCACTTTCATCGACAGCGACCTCACGGCCATCGGCGTCAACACTCGCTACTACCTCGTCTCCGAGGGTCAGGTGCGGCCCTACGTGGGCGCCGGCTTTGGCCTGCTGAATGGCAGCAACGGCGACTTCGATATCGACGGCAACTACTACGGACTCGCCGCCGGACTGACCGCTTTCCTGTCCGAGTCCGTCGCGCTCGACGCACGCTTCTCCAAGGCTTGGTCCTCGGAAGACTGGACCGACTCCGTCGGCACCGCGGACGTCGACCGCGACATGTTCGCGTTCCTCGTCGGCCTCTCGTTCTACTTCTAGTCGATGCGGGAGAGCCGCGCGCGCCGCGTCACTCCGGCCGGCGCACGCGGCTCAGCGGCCAGATGTCCTCGTTGGCGAGCGGGTGGGCCTCGTAGGTGCCGTCGTTGTCCGGGAGCGGCACTCCGGCGCGCACCATCGCGGTGTAGACACCGAGACACGCGACATTCGCGAGGTTCAGGCTGCGTACTCCGCGCGCCACGGGCACGTAGATGCGCTGCCGGGGATAGGCCTCGATGACTTCCTGCGGCAGGCCCTTGCTCTCGCAGCCGAATACAAGAATGTCGTCGGGCTCGAACTGCGCCTCGAACAGGCTCGTGCCGCCGCGGGCGGTGAAGAGCTTGAGGCGCTCGCCCGCGGGCCGCTGCGCGCCCTTCGAGAGCTGCTCGAGAAATGCTTCCCAGCCGCGGTGAACGACGAGCTCGACCTGCGGCCAGTAGTCGAGGCCGGCGCGCTTGAGGTAGCGATCCTCGAGACTGAAGCCGAGCGGCTCGACCAAGTGCAGCACGTTGTGCGTCGACGCGCACAGGCGCGCGGCACAGCCAGTGTTGTGCGGGATCTCGGGGCTGACTAGGCAGACGTCCACGGGACGCGAGAGTCTACTCGACGAGAGGGCCGCTCTCGCGCCACACTCTCCTCCATGCAGACCGACGAATACGCGCCGTTCTATGCCGGCTACGTGGCTCTCGTCCCCGAGCCCGAGGTCCTGCCGGTCCTCGAGACCCAGCTCGCAGAGCTCCCCGACGCGCTTGCGCCTTTCGCGGGCGCACTCGAGACGCACCGCTACGCGCCTGGCAAGTGGAGCGTACGGCAGGTCGTCGGTCACCTGACCGACTCCGAACGCATCTTCGGCTATCGCGCCCTGCGCATCGCGCGCGCCGATCGCACGCCCCTGCCGGGCTACGACGAGGACCACTTCGTCGCGCACGCCGACTTCGAGCGCATTCCGCTGCGCGAGCTGCTCGACGAGTGGGTGCTCTGCCGCCGCGCGAACCTCGCGCTGTTCCGCCGCTTCGACGCCGACGCCCTCGTCCGCCGCGGCGAGGCGAACGGCAGCCCCGTCAGTGTGCGGGCGCTGCTGCGCGTGCTCGTCGGACACCCGCGCCACCACCTGCGCGTGCTGGAGAGTCGCTACCGCCCCCGAGTCTGACCGCCGCGGCCGAAGGCCCGGCTGTGAACTGGCCTCCGAGGCCACCGAGTGCGTATCGAGCGGCGGCGGAGTCGCTGCCGATGAGAGCGGCGATGTTGGTCCGCTGCTTCATGAGTCGCGGAGTCCGAACCGTCGACGAAGGCCTCACCTGCCTCGCCGCCCTCCGCGAGCTTCGCGCGCACTCGCTGCGCCGCGCTCCCGTCGTGCGCGTCGGACGTCTCGCCGGCATCGTGTGCCTGAGTGACCTGCTGCGAGTCCTGCCCGGCACCATCGCGCAGGCCGAGACGAACGCCGGGCATGAGAGCGAGAGCCTCCCGGTCTCGCGCGTCATGGCGACGAAGCTCGTCACGGTCGACGCGGATGACCACATCGAGACGGCCGCGCGCGCGATGCTCGAGCACAAGGTCGGTGGCCTGCCCGTGCTCCACAAGGGCGAGCTGGTCGGCATCGTCACCGAGTCGGACATCCTCCGTGCCTTCACGCGCATGCTCGATTCCGCGGGCGTCCTGCGCGTGACCTTCGGCTTCCTCAGGACCGGGCACGGCTCCGCCGACTTCGCCGAGCTCGTGGCACGAGCCAAGGGAACGCTCGTCGGCCTGCAGACCTACGCGCCCCCGGCGGTCAGCGCCTCGTCGTGCTCCGCATGCGCGGCGGCTCGAAGGACGCGCTGCTCGACGCGCGCGACGCGGACGCTGCCTGAGTTCGGCCTGCCTCACTCGCGCCAGACGAGCGCCGCCACGACCGCGTGGTGGTCGCTCGGCCAGCGCCCGCGCGCGCCCGGCTCGGACAGGATCGCGGCCGAGACGGTGCGCAGGCCCTGCGTGGCCAGCACGAAGTCGATCTTCTCGCCCGCGCTGCCGCCGCGGAACGCGTGGAACGTCCCGACATGGTCGGTGCCGTGGGGAACATCGCGGAACGTGTCGCGCAGCCCCGCCGCGGCGAGCGCGCGCAGCGCTGGACTCGTCTCGCCGCAGTTGAAGTCGCCGAGCACCACGTGCTCGCCGCGGAACGCGAGGATCCGGCTCGCGAGCAGCTGGCCAGAGCGCTCGCGCGCGACCTCGCCGCGGTGATCGAAGTGCGCGTTCCACGCCGTGAACTCGCGCCCCGTCGCGCGCTCGCGCACGCGGGCCCACGTGCAGATGCGCGGGAGCGCCGCGTCCCAGCCCACGGAGCCGACCTCGTCCGGACGCTCACTGAGCCAGAAGTCACCGCTCGCGAGCACCTCGAACCGCGCGCGCTCGAGGAACAGCGCGCAGTGCTCCCCACGTGCGCCACCCTCGCGGCCCTGGCCGATGCGCACGTGGCCCGGCAACTCGCTCCCGAGCCACTCGACCTGGAAGTCCAGCGCCTCCTGCACGCCGAGCATCGTCGGCGCTTGCTGGCGGATGCGTGCGAGCAGGTCGTCGCGCCGCAACGGCCAAGCGTCGGGCCCGTCGTCCGCGCTGCCGTAGCGCACATTGAAGCTCATCGCGACCCACGACTCGCTCGCGCGCGTTCCCGCGGACTCGCGCACTTCCGCTCGCGAGCACGCCGCAAACACAAGTGCGACGTGCGCAAGCACGACGAGCGCCAGCGCCCGCACGAGCTACTCGCGTTCCTCGACGGGTCGCCCGAGCAGGCGCGCCGCGACAACGATCGCGAGGAACCACGCGATCGCCGCCCACAGGATGCGCTCGCCGCCGCGCCCCGCGAGCCGCCCGAGCAGGGCCGAGCGCGAGTCGCTCGACCACACGCGGAACACGAGGTCGCGCTGGGGTAGCTCCGCGCCGGCGCACGTCGCGCCGAGCACGTCCTCGGGCACCTTCGAGCCGCCGTGGTACGCAACGATGGACGGCCCTTCGGCGTTGCCAATCAGACTCGCGCCGGTCGGCAGCTCGACGCGGAAGCGCAGCGCGCGCCAGCGCGTGTCGGCGAGAGTGTCAAAGCGGAAGAACACCCAGCCCGTATCGCACGGCAGGCCCGGACCGATGCTCGCCGTGCGCAGCACCTCGCCGGTCTGCGCGTCGAAAAGCTCGAGCTTCGCCGCACCGGCCTCCGGATGCATGTAATTCATCGCGAACGCGAGCGCATGCAGGTCGCCGTGGTGCAGGTCGGTTCGCGGCCTCGGTGGCGCAGGCAGGAGCTCGCCCTCGATCACCGAGCCATCGAGCGCACGATCGCCCCACGGCCGCACGACGTAGGGCACGCCGCGGAAGCGCAGCCACGGTGAGTGCCCCGTGCGATCGCTCGCGGAGAGCGCGAAGAAGAAGCGCTCGCCGCCCGAATCCTCGATGGGCTCGAACTCGAAGCGCACCCAGCCGTCGCTCGCAGGCAGCGCCTCGGCCGCCACGCTCGCGCGCCGCACGACTTCGCCATCTGCAGCCCCGCGCCGCAGCTCGAACTCGAGCGGCAGAGCCGCGCCGCCGATGGGCGCGAGCGCGACGTCGAGCGCGCGCAGGCCGCCGTGCTCGCACGTAAAGCCCTGCCCGAGCGGATAGCCGCCGAAGATGCGCCCGGCCTGCGTCGTGCGCTCCGCGAGACGGATCTCGACGTCGGGCAGGTCCTCGCGCCAAGAGAACAGCGCGAGCAGCGCGACCACGGCGATGACGAGCGCGCGCAGCATCTTTAGGAACCCCACAGCAGGCACTCGTTCGGCACGAGTCCGCCCCACAGGAACAGCGCGTCGTAGGTGAAGAGCAGCATGGCGAAGAGCTTGAGCCCCGCCGGCCGCCGGAAGTTCGAGAGTGGCGCGAGCAGCCCGGTCGCGAACACGATCGCGAGCGCGGCCATGGCCGGCATCAGGTAGCGCCCCTGCCCCTCGCCGCGCAGGACCACGAGCAGCACCTGCAGTGCGAGGAGCGCGAAGCACAGCCCGAGCACGGGCCGCGACACGCCGCGGCGCGTGTGGAAGAGCGCCGAGAAGGCCGAGAGCGTCGCCACGCCCGCGAGCACGCCCGCGACCGCGTAGGTCGTCGGCGAGAACTCGCGCGAGTACCAGTTGAAGCCGCCGACGAAGGTGCGCCACAGCTCGCCGAGGGTCTCGAGCGACGCGCCGCGCTGCACGCGCGCGAGGAACGCGTCGACATTGCGCGGCAGGACGGGGCTGTGCTGCACGTGCCACAGCCACAGCACTGCGCCGATGACCGCCGCGCATGCGACGACGCCGAGCAGCACATTGCGCCAGCGCGCCGAGCGCTCGCCGCCGAACATCCACGCGATCGCCACGACGCCCGCGAGGCTCATCACGGTCGACTTCACCAGCAGCCCGAGCGCGACGAGCGCCGCCGCGAGCACCAGCGTGCGGCGCGACGCATCCCCCGCGAGCCGCTGCGCGCACAGCAGGAGCACCACCGCGCCCAGCGTGCGTGCCAGAACATCGTTGTTCACCACCGCGCCCAGCCGCGCATTCATCGGGAACCACGCGAAGGCCAGCGTGGCGCCGATCGCGAGCGAGCGGTCGCTGAACGCGCAACACGCGAGCTGCAGCACGACCCACACCGAGGCGAGGTACAGGAGCAGCGACAGGCAGCGCGCCCACACGAGCTGCGTCTCGATCGACGCGTGCCGCACCGGGAAGAGCCACGCGCCGAGCACGCTGTAGTAGCCCGGCGGCTGCGACGTCGCCGTGAAGAACTCCTCCACCTGATCGAAGTCCGTGCGGTCGCTCACCGCGCCCGCCCAGTCCACCCGCCGGAAGTACTCGTGCTCCGCCATCGAGGCGAGGATCTCGCGCTGGCGCGCGGCGATCTCCTCCTCGCTCGTCCCGGCCATGCGCCGCCGCACCTGCAGCTGGGACGTCGGCCACAGCCGCCGCTCGTCCGCCTCCGCGCCCGCCCCGTACTGAGCCGCCTTCCCGCCCCACGGCCGGTGCAGCTCCGCCACGTGGCTCGCGTACTCGAGGTGCCACGGCTCGTCCTCCCCCATCCACGGCGCCACCGCGAACAGGTACGCCAGCCCGTGCAGCAGCGCCGCCACCAGCACCAGCCGCGTCACCCGCCGCCGGTCCGCCCCCTCCAAAGCCCCCATGTCCTCGCCAGCCTACACCCCCGCCCCCGACCATTCACGGCGCGGCACTCCCCTGCGAGCCGTCGCCGCGCGCGAGCGCCGGCATGCGCACCTGCGCGAGCCCGACGGCGCCGCCGCCTGCGGCATTTCTTCGTCCGCACGGTCGTGGAGATGGAGTGCGTCTCGTCGACGCGGCCGACCCGCGCGGCCTCGAGCTAGTCCCGCGATCGACAGCGGCGCTTCTGGTACCGCTCCGGCAGATCGAGCACCTCGTCAATCGTCGGCTCCCGGTCTTCCCAGCTGGCCAGCGCGAGGTAGTTCTCGCGCGTGAGCGGATGCCTCAACTGCACCGACGCCCTCTCAATGGCCTCCAAGCTCTCCGGAGCGATCTCAGCCTGCGAAGGCTTCGGCGACTTGGGTTCTTGCTCGTTCCTGCGTGGGTTCGGCCGCTTGTGCGCTGCGCGCGGCCACCGGCGTTGGCATCTGCGGCGTCGCTCCGCTCCCGCCTCCGTGCCCCCGCCTCAGGCCGCGCTACGCTTGCTCACGGGACGAGAACTGGGGCGAGCACGACCC